>VBAE01000174.1:3188-4937 GCA_005882415.1 Alphaproteobacteria bacterium | reverse complement strand
GACGTGGCCCCAAGCCGCCTGCACATTGACTTCGAGACCCATTCGCAGTGCGACCTCCGTCGCGCGGGCGCGTGGGCCTACGCCGAGAACCCCTCGACGGAGATTACCGTCATGGGTTGGGCCTTCGACGAAGAGAAGCCGCGTATCTGGGCACCCGGCCAGCCCTTTCCCGAAGCGGTCGATGCTCACGTTCGCAGCGAAGGCGAGGTTCACGCCTGGAACGCCAACTTCGAGTTAGCCATCTGGAACCTCGTCCTCCGGCGTCAGGAGAGGGCGTCCCTGGTGCCGCCGCTGGCACCGGAGCAAGTCCACTGCACCATGGCGGCGGCGGCCTATTGGGGCCTGCCGCTTGCGCTCGAACAAGCCGCGCAGGCGCTCAACCTCAAAGAGCAGAAGGACAAAGTTGGTCACGGTGTCATGCTTCGCATGGCGCGCCCGCGTCACTTCGCGAGTGATGGTCAGCCAGTCTGGTGGCATGACCAGGACGCCGAGCGGTATGACGTTCTGGCTCGCTATTGCATACGCGATGTCGAGGTCGAGCGTCGCGCTTTCCACGCCATTCCGCCGCTGCCGGTACGGGAAAGAGAAATCTGGCTCGTCGACCATCGCATGAACCGGAAGGGCATCAAGGTTGACCTAACGCTCGTAGACACCCTCGACAAGCTGACACGCGAGGAGACCCGGCGTCTAGACGAGGAGATGCGGGCTGTCACCAAGGGGGCGTCTTCCACGCGAACAGTGGGAGCCCTCACCAGCTGGCTCACGTCGAAGGGTCTCAGGGTCGAGAGCCTCGACAAGAACCACATGGGCGCCCTGCTGGAGACCCCCAACCTCGACGGCGACGCCAACAGCGCCCTCCTCATCCGGCAGGAGGCGGCGAAGACTTCGACCGCGAAGCTCCGCACCATGAAGACCGCCTGCTCCAAAGATGGCCGGGTGCGCGGCGCGATGCAGTATTACGGCGCGGTTCGCACCGGCCGCTGGGCCGGGCGGCTCGTGCAAATCCAGAACTACCCGCGCATCCCGAAGGGCTTCCCGGTCAGGGGTGCGCTTCAGAGCATCCTTGAGGAGGAGGACGATCCTGACACGCTGAAATTCAAGTACGGAAGCGTGCTCTCAACCATCAGCACGCTCCTCCGGCCGTGCTTCACAGCCGACCCTGGTAACGTGCTCGTGTCAGTGGACTTCTCCCAGGTCGAAGCCCGCGTCGTGGCCTGGCTCGCCCAGCAGGAAGACATCCTCGAAGTTTTCCGGCGCGGCGAGGATGTCTACACCTACGCCGCCGACAAGATCGGCTCCAGTTCGCGTCAGTTGGGCAAGATCGTCACCCTCGCCCTCGGCTTCGGGATGGGCACCGACAAGTTTGTCGCGACGGCATGGGCACCGCCCTACTTCATCGACCTCGACCCCCAAGAAGCGCGCCAGATCGTCAACGACTGGCGTGCTGCGAACCACCACATCGTCGCCCTCTGGTATGAGTGCGAGGACGCCGTCCGTGGCGTGATTGGCGACAACCTCCAGCACCGCTGGTTCAACGTCGGCAAGCTCGGCTTCCGCATGGCAAAAGGGGACGGCCTGATGGCTGGGGCCATGCTCATGCGGCTCCCCTCGGGGAGGCACCTCGTCTACCGCGACGTGCGGATCGAGGACGGCTCGATCACCTACTCCGGCCTGAACCAATACACCCGGGCTTGGCAGGACATTCGGACCTACGGCGGCAAGCTGGTCGAGAACGCCGTGCACGCGACG
>VBAE01000174.1:0-3173 GCA_005882415.1 Alphaproteobacteria bacterium | reverse complement strand
TCCATGACGAAGCTGTGATGGAGGTCGAAGCGGAGCGCGCCAAGACGGCTTTATGGGAGGTTTTGCAGCGGCTTAAGCTCGGCCCCGAATGGGCCATCGGGCTTCCCCTCGACGGCGAGGGCTATGTCGGAAGCCGATACGGAAAAGTCTAACTTACGTTAAAAAAGGGGGGTGCCGCCAATGGAGAAACGGCACCCCCACGAAAGTAACGCATGACACACCTAACAATGGAAGGCGGCCATGTCAACCCACGCTCAAGCTGCCCAAGCGTCAGGTTTCGGCCCGTACATGGTGTGCGTAGCTCCCCCTGGGGGGCGTCCGGCGCCGCAGCTAGACCCCAAGAGCCTCGGCAAAATCCCGGCCCGGTATCGTCCCGCGACCCGGGACTGGATACAGCAGCGCGTTCAGGCCCATAGCTGCCCCGACAAGGCGACGGCGCAGGAGTGGGATCAGGTCGAGGCCAATGTCGGCCTTGCCTGCGGGCGCGCCTGGAACCTCGTCTTTGTCGACCTCGACCTCGACGACCCTGTCTATCTCTCTGATGCGCTTGAGATATTACGACGGCACTTCGGCGACGATTTACCTGTGCGAGGGGTTGACGCCCCGGATCATGCCCGGGCAGGCGTCGCCTTCCGCCTCGACCAGGTCCCTCGCGGCTCGGTGCTCCGCTTTCAGGACCCGATGGGGTTCACCTTCAAGGTCGAGATACTCGGCGAGAACCGCCAGTTCGTCGCCTGGGGGGAGCACCGTGACACGCACGCTCCCTATCAGTGGGAGAACAAGCCCCGTGCCCCGGAGGACTTTCCTGAGATCATGCTCGATGACCTCAAGGCGGCGCTCGTCGAGATCGAGAACGAGTTCCACACCAAGCACGGCATCCGCCGCGTGTCAGGCGGTGCCAACACCGCGCTCCTGAGACCGACAGGAGACGCCGGGCAAATCGTGGGAGATCAGCAGGAAGTCACCGCGCTCCTGGAGCTGATCCCCAACGACCAAAAATTCTTCGAGTACGAAGAATGGCTGCGCCTGGGGCTGGCGCTGATCAACGCTTCTCAGGGTGCGGCATGGGGCCGGGACCTCTGGGTGTCATGGTCGAACCAGGTCCACCAGGACATGGGCGAGAGCTACCCGGCACGGAAGTGGGACGAGAACCCGCCCTCGCTCAACGGCCCGCTCGGCCTGTGGTGGCTGCGCAAGGAAGCTCGTGAGAGAGCGCCGAGCAGGGTCGCCGCCATCGCTTATGACACGGCGCAGATCGACGATGCTGAGGTCGAGGCCAGCGCCATCGCCATGAGCGGCCAGCCTTTGATGCCGAGCATATTCGCCGGTTGGGCCTACATCCCGACACAGCTGCGGTTTTTCCGTTTTCAGGATCGGATGCTCTACACCGAGCAAGGCTTCAACCGCGTCTACCAGCCGTTTCTCGATCAGCTTAAGCTCGAAGCCGGTATCACCTCGCGGGCCAAGGACATCACCCCGAGCTTTCTCTACCTCAACGATCCACGCCGCACCCTTGTCAACAACCTGACCTACCATCCGGGAGAAGACCGGCTGGTGCTGACACGGGACCGGCACCGTCTGGCTAACACCTGGCAACCTGGTTTCCAGCTCACCCATCACGGTGTCACCAGACAGGCGATCAAACTCTTCCTGGATCAGTGCAAGCTGGTGCTGCTCACCGACGAGAACGTCGAGTATTTCATTCGTTGGGCGGCTTTTGTCGTGCAGCACCCGAACCGCAAGCCGAATTGGGGCTGGCTGATTTCGACGACGCCCGGGCTCGGCAAAGATTGGCTGTTGAAGTTCCTGCGCTGGGCAGTCGGCGACCGCAATCATGTCTCAGCGACCATCGGCATGGTTCAGAGCGCCTTTACCGACTACCTTGAGCATAAGCTGATCACTGTTTCCGAGACCCATCAACAGACCTCGGCAAAGGGCAAATCTCCGGCCGACGTTTACAACCAACTCAAAGAGTATCTCGCCTGTCCGCCTGACCACATCATGGTCAACCGCAAGCATCAGGCGCCTTACGCCATCCCCAATCTCAGCGCCTGGGTTTTTCTCTCCAACTATCGCGTCCCGCTCTACCTCGAACCCGGCGACCGGCGACTTCTCGTCGTCGACAACATGGACACGCCGAAACCCCCGAAGGAGCACTACGAGCGTCTTTGGGCCTATCTCGACACCAACAAGGATTTGGTCGCCAGCTTCTTCATGGAGTTTCCGCTGACCGATGCCGATATTCGTTTGATAGAGGGTCCGGCTCCTGACACCCAAGCCAAGGGCGTCTTGATCACCGCCAACCAGAACCCGCTCGATACCGCCGTCGCCGAGTTCATCGAAGAGATGAAAATGCTTGTCGCCCAAAGCGGCGTCAAAGGCCCGTCCCTGGTGATGACCGCCTCTGAGGTCAGAGGCGTGCTGTCGGGGCGCAACAGTTCTTACGCAACGAGCGACATCAGGCTCGCCCACGCCCTCTGGAACGTCGGTGCCCGCCCGGTCAGGCCTGATCCGAAGAACCCGCGCGGCGCCGCGCCGATCTGGGCCAAGGGCAGCGCCAAACGTCTTTGGCTTCTGGCGCCGGTCGACGGCAAAGGCCGTGACTACGCCCGGCTCAACGAGACCCAGCTGGTCGACCTCTACAACGGCGGTAAGTTCCCGCTTGACATTGCCGACCCGGATGCCAATATAGTTAACCTACGCCCAACAGACCGGAAAGCAGAGGATACCGACGTATGAGTACCCATCCCCACAAGGCCAAGCCGCGCCTGGTTCCCAAGGCATCCAAGGACGACGAGGGTCTGGTGCAGTATTACACCCTCGCCGACACCGCCGCGAAGCTGAAGATGTCGCGCCAGACGCTCTACACGCACATCCTGGCCGGGCGCATCAAAATCCGGAAGTTCGGCCGCTACTCGGTGATCTCGGAGAGCGAAGTGCAACGCTTCTCGAAGCAGCTGCGGCCGATCAACGTCGCCGGTAAGCAGCGCATGGTCTACGCCCATCCGACGGGTCCGGGCGGCACTAACGTCTACCCGTGACCGAGGCGCAAGACCTTCGCGATCTCGCGGCACAGATCGAGCAGCTGTGCCGCGAGCACCCGGCCAACTCGATGGCCCGCGACGCGGTAAGCGCCCTTGTCGATTACTTGTGTCTGCGCGCCTGCGTCATCG
>VBAE01000231.1 GCA_005882415.1 Alphaproteobacteria bacterium | reverse complement strand
CCGCGAATGGGTCAGCGAGGAAGTGCGGCGGTGCATCCGGTCGGGGAGCGAATTCTCGACGGAATATCGGATCGTCCGTCCCGACGGCAGCGTCCGCTGGATCGCATCGCGGGGCATAGTCGCCGTCGATCCCGATGGAACGCCGCTTCGGACCCTCGGCACCGTCCGCGATGTCACCGAGAGGCGTGAGGCCCAGGCCGCCCTGGAAAGGCTCAACCGCACGCTCGAACAGCAGATCGCGGAACGGACTGCGGAGCGAGACCGGATGTGGAGGCTGAGCGGCGATTTGTTCCTTGTCATCGGCCGCCGTTGGGCGATCCGGGCCGTGAACCCAGCGATCCTGCCCTTGCTTGGCTATGAGGAGCACGAGGTGCTCGGCCGGCGGTTCAGCGACTTCGTACATCCGGAAGACCTGCGGGACGTGGCAGGAGTCATCCGGGCCGCCGGACGATCACGGGTCGGCGATTTCATCGCCAGGCTTCGGTCGCGGTCGGGGACGTGGCGCCTCTTCTCATGGAGCGCGGCGCCTGCCGAAGGGGAGGCCTATGTCATCGGCCGCGACGTCACCGCCGAAGCCGAGCGGCGCGATGAGCTCGACCTCGCGCAGGAGGCTTTGCGGCAATCGCAGAAGGTGGAAGCGCTCGGCCAGCTGACCGGTGGCGTCGCGCACGACTTCAATAACCTGCTCACCCCGATCCTCGGGAGCCTTGACCTCCTCCAGCGCAATCCGGACATGCCGGCGCGGGAGCAAAGGCTGATCGCAGGCGCCCTCGAGTCGGCCGAGCGCGCAAGAGTGCTGGTTCAGCGCCTCCTCGCCTTTGCCCGGCGTCAGCCGCTCCAGCCCGGGCCCGTTGACCTTGCCGACCTCATTCAGGGGATGGCCGAGCTCATCGACAGCACATCCGGGCCGCAGATAAAGGTCCGCATCGAGGTTCAGAACGATCTTCCCCCCGCTCGAGGAGATGTGAATCAGCTGGAGATGGCGCTGCTCAATCTCAGCGTGAACGCCCGCGACGCAATGGCGGACGGCGGCACACTCACCCTCGCCGCTTCGGCGGAGCAGGTGACGAGCGGTCACCGGTCGAAGCTCAAGCCCGGAGAATATCTGTGCCTGTCGGTGTCCGACACCGGGTCCGGCATGGACGAGGCCACCGCAGCAAGGGCTATCGAGCCGTTTTTCTCCACGAAGGGAGTAGGAAAGGGCACGGGCCTCGGCCTTTCGATGGTCCACGGCCTCGCCTCGCAGCTGGGAGGGGGCATGGTTCTATCCAGCCGTCCCGGCTTCGGAACCCGCGTCGACCTTTATCTGCCGATCAGCAGCGCCGATCCCGCTCCCCGGGGCGACAGCGATTCTCCGCACTCCACGGCCGGCGCGGGCACGGTCCTGCTGGTCGACGACGAGCCGGCGGTCCGGTCCTCGACTCGCGAGCTTCTGGAGGATCTCGGCTACGCCGTCGTGGAAGCGGAGTCGGGGGAGAAGGCGGCGGCGATCATCGAACGCATCGAGGTCGATTATCTGGTTACGGACCACCTGATGCCGGGGATGACGGGAACCGACCTTGCCATGCGCGTGCGGGAGCAGCGGCCGGATATCGGAGTGCTGATCGTATCGGGCTATGCCGAGCTGGACGGCATTCCCCCTAATCTGCGGCGATTGGCCAAGCCCTTCCGTCTGGAAGAGCTCGCCCAAAGCTTGGCCAGCCTCTCAGCCTCGCGCGGTGCGAGACGCGAGGGTTGATCCTCCGGAAGCTGCGAGCCTTTGGGCGCGATGGAGGACCCTCTCACGTCCATACAGCCGGCTGCCCGATGGGCTCGGAGCATCTCGATCCGCTTCATCGCCACCCCCGGGCGCCCCACCGCTTTGGGTCGAAAGCGTCCAGCTCGATCTCACTGTGCATCATGGTCTTGTCCCTCGACACGGGATGGGGACGGCTGGGAAACCGGGCGGCGATCCGTCCCGGCTCTCGCGCCATCCCTGCCAATCTCCTGTGAAGCGTCGCCGCCCCTTCCGGATGGGGTCATGGCCGACTGTTCAGTGAGGCACCTCAGCTAGGCGCGGTGGCCGGAGTCGATCGCGGCGGATAGTGGGGAGCGTCTGCATTTCCCTTTGGACGATCCCTGCGGCCGCTTCTGGACTAATTCCGGTCGCCGTCCCCAACCCGTAGCGAGGGTCCGGGCGGCCCGATGAGGGACCGCCCGGAAGAGGCAGCGCTGGGAGACGTCAGGCCGCTTCCTCGATCTCGTCGCCCGCATCGGCGGGCGCGGCGGAGCTCCCCGCACCCTCCTCGGCAGCGGGAGAGGCACTGTCCGCATCGCCGGCGGTCTCGGCAGGGACCTCGGACGCCGCGAACCGCATCGCCTCCGGCACCCAGGCGAGCGCCGCCTCCTTGACCTCGACCTCCGCGATGAAGTCGCCGGAGAAGATCCGCTCGCAGGACTGCGCAAGCTCCGCCTTCTTCGCCTTGGAGTAGCGGTCGGCGAGCGCCTGGCCGCCCACCTCGGCGAGGGCCCCGAGCGTCACCCCCTTCGGCACCCGGTCGAAATAGTTCGCGCCGGTCGGCCGCCACCAGCGCGCGACGTCGATCCCGAGAAGTTGGCCGAGATGGTCGTGGAAGGCGCAGGATCGCTCGCCCGGAAGGTTGAGGCTCGCCTCGAGCGTCCTTGCGACCGCATGGCCGAGCCATGCCGCCCGGGCGTCGTCTGCGAGCGCCCTGAACGCATCGAAGCGGCCAGCCTTCGTGTCCGCCTCGATCCAACTCCGGTCGAGGGCCGGCCCGGCCTCGGCCCAGGCGATGGTTGCCGCCGCCTCCGGCGTCTTGAAGTCGAACACCGGGTTGGCCGGAGGCAGGGCGGTGAGCGACGAGCCGCTCTTCTCGCCCGAATAGCGGGCCTCCCGGTCGATCATCAGGAAGATGGCGAGGTCGAGCGCCAACCCGGGATCGGACGCGACGTGGACGGCGAGGATGTCGCGCCGCTGGATCGACAGCTCGTCCACCAGGCGCTGCGAGAGCCCCGCCACGCGGCCCGCCTTCGGGGCGGGGTCGCACCGATCGCCGGACTCCCCGCGCTCGGCGGCAATTGCCTCATCGGCGGCAACCTCCGCGTAGAAGCTGGTGTCGAGCTTCGGACGGCCCTGCTCATCGAGAAGCAGGAAGGCGCCAAGCTGCGGCTTGAGCGCATCGTCGATCACGGGCGGCTTGTTGACGATGGCGTCGATCGCATCGCTCAGCTCGCGAACCTTCGCCTCGGCCTCGTCGCGTGCGGAGTCTTCGGTCTCCTCGTCCTGGAGCAGGTCGATCAGATCCTCGATCTGGCCTTCAAGGCCGTCGACGCGGGCGGACTCCTCCTCGCTGAGCGCCGGCGTCTCAACCGGAACCCGCCGAAGCCCGGCCGTCTGCGCATGACCGATCCAGCTGTCGAGGGTCGGGCGGACGAAGGCGAGGCCCTGCTCGGCGGCAGCCGCGGCCGCGAGAGCGTCCATCTTCTCGCATGCCAGGCGCTCGAGCAGAGCGATGTCCAGCCAGTGCGTCGAGGAGTCTTCCGAGAATAGGTCCCGCTCGACCCGTCCGCCCGCCGCGACATAAGCGTCCTCGCCGACGAAGCGCGCGCGGCGATCGGTGGCGCTGACGGTCGCCTGGGTCATCATCCGGCGGATGCTGTCGGGTTGGCTTGCGGCATAGCTGCGCCCGATCTGCCCAAAGACGAAGGCCTGCCGCTCCCGGTCGGGCGTCGCCGCATAGGCCTTGGCCGCATCGAGGCTGATCTCGCCTGCGCCGAGCGCCTCGAACACCACCGGAGCAAGCCCGGCGAGCCTAAGCCGCCCCTCGACGAAGCGGACGGTGAGGCCGAACCGGCGCGCGATCCCCTCAGCGTCGGAACCCTGCTCGACCAGCTGCTGGAAGGCGAGACATTCGTCGGCCGGGTTCATCCTCAGCCGCTGGAAATTTTCGGCGAGGCTCGCCTCCTGCGCCGCTTCGGCGCCTTCGATGACGAGGCAGCACACCTCATGGTCGGCCGGCAGCTTGCCCTCCGCGACGAGGCCCAGAAGCGCTCGGCGGCGGCGCTCGCCCGCCTCGACGGCGAACGTGCCGCGCGGCTTCTTCACGCTCGTCACCACCAGATTCTGGAGCAGGCCGCGGGCCTCTATGCCGGTTTTCAGCTCGAGGTCGGCCTGCGGGTCTGACGCCCGCCGCACGTTGCGCGGCGACGGCACCAATTTGTTGAGTGGAATGGTCCTGATCATGTCGGGTCTCCGAATGAGCCGGTGCGGCCTTTCCGCACCCGTCGCTCAACCGGCTCCCGCACTCTCTCCTCTCTCTCCGGCCGTGGGCGCTGCTTGCCATCGCCTTTCGGGGTGCTGACGTGCCCCCCAGAATGAACCCGCTGTCGGGCTGCTGCCGACGAACATGGGCTGCCCTGCGCCTTCCTGGAGGGAGCTAGGTCTCTGCAGTTGCGCCCGTTCGGGAATGCGAGCGTGACTTCCTGCCAAGCCGGACCTAACCTCCCTTAGGGGGAGGGCCGCAGCCATGGGTTTGCGCATATCGAGATTGGCCGCGGCGGCGTCGTTCATCGGCACGGCGTTCGTAGCATCGCCGGCCTGGGCCGACGACGTCGTGATCCAGCGGGACGTGACGGTGCGGGCGGCTCCCACGAAAGCCTCCCAGAAACTCGATTTCCCTGCGGTCGGAACGCGTCTCGACCTGCTCGACGACGGCGCGAGGCAGCACGGCTACTACCATGTGCGGCTTCCGGACGGGCGGGAGGGCTGGGTCTATCAGAGCTTCGTCAGGCGCGTCTCGGATTCCGAAGGCGCGGTCGCCGCAATCCCCCAGGACCGCCTCCAGGTCCACTATATCGACGTCGACCAGGGCAATGCTGCGCTGGTCGAAGCCAGCTGCGGGGCCGTGCTAATCGACGCAGGCGGCGGCACGCCCGCCGCGGGCCAGCACCTCATCGACTATCTCACCGCCTTCTTCGCCCGGCGACCCGACCTCAACCGGCACCTCGCCGCCGTGTTCATCACCCACACCCATCTCGACCATAACAGCAATCTAAGGCGCGTGGCGGAAGCGTTCACGGTCGAGCGCTACATCCACAACGGCCTTCGCACCGGCTCCGGCCGCCGGGACGCCAACTGGATGCTGGATCAGTCGGGCCTCCCGGCGGAGCGGATGAAGGAAGTTAAGGAGGTCGGGGACGTCCCGGTCTCGGGCGACGATGTCGATCCGCTGAACTGCCAAGGCGTCGATCCGAAGATCGAAGTCCTCTCCGGAGGCAATGCGCAGGGCGATTGGAGTGCCGAGGATTTCAACAACGGCAACAATCACAGCCTGGTCATCAGGATCGACTTCGGCGCCGCGTCCTTCCTGTTTCCCGGGGACCTCGAGAATGCCGGGATCGACCGGCTGCTCGCGAAGCAGTCGATGCGGCGCGAGCTCGACGTGGACGTCTATGAGGTCAACCATCATGGCGCGGCCAACGGAACCACGGACGCGTGGCTTGCGGCGCTTACGCCGAAGATGGCCGTCATCTCGATGGGGCCTTCGACCGTCCAGGCCCCCTGGACGGGTTGGGCCTACGGCCATCCGCGCAGGGTCAGCGTGGACCTCCTGGAGCGCAATGTGTCGCTCGCCCGCACGCCTGTGACCGAGCCCGTCGCCGATGGAGCGAAGCGCTTCTCCGCCGAGACCATCGACAAAGCCATCTATGCCACCGGCTGGGACGGCGACGTTACGGTGACCGCGGCGGCGGACGGGACTCTGACGACGAGCACGGCCGGACATCATTGAGCCAAGCCGCCGGGAGCCGGTGCCTCAGGAAACCAGCCGCGCGAGCACTTCGGCGGCCGAACCGACCGGTACGAACAGCCGCGTCTGGTAGCGGATGATCTCCGTGAAGCAGCCCTGCGCCTTGTACCAGGACAGTCGGACCGCGGCGAAGCCGGTGAGCTCGAGCCGCTGCGAGCCGTTCACGAGCGAACGCTTGAGCAGGAGATCTTCGACGCCGTGCAGCGCCATCGGCTTGCCCGTGCGGAGCACCATCGCAGCGAGCTCGTCCGGCGGCACTATGAGATCGATGTCGAGACCGAGCTTCGCTGCGAGGTCGCCGAGACAGGCGGTGGGAACCTCACGCCCGAGCAACGTGCGGCCGTCGGCAGCCGCGATTCGGACCACCTGAACGAGATCGTCCGGAAGCTTGTCCCATATGGGCAGCAGCAGCCCGGTGGCGAGGTGGAGCGTCTCGCGGCGCACCGTCGCCTCCGCCTCCCGCACCTCCGCCTGCCATGCCTCGGCGAAGAGTGCCTCCGTCGTCTCGGCCCAATGCGTCTCCGCCAGGCGATCGCATGGCAGCTGCTCCCGCCTGGTCGGCCGGATCAGCTCGTAGCGCTCGATCGGCAGCCCCTCGTCCGACAACAGGCTCCGAGCCCGGATTCGCAACGCCGCTTTGCCCGACCGTCCGTTCAGCATCGGCACCGCGCCCGACCGTGAAGCCCGAATCTCCAGCACCCGCTCAAGCGGCAGGGGCCGGAGCCGCCGGGCAAGCTCAACCCGGAGCAGATGCGTCGTCGCGCCGGAGCGGCCGTCGGTCCGGACGATTCGGTCGTCCAGTATTTCGAAGCGGTCCACCGGAACCGTCTCGACGCCCAGGTCCAGCGTTCCCGCCTCCCGTGCCGCCGCAATTCGGGTCTCCACCAGTCCCATGAACTCGTCGAAGATGGCGTTCTGCATCTCGATCCGGAGGGCCAGCAGCCGGTTCAGCCAGCGCTGGATCGGAGGAAGGTCGTCGCGAAGCCCACCGTCCTCGCCTTCCAGCCTCAGCCCGGTCAGCTCCTGGAAGCAACCGAACGTCACCGAGGCGAGCTTTCCTGCGAACAGCAGGCGGTACCAGCCCAGGAGAGCGTCCTTCGCCAAGCGGCTTTCCAGATTGTCGGCGGGGTCGAACAGATTCTGGCCGCCGGTCTGCCTCTGGCCCCGGGTGAGCGCGCCGAGCGAATCCAGCCGCCGGGCGATGGTCGAGATGAACCGCCGCTCGCCGCGGACGTCGGTGGTCACCGGCCGGAACAGAGGCGCCGAGGCTTGCCGGGTCCGGTGGGTGCGCCCCAGGCCCTGGATCGCAGCGTCCGCCCGCCAGCCGGGCTCCAGCAGATAGTGGATCCGCCGCGCCTGGTTCGCGGCGGAGAGGCAGGCATGGTAGCTTCGGCCGGTGCCGCCGGCGTCGGAGAAGACCAGAAGCCGCTTGTCGCCGCGCATGAAAGCGTCCGTTTCGACCAGGTTCGAGCGCGCCGTCCGCCTCTCGAGCTTCTGCCGTCCGTCGCGGGTGACGAGCCGGCGGGTGCGGCCCGTCACTTCAGCCATTGCCTCGGTGCCGAACCGGTCGATCAGGGCGTCAAGAGCCGTGGCGATCGGCGGCAACGCGCAGAGCTGCTCAATCAGCTCGTCGCGCGCCCGGAGCGCCGCCTGGCAATGAACCGGCCGGCCTTCCTCGTCCGACATCGGCTCGGAGCGGGTGTTGCCCTCGGCGTCGGTGAACACCCGCATCTGGCGGGTGGGGAATGCCGCGCTGAGATAGTCGATCACATATTCCCGCGGGCTGAGGTCGATCTCAAGCGCTTCCCGCTCCTCCGGGCTGAGATCGGCGAGCCGGCGGTCGAGCATGGCCTCGGCGGTCGAGACGAGCTGCACCACCACTGCCTGACCCGCCTTCAGATCGGCCTGGATGGCCGGGATCAGGCTCGGCAGCTTCATCGAGAGCAGCAACTGGCCGAAGAAACGCTGCTTCGTCCCCTCGAACCGCGACAAGGCCGCCGACTTCGCGTTCGCGTTCAGAGTATTTCCCGTAGCGGCGTCCACGATTCGGGTCGCCTCGAGCGCGGCCTGCAGGTTCGCGTGAATGATCGCCCAGGCGTCCGCATAGGAGTCGTAGACCGCGACCTGCCCGGACGTCAGCGGATGTTCGAGGACCTCATATTCGACGCCGGCAAAGGACAGTGCCCGCGCCGTGTAGAGGCCGAGCGCTTTCAGGTCGCGGGCGACGAGCTCCATCGCAGCGATACCGCCCTGCCGGATCGCGGCCACGAACTGCTCCCGCTCGGCGAAAGCCGTCTCCGGGCCCCAGAGCCCCAGCCGCGCCGCATAAGCGAGATTGTTGACGTCCGAAGCTCCGGTCGCGGACGCGTAGAGCACCCGCGCCCGGGGCAGCAGGTTCTGCAGCCGGACGCCGGCGATGCCCTGCTCCGAGCCCTTGACCTTGCCCCGGCTGCCCTCCCCGCCCGCCGCATTGGCCATGGCGTGGGCTTCGTCGAAGGCGATGACCCCTTCGAACTCCGCTCCTGCCCAATCCACGATCGGGCGAAGCCTCGTGGTATCGGCGCGGCCGGATCGAAGCGTGGGGTAGGTGACGAACAGGATCCCGCGGTCGAAGGTGAGCGGTGCACCCAGCTTCCACTGCGACAGAGGCTGGATGTCGAGCGGCAGTCCCCCGAGTGCTGCCCAGTCGCGCCGGGCGTCCTCCAGCAGGCTCTCATTCTTGCTGAGCCAGATGTGCCGCCCGTTGCCGCGCAGCCACTGGTCAAGGATGATCCCGGCGACCTGGCGTCCCTTGCCCGCGCCGGTGCCGTCGCCGAGGAAGTAGCCGCAGCGGTAGCGCGATCCC
>VBAE01000126.1 GCA_005882415.1 Alphaproteobacteria bacterium | reverse complement strand
AGCGCAACGGCCAGCTGCCGGCGTTCAGGGGAATCCTGCTCGAGAATCGGCTGATCTGGATCGGAATCGGGGTCGCGTTCCTCGCGCTCGCCTACCGCCTCTACAGCTTCACCGACCGCGGCGCCCGCAAGCCGAGCCGCCGCCGCCAGCGCCGCGACGCCGCACAAGCCGCAGTCGCCGCCGCCGACCGCCTCAACGCGCCCGCCGCGTCGGGCCCGCTCCCCGGCCCCGCCTTCGGCGCCCGCACGTCCCGCACCCAGCTCTGGGCCCGGACCCGCTTCGAGGCGCGGCAGGTGTTCAAGAGCCCGGCCTATTTCGTGCTGATCGGAGTCGGCCTGATCAACGCCGTCATCGGCCTGTGGCTGGGGGGAAGCCTGTACGGCACCCCGACCTACCCGGTGACTCGGGGAATGGTCCCGATCCTCGCGGGAAGCTTCTCGATCATCCCGCTGATCATCGCCATTTATTATGGCGGCGAGCTGGTCTGGCGGGAGCGCGACCGCAAGGTCCACGAGATCGTCGACGCGACTCCGCTGCCCAATTGGGCCTACGTCATCCCCAAGACCTTTGCGGTGGCGCTGGTGCTCATCACCAGCGTCCTGATCAGCGTGGTCGCCTCGCTGCTCGTCCAGACGCTTAAGGGCTATACGGACTACGAGCTCGGCAAATATTTCCTCTGGTACATCCTTCCGACGTCGTTCGACGTGATCCTGTTCGCGGCGCTGTCGGTCTTCGTCCAGGCGCTCAGCCCCAACAAATATGCCGGCTGGGGGATCATGGTCCTGTACCTGATCCTGACCATCGTCGCCGGCAATATCGGGCTGGAGCACGGCCTCTACATCTACGCCCAATCGCCGGAGATCGTCTATTCGGACATGAACGGCGCCGGCTCCTACTGGAAGGGCGCCTGGTGGTTCCATGCCTATTGGGGCGCGATCGCGGTGCTTCTGCTCGTCGCCGCCCACCTCCTCTGGCGGCGCGGGACCGAGACGAGGCTGAAGCCGCGCCTTCAGCGCCTCCCCGCCCGACTCAAGGGCAGCCCCGGCCTGATCGCCGGCGCCGCCGCGCTCGCGGCGGTGCTGATCGGGAGCTGGATCTTCTACAACACCAATGTCCTCAATGAATACCGCACCCGCGACGCCGGGGAGCAATATGCCGCCGATTACGAGAAGCGCTTCCTCAAATATGAGAAGGTCCCGCAGCCGAGCATCACCCATGCGGTGCTGAACGTCGCCCTCTATCCGGACCAGACCCGCGCCGAGGTGCAGGGCAGCTACGTCTTCACCAATTTGACCCGGCAGCCCATCGCGGACTTGCACATTCGCAACCCGGACCAGAACCTGCGCCTAACCGAACTCAACATTCCAGGCGCCCAACGCGCCTCTGCCGATGAGAAGTTCGGCTATTATATCTACCGCCTGGATCGGCCCATGGCCCCTGGGGAATCGCGCTCTCAACGGCACCTTCCTAAACAATATGGAGATCGCCCCCGCCATCGGCATGGGCCGCGACATGCTGCTGCAGGACCGCGCCAAGCGCCGCAAATACGGCCTCCCCGCCGAGCTCCACCCCGCCAAGCTGGAGGACCTCTCCGCCACCCGCTCCACCTATTTCGGCGGCGGCTGGACGACTGCCGACATCACCGTCTCGACGGTCGCCGACCAGACCCCGATCGCCCCCGGCCGCAAGATATTCGACCAGGTCGCCAACGGCCGCAGGACGGCACGCTTCGTCTCCGACGCGCCGATCCTCACCTTCTTCTCGATCCAGTCGGCCCGCTATGCGGAGAGGCACCGCCTCTACAAAGGCATCGACCTCGGCATCTACTACCACCCGGCCCACGCCTGGAACGTCGACCGGATGCTGAACGCCCTCCAGCACGGCCTCGATTATTATCAGGCGAATTTCGGCCCCTATCAGTTCAAGCAGGCGCGGATCATCGAATTCCCCGCCTACGACAGCTTCGCGCAAGCCTTCGCCAACACCATGCCCTATTCGGAGGCGATCGGCTTTACGGCCGACGCGACCGACAAGGACGCGATCGATTACGTCACCTACGTCACCGCGCACGAATTGGGTCACCAGTGGTGGGCCCACCAGATCATCGGCGCAGACATGCAGGGCGGCACCATGCTGTCGGAGACGCTCGCCCAATATTCGGCGCTGATGGTGATGAAGCACCTCTACGGCGAGGACGCGATGCGCCGCTTCCTGAAGTTCGAGCTCGACGGATACCTGCGCCGCCGCGGCGGCGAGGGGATCGAGGAGCAGCCGCTCGAGCGCGTCGAGAACCAGCAATACATCCACTACAACAAAGGCTCGCTGGTCATGTATCTGCTGCAGGACCGGCTGGGCGAGGATGCGGTCAACCGCGCGCTCCGCTCGATCCTCGACAAATACCGCTTCAAGGGCGCGCCTTACCCGCGCTCGATCGAGCTGGTCGACGCCTTCCGAAACGAGGCCAAGACGCCCGAAGACAAGGCGCTGGTCGCCGACCTCTTTGAGCGGATCACGGTCTATGACCTGAAGGCCGACGCCCCGACCGCGGTCCGCCGCAAGGACGGCAAATGGGACGTGACCCTCCCGGTCGAAGCCCACAAATATTATGCGGACGGCAAGGGCAATGAGAAGGAATCGGCCTTCGCCGACCGGATCGCGATCGGCCTGTTCACCGCCGAGCCGGGCCGCGGCGCGTTCGACCGCAAGAATGTCGTGCTGATGGAGCGCCGGCCGGTGAAAAGCGGCCGCCAGATCTTCCGCTTCGTCACCGCCCAGAAGCCGTCTTTTGCAGGCGTCGATCCCTATAATTTCTACATCGACCGCAATTCCGACGACAACGTCGCGCCGGTGGGCTGAGCGGGCTTACGCCGGGCCCTTCGGCGCGGTATTCTCCTCCTGGAATTTGGGGGATTCGAGATGTGGGGCGCGACGATCACGGCAAGGCGGATCGGCATTCGATCCATGCTGAGCGAGCTTCGCGCCAGCCTCGCGGCGGGCGGGAGGCCGCTGTGGATCGCCGCCGCAATCTCGGTCCCCGGCTTTGCGCTCAGCAGCTATTGCGGCTTCGCAGGCATGCTCGCGCCCGACATGCGCTCCCTCTCAGGCGTGGGCGTCGCGATCCGCCTCGCGCTTGGAATCCTGGTCATGGCCGCCTGCTACCGGGCGATCCTCAAGGGCCCCGCCGGCATGTGGCGGGTGGACGGAGCGATGGCCCGCTTCGCCGGCGGCGCGGCGCTCGTCGTGGGAGCGATCGCGGTCTTCATGCTGTTCGCCCGCCTGTGGACCGGCGCCATCCTCACCGCCCTCCGCCTCGGCCCGGCTGAGGCCGTAACCGCACAGACCGTCATTTACACCATCGTCGGCATCGCCCTCTCGGTGATGTTCATTCGAACCCACCCCTGGCTCGCCGCCCTGGCGATCGGTGAGGAGCGCCCCGACATCGTCGACAGCTGGGTCAAGACCGGCCCGATCATCGTCCCCCTGCTCGCCGCCTGGGTGGTGCTGGTCCTGCCGCTGATGCTGATCCAGGCGCTGCTCAACCTCACCGCGATCCGCTACGAATCGCTCGTCCCCGCCCATCTCGGCCTCGCCGCGGCGACAGGCATCCTGATCGGCGCCGTCGCCCTCACCACCGCCCTCCTCAACGCCACCGCACTGAGGATCATCGCCCCGCGGGCTTAGGCGGCAACAACTTCCTGCTCGATCGTCCCGAAGATCGGGTGGCCGTGCTCGTCGTCCATCCAGATCCGCACCGTGTCGCCGGCCTTGAGGAAGGGCGTGCGCGCCTGCCCCTCGAGGATCGTCTCGACCGTGCGCACTTCCGCCAGGCAGCTATACCCAAGCCCCCCGTCGGCGATCGGCTTGCCCGGTCCGCCATCCTCGCCGCGGTTCGACACAGTGCCGGAGCCCACGATCGAGCCGGCGCCGACGTTCCGAGTCTTCGCCAGATGCGCGACCAAGGTCCCGAAATCGAAGGTCATGTCGACCCCCGCATCCGCGCGGCCGAAGGGTTGGCCGTTCAGATCGACCTTGAGCGGGCCATGGAGCTTGCCGTCCTTCCACCGCTCGCCGAGTTCGTCCGGCGTCACGAACACCGGGGCAAGCGCGGAAGCCGGTTTGGACTGGAGGAAGCCGAAGCCCTTGCCGAGCTCGGCCGGAATCAGGTTCCGCAGGGAAACGTCGTTGACCAGCCCGACCAGCAGAATCCGCTCCAGCGCTTCCTCCCGCGAGGCGCCCCGCGGTACGTCGCCGGTCACCACCACCACTTCGGCCTCGAGGTCGCAGCCCCAGCTCTCGTCGGCCAAGGAAATGGCCCCCCGCGGGGCGAGCATTTCGTCGGACGCGCCCTGATACATCAAAGGATCGGTCCAGAAGCTCTCCGGCATCTCCGCGCCCCGCGCCTGGCGGACGAGCTGGACGTGGTTCACATAGGCCGACCCGTCCGCCCATTGGTACGCCCGCGGCAGCGGCGCCAGCGCCTTGCGCTCATGGAAGCGCATCATCGGGATCGCCTCATGGGCGAGGTCGGTCGCGAGGAGCTGGAGCTGCGGCCCGGCCTCCGCCCAATTGTCGAGCGCCGCCTGCAGGGTGGGCGCGATATGCGTCGCGTCGGCGCACCAGGCGAGATCGTGGCTCACCACCGCCAACCGGCCGTC
>VBAE01000230.1 GCA_005882415.1 Alphaproteobacteria bacterium | reverse complement strand
GCCGCGCCGCCCGGGCTGGCAAGCCGGCGGCGCGGTAAATCGGGTCCGATACGGACCGATCAGTCGCCCTTATCGCCCTGATTTTTGGGCTTCTTCGTCTCCGAATGCCGGCGGACGTCCTGGCTCAGCGAGCGGGAGACGTCGTCGCTTTCCTTGATGCGGCCTTGCTCGTCGCGGCGGATGTAGCGTTTGTCGCCTTTGTGGGGCTCGATCAGTTCGCGCTGGGTCATGGCGGGACTCCTTCACACTGTTTCGGCTGGGGAACGCCCGTGATTCGCGGTTCGTTCCACTGCCGCGAGCACCGCCTCGGCGTGGCTGTGGTGGAGCATGTGGCCGGCGGCTTCGATCTCGTGGAGCTCGGCGTGAGGGAGGGCGGCGGCGAGGGGGCGGGCGTGGCGGTTGCGGTCGACGATGAGGTCGGACGTGCCCTGGAGGATTTGGGTGGGGGTCTGGATGGTTGCGAAGTCGAGGGTGGCGGCGGGGGAGAAAGGGAGGATGGCGGCGGCGTCTTCGCCTTCGGCGGCCATGGCGGCGGGGGTTAGGATTTGGTCGAAAGGGTAGGCTTGTAGCCAAGGCTCGGGGACCGGCGCGGGGGCGAACATCAGGCGCTGGACGAGGGCGAGGAAGGCGCGGTCGAAGCGTGTGGCTTCGCCGGCGGCGGAGAGGAGCGGGCCGAGGAGCGGCATTGCGCGGGGACCGAGGACGCTGTGCTCGACCGCGCGCAGCTCGGGGAAGGCGAGCGGGGCGAGGAGGGCGAGGCCGGAGACGAGGTCCGGGCGCTGCTCGGCCAGGGCCAAGGCGACGAAGCCGCCGAAGCTGTGGCCTAGGACTTGGGTGCTCGCGATGCCGAGCGCGTCGAGGGCCGCGGCGATGTGGAGCGCCTGGTCGCGCGGCGTCGCCTCGAAGCGCGGGCGGCCGCTGCCGCCGTGGCCGGGGCGGTCGACGATGGTGACGCGGTGGGTTTGCGCGAGGGACGGAGCGGGACCTTCGATCCAGTCGTGCATCGTCGCCAGCGCGCCGTGGATCAGGAGCAGGTCCGGCCCCTCCCCTGCCTGCGCGACATGGAGGGTGCGGCCGCCGCCGAGTTCGAGGGTGCGGCGGCGCCACATGAAGGGGTCAGTCCTTGGTGATCGGGCGGCGCTGCTTGAGGTCGAATTCGTCGCCGCTGGAGAGGACGTGGACGCGGACGTCGTGCATCGACAGAGCGCATTCCGCACGGGCTTCGGCGACGTTGCAATAGGTGACGTCGGTGCCGTCGACGACATAGACGGCGCCGCTTCCGATCACCCTGAACGTGTCGCCTTCGACCATCGCGGCGGTGTCCTCGTCGATGCCGAGGCCGAGCACGCGCGGATTGTGGGCGACTGCGCCGATCAGCCGGCCGAAGCGGCCGCGCTCGGCGAAATGCTGGTCGATGATGACGTCGCGCACCAGGCCCATGCCGGGCGCCATGTGGAGGTCGCCGATGCGGTGGGTCTCGCTGCTCGAGCCCTTGACCAGCATCGTCTCGCTCATCACCGAGGCGCCGGCGGACGTGCCCGCGATCAGCCCGCCGCGATCGTAGAGGGCGCGGACTTTGGCTTCGACGCCGGTGTCGCCGATCTGGCTGGTGATGCGCAATTGGTCGCCGCCGGAGAAGAAGATGCCGGCGGCGTCGTCGAGGACGGAGAGCTTCTCGCGGTCGCCGGCCTTGGCGCGGTCCTCGACATAGAGCTCGACCAGTTCGCCCACGTCCAGATCGGCGAAGGCGCGCTGATAGTCCTCGAAATAGCCTTCGGGCTGATGGCTGGCGACGGTGGCGAGGACGAGCTTGCCGCCGCGGACGTGGCGGGCGACTTCGCGGAGGATGGTTCGGCGGCCGTCGGGGTCGCGGTCCTCATGGCCGCCGATGATGATGAGGCAGCCGCGGCGGCGGCGCTCCTGGTCAGACACGTCGTTCTTCTTCCTTGCTGAGATAGGCTTTGGGTTCGGGCGCGTCCGACGAGGCGAAGGCGACGACGAAGGCGGGGCTGTTGTGGTGCCAGCCGATATTGCCGCGCCGGTCGATGGCGATGCCGCCGCCGTCTCCGCCCAGAGGGGGGAGCTGGCGGACGGCCTTGCGGATCGATTCCTCCGGGCCATCTTTGGCGATGGTGGCCATCACCTGGGAAGCGAGGACGAGGCGGGCGATGCTCTCCCCGTCGCCTGAGAAGGAGACGGCGCCCACTTCATTGTCGGCGTAGAGGCCGGAGCCGGGGAGCGGGCTGTCGCCGATCCGGCCGACGCGCGAGCCGGAGAGGCCGCCGGTCGAGGTCCCGGCGGCGAAATTGCCGCTCTGGTCGAGGGCGACGGCGCCGACCGTGTCATGTTCATGCTCGAGCACCATCTTCTCGGTGCGGAGCGCCGCATCGGGGACATATTCGAAGCCGTGCTCGCGGGCGAAGAGGGCCGCGCCGTCGCCGACGAGGACGATCTCCTTCTCGGGCAGCAGGCGCTTAGCGACCGAGACCGGGTGGGCGACGTTGCGGATGGCGGCGACCGAGCCGACCTGGCGGTCGCGGCCGTCCATGAGGCCCGCGCACATCTCGATCCCGCCCGCGGCGTTGAGCGCCGAGCCGGTGCCGGCGTTGAAGATGGGCAGGTCCTCCAGAGTCCGGATCGCGGCCTCGCAGGCGTCGATGGCGGTCCCGCCTTTCTCCAGCACCGCCCGCCCTGCAGCGAGTGCGGCGAGGATGCCCTCGCGGTTGGGCTGCTCCTCCCCGGGCTCCATCGGCTTGGCACCGCCATGGACGATGAGGGCCCAGCGGCGCCGGCTTCCAGCGATCATTCTCGAATTACTCCGCGGGTACGAGGGGGGCGCGGGTGCCGGTGCGCACTGCGGCCGGCTTGAACTCGTTGACCTGCGCCCAGGCGCCGTTGACGTCCGTGGGCGTGATGACGATGAGGTCGCCCGCCCGGCCTGCGGCGAGGGCCGCGGCGGTGGCGGGCTTCTCGCCGGCGATGAGGTGGATCGACTCGTCGCTCCGCCCGGCGAGCTTCGCGCCCTCGGACAGGAGCCGCATCACCTCGCCGCGCGGACGGCCGCGGGTGCCCGGATCCTCGCGGAAGAAGAGCTCGTCGAAGATCGAGCCCGAGAGGCGCCCCATCTCGATAATGTCCTCGTCGCGCCGGTCGCCGGGGATCGAGATGACGCACATGGTGCGCTTGTAACGGTGGCTGAGGCCGCGGACGACCTTGCCGAGCGCCTCGAGGCCCGCGGCATTGTGGGCGTAATCGAGGATCACGCGGAAGCCGTGGGCGTCGTGGACGTTGAGGCGCCCCGGATTCTGCTCGAAGGTCGATCGGAACTGGGTCAGCGCCGAGCGGATGGTGAGGATCGGCACATCATGGGCGATCGCCATCGCGGTCGCGGCGAGGGCGTTGGCGACGTTGAACTCGGCCATTCCGTGGAGGGTCGCCGGGATGTCGCCGGCCTTCATGATGAACTCGCGCCGGCCGTCGTCGTAGAGGACGATGTTGCCGCCGTCCGGTCCCCGCTCGCGGCACACCGCCATGCCGCCTTCGTCGAGATGCTGGCGGACCATCGGCGACATTTCCGCCCCGCCACACAGCGAGAACCAGATGATCCGCCCAGACGCGCGGGGCGCCATCTTGACGACCATCGGATCGTCCGCGTTCATCACGCAGGTCCCGCGCCGCCGCACGCGCTCGATGACGAGGGATTTCAAGTTGGCGAGGTCGTCCAGAGTTTCGATGCCCTTGAGCCCGAGATGATCCGGAGTGACGTTGAGCAACGCTCCGATATCCGCCTCGTCGAACGCGAGGCCTTCGCGCAGCAGCCCGCCCCGCGCAGTCTCGAGCACGGCGACCTCGACCGTGGGATCGCGAAGGATCATCCGCGCACTCCTGGGGCCGGTGGCGTCGCCTTCGAAGACGAGGATGTCGTTGACGTAGACGCCGCTGGTCGAGGTCAGCCCGACGGTGCAGCCGGTGTAGCGGATGATATGCTTGGTCATCCGGGCGACCGTCGACTTGCCGTTGGTGCCGGTGATGGCGAGGATCGGCACCCGGCTCGATCGTCCGCGCGGGAAGAGCATCTCGATGATCGGCTTGGCGACGTCGCGCGGCGCCCCTTCGGACGGGTCGATGTGCATGCGCAGACCCGGGGCCGCATTGACCTCGATCACCCCGCCGCCCGTCTCGCGCACCGACTGCGAAATGTCCGGGCAGACGAAGTCGACGCCGCAGACGTCGAGCCCGACGATCAGGGCCGCCCGCCGCGCGATGTCGGCATTGTCGGGGTGGATTTCGTTGGTCCGGTCGATCGCCGTCCCGCCGGTCGAGAGGTTGGCGGTGGCGCGCAAGGGGACGATCTGGTCGACCTCGGGAATACTGTCCGGCGTGAAGCCCGAGCGGGCGATATATTCCTCGACCAGGGCGTCGATCCTGATCCGGGTCATCACATTCTCATGCCCGTCGCCACGCCGCGGGTCGCGGTTCACCGCTTCGACGAGCTGGCGGATGGTGCTGACCCCGTCGCCGACCACCCGCGCCGGAATGCGCTCGGCGACCGCCACCATCTTCCCGTCGACGACCAGAATCCGGTGGTCGTTGCCGGCGAAGAATTGCTCGATGATGACATCGCGGCCCTTCGCCTGGGCCAGCGCCTCGCGGAAGCCGAAGCGGAGCTGGTCCTCGTTCATGATCTCGATCGTCACGCCGCGGCCGTGATTGCCATCCAGCGGCTTGGTCACCAAAGGATAGCGGAGCCGCCGCGCCGAGCGCACCGCTTCCTCCTCGCTCCGAACCACCACCCCGCGCGGCACCGGAACGCCGGATTCGTCGAGCAACTTCTTGGTGAAATTCTTGTCGCCCGCGGTGTCGGTGCCGATCAGCGAGGTGCGCCCGGTGATCGAGGCGCGGAGCTTCTGCTGGTAGCGGCCGTGGCCGAGCTGGATCAGGCTCTTCTCGTCGAGCCGCATCACCGGGATGTCGCGCCGCGCGGCCTCGTCGACCAAAGCCTTGGTCGTCGGCCCAAGCGCCGTTCGCCTTACGATCCGCCTCAGGTCCGCGAGCCGCCGGTCGAGGTCGAACTCGCCCTCCAGCGCATAGACCTTGTCGAGACCCTCGATCCCCTGCAGCTCCGGCGGCAGAAGCGAATTGACCAGCTCGAGCGCAATCCGCCCGGCGGCGAGGCCGACCCGTTCCTCATTATAGGCGAACATGACGTTGTAGACGCCCGGCCTGCCCTTCACCGACCGAGTCTTGCCCCGCGTCGCCCGCGAGCCGGCCAGCGTCTGCAATTCCAGCGCGACATGCTCGGCGACATGGCCGATCCACGTCCCCTCGCGCAGCCTCTTCTCGAACCCGCCGCGCACCTTAAGCGAACAGCCGTGGCGGCCAACTCCGGGCAGCTTCTCGAGAAGCGCATCGGTGAAGCCGCTGATGAGGTTGGTCGGCCATTCCTCCAGCTTGCCGAGATCGAGCTGTACCCGGACCATCGGCGTATGGCTGTAATAATGCGGGCCGCGATAGACGCCGAGCTCCACGACGCTCATCGTCGCGGTCAGCTGGCGCGTCGCCGGATCGCTCCTGGCGCCGAAGAACATCTTCTTATCCCCCTGGAATCCGGAAGTTTCCGCTGCCGCCGGAGCGCCTGAAGTCGCAAGTTGGTTCGGAGGCGGCATGACCGGGCTTAAATGCCAGGAAACAGGCGGAAGTTCCGGAAGAAGAAGCTGATCCAGATCATGTGCGGGTGGTAATTAGAGCGCGGCGAACCCACCCCCACAGGCCGTCACCCTGAACTCGTTTCAGGGTCCAGGGTGGAGCTGCGCCAGCGCCGGCGGGCAGCCGCGAGCAACCGAGCCTCGCCCGGCCCTGGATCCTGAAACAAGTTCAGGATGACGGGCTTCTGCTGAACGCGCCAACTCGCTTACGCCGTCTGGTTTCGGCCGCCCCGCGGAGCTAGGAAAAGGCAAAGAACAAGGAAGAGGATTTCGATGAGCGACCGAATCGCCCCGCCGGCATCGGCCCTTTCAGGCACCCACTGCACAGCTGAGCAATATGAGGCGATGTACCGCCGCTCGCTCGCCGATCCGGACGGTTTCTGGATCGAACAGGCGCAGCGGATCGACTGGGTGAAGGCGCCGACCGTCGCCGGCAATTGGTCGTTCGATCCGGTCGAGATCAAATGGTATGAGGACGGCGTCCTCAACCTCTGCCACAATTGCGTCGACCGGCACCTCGCCGACAATGCCGACCGCACCGCCCTGCTGTTCGAAGGCGACGAGCCCGGCACCGGCCGGAGCCTCAGCTACGGCGCGCTCTATCGCGAGGTGGTGCGGATGGCGAACTGCCTGAAGGCATTGGGCGCCGGCAAGGGCGACCGCGTCACCATCTACATGCCGATGATCCCCGAGGCCGCGGTGGCGATGCTCGCCTGCGCCCGGATCGGCGCGGTGCATTCCGTCGTCTTCGGCGGCTTCTCGCCCGAGGCGCTTCACGGCCGGATCGACGATTGCGCGAGCCGCTTCGTCATCACCGCCGACGGCGGCCGGCGCGGCGGCAAGCTGGTGCCGCTGAAGGCCAATGTCGACGCGGCCCTCGCCAAGGGATCTGAGGTCGACGCCGTCCTCGTCGTCCGCCATCTCGGCGACGACATCGGCTGGGTGGACGGCCGCGACCATTGGCTCCACGAAATGTCGGCTCTGGTCCCCGACCAGTGCCCGTGCGAGCCGATGGGCGCCGAGGACCCGCTGTTCATCCTCTACACCTCGGGCTCCACGGGCAAGCCCAAGGGCGTCCTCCACACCACCGGCGGCTATGCGGTGTGGACCGCCGCCACCTTCCATTATGTGTTCGATTACAAGCCCGGCGAAATCTTCTGGTGCACCGCCGACGTCGGCTGGGTGACCGGCCATAGCTATGTCGTCTACGGCCCGCTCGCCAACGGCGCCACGAGCCTGATCTTCGAGGGCGTCCCCAATTACCCCGATTTCTCCCGTTTCTGGGAGGTGGTGGAGCGCCACCGGGTCGACATCTTCTACACCGCCCCGACCGCCATCCGCGCCCTGATGCGCGAGGGTGACGCGCCGGTGAAAAGCCACGACCGCTCCTCGATCCGCTTGCTCGGCACGGTCGGCGAGCCGATCAACCCCGAGGCCTGGCGCTGGTATGACGAGACGGTGGGCGAACACCGCTCGCCGATCGTCGACACCTGGTGGCAGACCGAGACCGGCGGGATCATGATCACCACGCTGCCCGGCGCCCACGACATGAAGCCGGGCAGCGCCGGCCGTCCCTTCTTCGGAGTCGAGCCGCAGCTGGTCGGCGCCGAGGGCGAGCTGCTCGAGGGCCCCGCCTCCGGCAACCTCTGCATCGCGCGAAGCTGGCCCGGCCAGATGCGCACCGTCTACGGCGACCACGACCGCTTCGTGCAGACCTATTTCTCGACCTACAAGGGCCGCTACTTCACCGGCGACGGCTGCCGCCGCGACGAGGACGATTATTACTGGATCACCGGCCGCGTCGACGACGTCCTCAACATCTCCGGCCACCGCCTCGGCACCGCCGAAATCGAAAGTGCCCTCGTCTCCCACCCGCTCGTCGCCGAAGCCGCGGTCGTCGGCTACCCGCACGACATCAAGGGCACCGGCATCTATTGCTACGTCACCCTGATGGAAGGCGAAGAGGGCAGCGAAGCGCTGGAGAAGGAGCTGCGCGGCCACGTCCGAGCCGAAATCAGCCCCATCGCCACGCCGGACCTTATCCACTTCACACCGGGGCTGCCCAAGACGCGCAGCGGCAAGATCATGCGGCGGATCCTGCGCAAGATCGCGGAGAACGACTTCGCAAGTCTCGGCGACACGTCGACTCTGGCCGACCCGGCACTGGTCGACGGCCTGATCGAGGGGCGACGGAACAGGTAGGAGGTCAGGAGCGGAGCCGGTCCAGCCCCGAGACCGTCATGCGCGCCGATCGGACAGCGAAGCGGCGGGGCCATAGGGTCCGGGGCGCCGCCCATGTCTTCACCGCCTCGCGATGAGGCTATCGTAGAAGGCTTCCAGCCGCTCCGTCTGGCGGGCGCCGTCGAAACGCTGCCGGGCGATCCGAAGCGCGCCCTCGCCGAGCCGGCGGCGCAGGTCCGGCGAGGCCAGGACTTCGCCAATGCGCCGGGCGAGTGCGTCGGGATCGCGTTCGGGGACGAGGAAGCCGCTTTCTCCTTCCTCCACAGCTTCGCCGATGCCGCCGTGACGGGTGCCCACGGTCGGAACCGCCATTGCCGCCGCTTCGAGGATGACGGTTGGCAGGCCTTCGGAGTCTCCGTCGATCCGGGTGACGCTGGGGACGGCGAGGAGCCAGGCTCTGGCGACCCAGTCCGCGGTCTCCACATGCGGCAGGGCGCCGAGGAATTGGACGCGCTGGGCAATGCCGAGTTCCCCGGCCAGCCGCTCCAGCTTGCGGCGAAGCGGCCCCTCGCCGACGATCGCCAGCTTCGCCTCGGGCAACATAGCGAGGGCGCGGAGAAGCATCGCCGTGCCCTTCTTCTCGACCAGGCGGCCGACGTGGACGATCAGGCCGGGCTCCGGCTTTCCAGATGAGAAGCGGGCGAGGTCGATCCCGGGATAGTGCGTGATGGTCCGCGCCTCGGGAAAGCCGGCGGCGATGGCGCGGGTGCGGATCGACTCCGAGACTGTGAGGAACAGGGCGCCCTCCGCCATCAGCCTTCGGCGGAGCAGGGCATAGCGCATCCACGACAGGCGGCCGGAGGCGAGCATCGTGCGCGGGGGCAGGCTGGCGTCGTAGCCGTGCAGCGTCGTCACCAGCGGCGCCTTGAGGGCGCTCGCAAGAG
>VBAE01000229.1 GCA_005882415.1 Alphaproteobacteria bacterium | reverse complement strand
AGGAGCAGCAGATCCGAATCCAGGCCTCGGGCGGTCTCGGCGATGCCGACATCGACCGGATGGTCCGCGAGGCGGAGCAGTTCGCCGAGGAAGACAAGAAGCGGCGTGCCGCAGCCGAGGCGAAGAACAGCGCCGAAAGCCTCGTCCACTCGACCGAAGGCCAGCTTCGCGAACATAGCGACAAGATCGACGCGGGGCTTCGCACCCAGATCGAGACCGCGATCGGCGAAGTCCGGACCGCGCTCGAAGGTGGCGACACCGACGCGATCAACGCCAAGGCGCAGGCCTTGGGCCAGGTCGCGATGCAGATGGGCCAGGCGATCTACGAGAAGGAGCAGGCCCAGTCCGCGAGCAGCGGCGGCGGCGATGCCGGCGCGGGCGATGCGGCCTCGGGCGGCGACGCCGCGGCCGAGGACGTGGTCGACGCCGAATTCTCCGAAGTCGACGACGAGAACAAGGGCTAAGACAGGTGGTTCGGCTCCCGCCCTTCCTGAGGCAAGCTTGGGAAGGGCGGGGGCCGCCGCATGTCAGGTTCGCGCGCCGTCATGGTTGAGACCGACTATTACAGCCTGCTGGAAGTCAGCCGCGACGCCGACGAGAAGACGATCAAATCGTCCTATCGCCGGATCGCGATGCAATGCCATCCGGACCGCAACCCCGGCTGCAAGGATAGCGAAGCCAAGTTCAAGGCGATCAGCGAAGCCTATGATTGCCTGAAGGATCCGCAGAAGCGCGCCGCCTACGACCGCTTCGGCCACGCCGCCTTCAGGAACGGCGGCCAGGCCGGGGCAGGGGCGCAGGATTTCGGCTCCTTCTCCGACATTTTCGAGAATATCTTCGGCGAGTTCATGCACGGCCAGCAGGCGGACGGCCGCCGCAACGTGCTTCGCGGCTCGGACCTTCGCTACGATCTCGAGATCGGCCTCGAGGACGCCTATCACGGCAAGAAGATCGATCTCAGCATCGACAGCACCGGCCCGTGCGAGCCGTGCGACGGCACCGGCGCCAAGGCCGGCACCACCGCGCGCACCTGCACCATGTGCAACGGCCGCGGCCAGGTCCGCGCGAACCAGGGCTTCTTCGTCGTCGAACGCACCTGCCCGAGCTGCCGAGGCGCCGGCCAGGTCATCGCCGACCCCTGCGATCGCTGCCGCGGCGAAGGCCGGGTCGAGCGCCAGGTGGCTTTGGAGGTGAATGTCCCCCCGGGCGTCGACGAAGGCACCCGCATTCGCGTCGCCGGGCGCGGTGAGGCGGGGGTCCGCGGTGGCCCTCCCGGCGACCTCTACATCTTCGTCCATCTCGCCCGCCACCCGATCTTCCAGCGAGACGGCACCACCCTCTTCACCCGCTGCCCGGTCAGCTTCACCACTGCGGCGCTGGGCGGGACGATCGAAGTCCCCGGCCTCGACCGCAAGAAGCACGAGGTGTCGATCCCGGTCGGCATCCAGTCCGGCAAGCAGCTCCGAATCCGCGGCGCCGGAATGCCGGTCCTGAACGCCCGCGGCCAGGGCGACATGGTCATCCAGGTCGAAGTCGAAACCCCGACCAAACTCAGCGCCCGTCAGAAAGAGCTGCTCGAGGAATTCCGGGCGACGGAAACGGGCGAGGAATGCCCCGCGTCGAAGAGCTTCTTCGGCAAGCTAAAGGCCCTGTTCGACGGCTGATTAGCCCGTCATGGCGGACTTGATCCGGCATCCGTGAGCACGGATTGTGGTAGTTCTCGCCGGCCTGTGTTCATGGACTCCGGGTCAAGCCCGGAGTGACGAAGAGGGTTAGCTGCGGCTCGGGATCTGGAGGCCGCGCTGTACCGCCGGGCGGGCGAGGCCGCGGTCCAGCCAGGCTGGAACGTTCTGCAGGCTGTCGAAATCGACCAGCGTCCGCGCCTCGTAGAAGGTTACCAGGTTTCGCACCCAGCCCAGCGTCGCGATGTCGGCGATCGAGTACTCGTCCATGATCCACTCGCGCCCCTCGAGCCGGCCGTCGAGGACGCCGAGCAGGCGCTTCGATTCGTCGACGTAGCGCTGGAGCGGGCGCTTGTCCTCGATCGCCTTACCGGCGAAGCGGTTGAAATAGCCGACCTGGCCGAACATCGGGCCGATCGCCGCCATCTGGAAGAAGACCCATTGGATCGTCTCCCACCGCCGGGCGGGATCGGCGGGGATGAAGCGGCCGGTCTTGTCGGCGAGGTAGAGGAGGATGGCGCCCGACTCGAACAAGGCGAACGGCGCGCCGCCGGGTCCGTCGGGATCGATGATCGCCGGAATCTTGCCGTTGGGGTTGAGCGAGAGAAATTCCTCGCTCCAGCTCTCATTCTTGCCGATGTCGACCAGATGCGGCTCGTAGGGGAGGCCGAGTTCCTCCAGCATGATCGAGACCTTCACCCCGTTCGGCGTGTTCAGCGAATAGAGCTGGATTTGGGCGGGATGCTCGGCCGGCCAGCGGCGGGTGATCGGGAAGGCGGAGAGGCCCGTCATCCGAACACCCGCTCGAAGATCGTATCGACGTGCTTCAGGTGATAGCCGAGGTCGAAGCTCTCTTCGAGCCGTTCCGGGGGGAGGAGGGCGGTGACTTCGGGATCCGCCTTCAGCAGCTCCAGCAACGACAGGGCGCCGTCCGATTCCCACACCTTCATCGCGCTGCGCTGGACGAGGCGGTACGCGTCCTCACGGCTGGCGCCGGCCTGGGTGAGGGCTAGCAGGACCCGCTGGGAGTGGACCAGGCCGCCCATGCGGTCGAGATTCTTCTGCATCCGCTCGGGGTAGACGAGGAGCTTGTCCATCACGCCGGTCAGGCGGGCGAGGGCGAAGTCGAGGGTCACGGTCGCGTCGGGGCCGATATAGCGTTCGACCGAGGAGTGACTGATGTCCCGCTCGTGCCACAGCGCCACATTCTCCAGCGCCGGGGTGACATAGCCGCGGACCATGCGGGCGAGGCCGGTCAGATTCTCGGTCAGCACCGGGTTGCGCTTGTGCGGCATGGCCGAGCTGCCCTTCTGGCCGGGCGAGAAATATTCCTCCGCCTCAAGGACTTCGGTCCGCTGCAGGTGGCGGATCTCGGTGGCCAGCCGCTCGACCGAGGAGGCGATCACGCCCAAAGTCGCGAAGAACATCGCGTGGCGGTCGCGCGGGATCACCTGAGTCGAGACCGGCTCTATCTTGAGCCCGAGCTTGTTCGCCACATAGGCTTCCACCCGCGGATCGATGTTCGCGAAAGTGCCGACCGCGCCGGAGATCGCGCAGGTGGCGATCTCCTCGCGCGCCGCGACCAGCCGCGCCCGTCCCCGGGCGAACTCGGCATAAGCGAAAGCGAGCTTCAGGCCGAAGGTCACCGGCTCGGCATGGATTCCGTGGCTCCGCCCGATCGTCGGGGTGAGCTTATGCTCCCGCGCCCGCCGCTCGATCGCTTCGAGCAGCCGGTCCATGTCCTCGATGAGGAGGTCGGCGGCGCGGGCGAGCTGGACCGCGAGGCAAGTGTCGAGCACGTCCGAGCTGGTCATCCCCTGGTGGAGGAAGCGCGCCTCCGGCCCGACATGCTCGGCGACGTTGGTGAGGAAGGCGATCACGTCGTGCTTCACCTCCGCTTCGATCGCATCGATCCGCTCGACCTCGAACGCGCCCCGCTCCCACACGGCGGCGGCGGCTTCCTTGGGGACGACCCCAAGCTCGGCCATCGCGTCCATCGCGTGGGCCTCGATCTCGAACCAGATCCGGAAGCGGGTCTCGGGCGCCCAGATGCTGGTCATCTGCGGCCGCGAATAGCGGGGGATCATGGGCGGGTCCTGTCTGGTGGCGGAGCCGGCGCACTAGCAAAGTCGGTCCGCGCCAGCAATGCGACGGGCGCAGGAACGGGCGTTTTGGGGCTTCGTTCGTGCGGTGGGGCAATTTGAGGAGAAGACATGATGCTCAAATCGATCATGGTCGGCACCGCAATGCTCGTCGCCATCCCGGCGCTCGCCCAGACCCAGAGCTCCCCCACCGGCACCACCACCAACGATCACGACCCGATGTCGGAGGAAGACAGCATGGGCCAGGGCTCCGGCACGACCCCCCTGGCCGGCCAGGTCAACGGAGGCGTGACCACCTCCTCCCCCGGCATGGGCACCAGCAGCGGCACGACGGTGATGACGGGGCAGGCGGGCCTTGCCACCCAGGGCACCGCGACGGCCGGAACGACGGCGTATCAGGGCGTCGGCGGACCGCGGAGCGACTATCCGCTCTGCTCGTGGACAGTCACCGACTCCTGCCGGCAAGTGGCCCGCAGCGCGCACCGGCGCCGCTGATCTTAAAAGGCCAGCGGAGTCCATTCCTCGTCTTCGGGCATCGGCGCGAAGATGGTGTCGATGAGGTGCTGGGTGACGGCCTCCGGAGTCGGCGGCTCCCAGACGGGGCTGTTATCCTTGTCGACGAGCAAGGCACGGACGCCCTCGACGAAGTCGTGGCGCTGCACGACGCGGCTCGCGACTGCGTATTCCTGCCGCATCTCGTGCATGAAATCCTGCACCCGGGCGCCGTCGTAGAGGATCCGGAGCGAGACCTTACACGCCTGCGGGCTCTTGGTCCGGAGCGTCTCCAGCTCCTTGCGCGCCCAGTCGGAGCCGTCGGCTTCGAGGGCGGCGAGGATCTCCTCATAATCGTCGGACGCGAACAGGCGGTCGATCGCCTCGCGATTCTGCTCGATCCGGGCCGGGGGCGGGGTGGCGCTGCACTCATCGAGCAGCGCTTCGATCCGCTCGGGCTCGGCGGCGATGCGGGCCTTCAAATCGTCTAGCGCGAGCGAGGGAATGTAGTGGGTAGCGAGGCCGAGGGCGAAGCATTCGGAGCCGTCGAGGCGCGCTCCGGTCAACGCCAGGAAGGCGCCGGTGCGGCCGGGGAGGCGGGAGAGATACCAGCCGCCGCCGACGTCGGGGAACAGGCCGATCGCCGTCTCCGGCATGGCGAAGCGCGTGTTCTCCGTAGCTACGCGGAAGCGGCACGGCTGGGAAATGCCGACGCCTCCGCCCATCGTGATCCCATCCATGAAAGCGATGGTCGGCTTGGCGTAGGTGAAGAGGAGATGGTTTAGGCGGTATTCCTCATGGAAGAAGGCGCGCGCCTCGGCCCCGTCGCCGGCGCCGCTCCGGGCGAGCATCACGACGTCCCCGCCGGCGCAGAAACCGCGGCCCTCGGCATGGTCGATGGTCACCGCCTCGACCTCCGGCCGCTCGCGCCACTCGACAAGCGCGGCGATCATGGTCGAGCACATGTCGCGGGTGAGGGCGTGGATCGCGTTGGGTCGGTTGAGGCGGATTCGGCCGACCTTCTGGTCCACCGCCGTCAGTATTTCGCTTGTCACTGCCTGGTAAGATCGCGGCCGACGATCATCCGCATCACCTGGTTGGTGCCTTCGAGGATCGAATGGACTCGCAAGTCCCGCCAGAAGCGCTCGATCGGATAGTCCTGGAGATAGCCGTAGCCGCCGTGGAGCTGGAGCGCGCGGTCGACGACCGAGGAGCCGGTATCGGTGGCGAGGCGCTTGGCCATTGCGGCGAAGCGGGTCTTGTCGGGCGCATTCTCGGTCACCTTGACCGCGGCGGCGTAGAGCAGGATCCGCGCCGCCTGGAGCTCCGTCTCCATGTCGGCGAGGGTGAATTGGGTGTTCTGGAAGTCGGCGATTGCGGTGCCGAACTGCTTGCGTTCCTTCGTATAGGCGATCGCTTCGTCGAGGCAGCGCTGGGCGCCGCCCAATGAGCAGGCGCCGATGTTGAGGCGGCCGCCGTCCAGCCCCATCATCGCGATCCGGAAGCCCTCGCCCTCGCCGCCGACGAGGTTCTCGGCGGGCACCCGCACCTCGTCGAAATTGACCTGGGCGGTCGGCTGGGAATGCCAGCCGAGCTTCTTCTCCTGCGCGCCGAAGCTGACGCCCGGCATGTCCTTCTCGACCACCAGGCAGGAAATGCCCTTCGGCCCGTCCTGGCCGGTGCGGACCATGACGACGTAGATCTCATTCTCGCCGCCGCCCGAGATGAAGGCCTTCGACCCCGAGACGATGTAGCTATCGCCGTCCTTCACCGCCTTGGTCTTGAGCGCCGCCGCGTCGGAGCCGGAGGAGGGCTCGGTGAGGCAATAGGACGCCATAAGCTCCATGGTGATCAGGCTCGGCAGGTACTTCGCCTTCACGGCCGCGGAGCCGAAGCGGTCGATCATCCAGCTCGCCATATTGTGGATCGAGATGAAGGCGGAGGTGGAAGGGCAGCCATAGGCCATCGCCTCCATGATCAAAGCCGATTCGAGCCGCCCAAGCCCGATCCCGCCGCTCTCCTCGGAAACGTAGATCGACCCGAAGCCGAGCTCGGCGGCCTGCCGGATCGTGTCGCGCGGGAAGATATGCTTCTCGTCCCACTCGGCAGCGTGGGGCGTGATCGCATCGGCGGTGAAGGCCCGCGCCATCTCCTGGATCTGGCGCTGCTCGTCGGTGAGGTCGAACTGGTTGGTCATGGCAGGCCCGTTAGCGGAACGGATCGACGATGCGAAGGGTGTCGTCGATCAAGAGGCCATGCTGCATGTCCTCGGAATAAAAGGTTCGCGCGCCGCCCTGGAGCGCGACCGCGAGCATCAGCGCGTCGTAGAAGGAGAGGCGGTAGCGCTCGGCGATGTGCAACGCTTCGGCATTCGCCTCTGGCGCGATAGGGAGCACCCGAGGAACCGCGGAACGAAGATCGGCGACCTTTTCTGCGATCTCAGACCAGGATCGCCGCTGCTTCACCCGTGCCACGGCGGCAAACTCGTTCAGCACCTGGACGCTGATGAAGTCCGCCTTGCCAATCACGTCAGCAGCGATTGCGGCTTTTGCCCCGACCTCGCTGAAAGCATAGATCGCAACGTTGCTGTCGAGCGTTACCACCGGTCCATGGAGGGCCGCGCGTTCGCCTCCTCCCGGTCGAACTTATAGTCCGCGGGCAGAGTCCATCGCGTCTGGCGGATACGCTGCAACGCCTCCTGGCGCCGACGCTCCACCGCCGCCTGGTCGGCTGCTTCAAGGGCCTTCTCGATCACGCCGGCGTCGATCTCGTCACCCTCCTTCAGCTTCAGGCGATCCACGAGGGGCTTGGGCAAGCGCACCGCCAGGCTGTTCCCCCACCTGCCAATCTGAACCTTCATCGCCTCAACTCCGGATATCCTGATCGGATATACGCCGGAGTTGATGGTTATGCAATCACGATCACCCCATCGTCGGAATGACGAAGGCGTTTTCGCCGGTGGGGCTGCCGTCGGGCCAGCGCTGGGTGACGGTCTTGGTCTTGGTCCAGAACCGCACGCCTTCCATGCCGTGCTGGTTGATGTCGCCGAAGCCGGAGCGCTTCCAGCCGCCGAAGGTGTGGTAGGCGACGGGGACGGGGATGGGGACGTTGATTCCGACCATCCCAACATTGACCCGGGCCGCGAATTCGCGGGCGGCGTGGCCGTTCCTCGTGAAGATCGCGACTCCGTTGCCGTACTGGTGCTCGGAGGGGAGGCGGACGGCTTCCTCGAAGCTGTCGGCGCGGACCATCTGGAGGACGGGGCCGAAAATCTCCTCCTGATAGGAGCGGAAATTGGGCTTCACATGGTCGAAGAAGGTGGGGCCGATGAAGAAGCCTTCCTCATGGCCCTGGAGGGCGAAGCCCCGGCCGTCGACGACCAGCTCGCCGCCCTCGTCGGCGCACATCTGGATGTAGTGCTCGATCCGCTCGCGATGGACGGCAGAGACGACCGGGCCGTAATGGGCCTCGGCGTCGGTCGACACGCCGACGCGCAGGCCCTCGATCGCGGGGATGAGCTTTTCGCGCAAATTGTCGGCGGTCTTCTCGCCGACGGGGACGACCACCGGAAGCGCCATGCAGCGCTCCCCCGCCGAGCCGAAGGCGGCGCCGGCGAGGTCGTTCACCACCATGTCGAGGTCGGCGTCGGGCATGACGATGCCGTGATTCTTGGCGCCGCCGAAGGCCTGGACCCGTTTCCCGTTCGCGGTGCCGCGCGAGTAGATGTACTGGGCGATGTCGGACGATCCGACGAAGCTGATCGCCCGGATCGCCTCATGGTCTAGGATCGCGTCGACCATCTCCTTGTCGCCATGGACGACCTGGAGGATTCCGTCGGGGAGGCCCGCCTCCTTCATCAGCTCGGCGAGCCGGACAGGCACTGAAGGATCACGCTCGGAGGGCTTCAGTATGAAGGCGTTGCCGCAGGCGATAGCGACTCCGAACATCCACATCGGGATCATCGCCGGGAAGTTGAACGGAGTGATCCCGCAGACGATCCCCAGCGGCTGGCGCATCGAATAGACGTCGATGCGGGGGCCCGCGCCCTGGGTGTACTCGCCCTTCAGCGCGTGCGGGATTCCGCAGGCGAACTCGATCACCTCGAGCCCGCGCTGGACGTCGCCGCGGGCGTCGGCGACGACCTTGCCATGCTCCGAGGAGAGGAGGAGGGCGAGCTCCTCC
>VBAE01000228.1:10419-22787 GCA_005882415.1 Alphaproteobacteria bacterium | reverse complement strand
CTCGCGGCCATCGACCCGGTCGACCGCCATCCAGTCGACGAAGTCCGGGTCGGCGGGCGCTCCGATGCGGCCGGCGAGGGCGATCCAGCCGGCGAGGCTCTGGGTGCGCCAGGAGAGGCCGCCGATCGCGCCCTCGATCCGCGCCCGCGCCTGCGAATCGAGCCAGTCGGGGGCGTCCTCGAGCACCGCCTCAAGCCTCTTGGCGAGCGCCATCAGCGGGCGCAGCAGGAGTTCCAGGGCTTCGACCGCGGGGGCGGCGGCGTCGACGATCGGTCCGTCCAGCTCGGCCATCTCGGTCTCGAGGCCGTAGCCCGCATCCTGGGCGGTGGCGCGGGCGTAGACGGTGGAGCGGACCTCCCCGAGCAGCTTCTCGATCGGTCCCCAGGGCGAATTCTCCGCGATCCGGCCGAGCCAGGAATCGCTCGGCAGAAGCCCCGCCGCCTGCACCGCCTGGTCGAGCGCCGCGGCGCCCGCTTCGTCATAGGAGGCGACGTCGGTCAGCCGCGCGGCAAGGCCCCGGCGCCGGCCGCGCGACTTGCCTTCCGGGCCGACGATCCAGCGGCGAAGCTCGATCGTCTCCTGGCCGGTCAGCGCGGTGGCGAAGGTCGAATCGGCGGCGTCGAACAGGTGATGGCCCTCGTCGAACACGATCCGGGTCGGAGCATTGCCGGTTTCGCGGCCGCGGGCGGCGTTGACCATGACCAGGGCGTGGTTGGCGATGACGAGATCGGCGTCCTGGCTGGCGCGTGCGGACCGCTCGATGAAGCATTTCCTGTAGTGGGGGCACCCCGCATAGACGCACTCGCCGCGGCGGTCGGTGAGGGCGGTCGAGCCGGCGCGGCGGAACAGGGTCGGGAGCCAGCCCGGCATGTCGCCGCCGACCATGTCGCCGTCCTTCGAATAAGCTGCCCAGCGCGCGACGAGCTGGGCGAGGGTGGCGGCGCGGCCGGCGAATCCGCCCTGGAGCGCGTCCTCAAGGTTCAGGAGGCAGAGATAATTCTCGCGGCCCTTGCGGACCACGATCCGCCGCCTGCGTTCGGCCGGGTCCGCGAACAGGCGCTCGCCTTCCCGGTCGAGCTGGCGTTGGAGCGCCTTGGTGAAGGTCGAGACCCAGACCGCCCCGTCCGCCTGCGCCGCCCAGAGCGAGGCCGGGGCGAGATAGCCCAGAGTCTTGCCGATTCCGGTGCCCGCTTCGGCGAGGAGCATGTTGGGCTGCCCCTCGGCCTTGCGCGGCGCAAAGGGCGCGGCTGCAGCGGCGGCATAGTCGCGCTGGCCCTCGCGGACTTCGGCGGCACTGCCGACCAGGCGGGCGAGCTGGCCCAAAGTCTCCTCAGGCCCGACCCGGACGGAGCGGGGCTGCGGGCGGGGCGGCTTCTCCTCCCATTGCGGCAGGCGCGAGAACAGCCAGGGTTCGTCCTTCGCCGGCCGCTTCAGCCGGTCGGCGACCGCGCCGGCCCAGGGCCAGCGGAGGCGATAAAGCGCCTGCGCCGAGGCCCAGGCGCCCTCGCGCTCCGGCCAGTCGCGCTCAAGCGTGGAGAGCAGGGTCTCGGCCGCCGCGCGGAGGAAGGGGGCCGCCTCGGCATCGCTCCCCGGCGGCTCGAGGCCAAGCGCGTGGGCGAGCCCCTTGGGCGTCGGCACGGCGAAGCGCGCCGGGTGGACGAAGGCGAAGAGTTCGAGGAGGTCGAGGCCGGAGAGCTCGGGATAGCCCAGGCGGTGGCCGATCAGCGGCGCGTTGAGCATGATCGCCGGGGTCTCGGCCGCCCGGGCGATCGCCTCGCCCCGGCCGAGCCCGCGCACCTCCCCGTCCGGAGCCGCAAGCCAGATGCCGCCATGGGTTGCGTGAAGCGCGGGATAAGGCAAAGAGGCCGCCATATCCGAGCTTTGGATCAGCCGGAACGAAAGGACAACAGTGAACGTCCCGAAGGAGCTTCGCGAAGCCGCATCGGTCTCCAAGGCCTGGCCTTATGAGGAGGCACGCAAGCTGCTCAACCGCTATCCGGACGGCCCGTCGAAGCCGATCGTGTTCGAGACCGGCTACGGGCCGAGCGGGCTTCCCCATCTCGGCACCTTCCAGGAAGTGGCGCGGACGCTGATGGTCCGCCATGCGCTGAGCGAAATGGTCGACTGGCCGAGCCGGCTGATCGCCTTCTCCGACGACATGGACGGGATGAGGAAGGTCCCCCCCGGCGTTCCCGGGCAGGACATGATGCACGAGCATCTCGACCAGCCCTTGAGCCGGGTGCCCGACCCTTATGGCTGCGGCCATGACAGCTATGCCGCGCACAACAACAACCTGCTGCGGCAATTCCTCGACCGGTTCGGCTTCGAATACGAATTCCTCGCCTCGTCCGACTGCTACAATAAAGGCCGATTCGACGAGGCGCTTCGCCAGGTGCTGAGGCGCTGGGACGCGATCATGGACGTGATGCTCCCGACCCTGCGCGAGGAAAGGCGCCAGACCTATTCGCCGGTGCTCCCGATCAGCCCGGAGAGCGGCAAGGTGCTCCAAGTGCCGATCCGGGTGGTCGATGCCGGGGCGGGGCTGGTCGCCTACGCCGATCCGTCGACCGGGCAGGAGGTCGAACAGTCCATCCTGTCGGGCGGCGCCAAGCTGCAGTGGAAGGTCGACTGGGCGATGCGCTGGGTGGCGCTCGGCGTCGATTACGAGATGTCGGGCAAGGATCTGATCGACTCGGTCACCCAAAGCTCGAAGATCGCCCGCATCCTCGGCGCCAAGCCGCCTGAGGGGTTCAATTACGAGCTGTTCCTCGACGAAAATGGCGAGAAGATCTCGAAGACCAAGGGCAACGGAGTCACCATCGACGAATGGCTGACCTACGCGCCCGAGGAGAGCCTCGCTTTCTACATCTACCGCGAGCCCAAGCGCGCGAAGCAGCTCAGCGTCGGGGTCATACCCCGGGCGGTGGACGAATATTACCAGTTCCTCGCAGCTTATGGCGGGCAGGAATGGGACAAGCGGGTGGGCAATCCGGTCCACCATATCCACGCCGGCAAGGTGCCCGAGGTCCGGCTGCCGATCAGCTTCGCTCTGCTCCTCAACGTGGCGAGCCTGCCCGGGGTCGGCGATCGCGAGACGATCTGGAGCTTCCTCAACCGCTACAATCCGGCGCTGACCCCCGGCACGAGCCCCGAGCTCGACCGGCTGGTGGGTTATGCCGTCGAATATGGCGCGCAGTTCATAGCGCCTGCGCTCCGCCGGCGGCCCCCGACCCCCGAGGAGGTCGCCCCTCTTCGGGAACTCGACGCGCTGCTCGCGAAGAACGACGGCACCGGCTATGAAGACGAGGACCCTGCCGTGATATTGCAGAACCACGTCTATGAAATCGGCAAGAAATACTATGGCAAGGAAGGCCTTAGGGACTGGTTCAAGGCGCTGTACGAGACGCTGCTCGGAAGCGAGCAGGGCCCGCGCATGGGTAGCTTCATCGCCCTCTATGGAGTCGAGAACAGCCGCAGGCTGATCGCGGAGGCCTTGGGCTCGGCTTAATGCCGCCCGGACTTGTTTCCAGGTCAACTTCTCCTTTGCCGCCGGATCGCGGGACTGACGTCCATTCGGCGCTTGCCAAGCCGAGAGCTTAGGATAATTCTAGACCCGGCTTCTCAGCGGGCGGCTTCGCCCCCGAGAAGGCTGGGGGGAGCAATGTCGTTCGTCGGAGATCCCTACACTAACGACCTTTTCATCGGCTACAGCCATGGGGCGGCGCTGGCCGACGACCAGGTGGTCGGCGCCGAGCCGCCGCTGCGCAACTGGACTCGTAATGTCGCGAGGGAGGTGGCCCAGCGACTGGAGATCGGTTTCTCCACCTATCGCGATGCCGGCTTCCACTATTTCCTCGATAGCCAACAAGCATCGGGCGCCCCGCTCGCCGACGATATCGAACGCGAGGCGAAGTCGTCGGCGCTGCTCCTGCTGTTCATCACGCCGACCTATTTGCGCAGCCCGTGGAGCGGCCAGGAGATCGGCTGGTTCTTCGCACGGGCCGATGAGGACGGCCGCGGCCTCGATCATTGCGTCCTCCGAATGGCCCAGCCCCTGCCCGCCGACTGCGACTGCACCTGGCCCGAGCGGTTGACCGACAAGACCGGCAAGCCCGTCACGCGCGGAGATTCGCTCTACAATCCCGCGACGGGCGTTCCACTCGACATCCGCTGGGACCCCGCGGTCCGTCCCCCGGCGCAGGAATTGGACAGGGCGATCGACGGGCTGGTCGCGGAGATCAAGGTGAAGCTGGAGGCGCTGCGCAAGCAGCTCAGCGCCAGGCGCGCCTCCGAACCGCCGAAAAGCAGGGAAGGCATTCGGGCCACCCTCTACATTCAGAGCTACAATGATTCCGAAAGCTGGAGCCGGGCGCGGACCATGCTGCAGGAAGTCGCATTCGTGACTCCGGAGCGCTTCGAGGCGATTCCCGACAATTTGTCGATGATCAAGACCTTCCGCGAACGGCGCCAGCGGGCGCTGGTCGACTGCAACGGCCTGGTGCTTCTGCGAAGCAGTCCGGCAGATCCGCTGGAGCGGCTCGTCGTCAGCAGCCAGTTCGATCGCCGAGTGCTCCAGCAGACCGCGAGCCACCTTGTGCCATGGGTGCTCGTCGACTTCGTCGGCGACGCGGATCCGAACGAGCTACGCTTATTCGACCTTCCCGCCGTAGAGGCGCGGCAGGAGGCATGGCCCGACGAGGCGCTGAAGGCGCTCAACCTGTGACTGCCGAGCCGCCGCCGCCGTCGGCGCGGCCGAGCCGGCCCTATCCTGGCCTGAGGCCCTTCGAACCCGGCGAAGCAGGCATCTTCTTCGGGCGCGAGAACATCACCATCGAAGTGATCGGGATGATGGGCTCCCGAAACCTGGTTTTCGTTCACGGCAGCTCGGGCTGCGGAAAATCCTCGCTGGTCCGCGCCGGAGTGATTCCGACGATCGTCAACGATCACGCGCTGGTCGGGCGGCCCTTCGCGTTCGAGATCATGCGCCCGTCCGAAGGCCCGCTCTTCGCATTGGCGGCGCGCCTTGCGAAGGCTCTTGGCGCTCCGCCGGAAGCCGCCTGCGCGCCCGCGCCGGAGGGCAGCCGGGCTGCGGCCGAAGATTGCGAGCGCGCCTGGCGGCAGGTCTTGCTGTTCGCAAGCGACGCGGACCAGATCATCGAGCGCGCGGTCGAAGCGGCGGGGTTCGACTCGTTCGTCCTGCTCATCGACCAGTTCGAGGAGTCGTTCCGCTGGGCGCGCGAGCACGAGCCCAGCGAGGTCCAGGTCATGGTCGACCTGATGCGCCGGGTTGCCGAAGGCGAGGCCGGGCGCCGCTTCTTCATCCTGACGACGATGCGGTCCGACTATATCGGGGATTGCGGCCAATTCCCCGGCCTCACCGCGGTGATCAACGCCTGCCAATATTTCCTGCCGACGCTGAACGACCTCGGGCTTCTCCAGTGCATCGTCGAGCCGGCGAAGCTTTTCCGCGGTACCGTCGAGCCCGCTCTCGCAGATCGCCTGCGAATGGGCGCGGCGGCGCAGCAGGACGCGCTGCCGCCGCTTCAGCACGCGCTGATGCGAATGGCCGAGCGCAAGATGGCAAGCGGGGACGGCTGGGAGATCAACCGCGACGACTATGAGAAGGTCGGCGGGGCCGATGCGCTTTCCCAGCACGCCAACCAGATATTCGACGCCCTGGTCGCGGAGCGTGAAGCCGAGACCAGCCGGAAGGAAAGCGAAAGTTTCGCCGAGGGGATGGAGTGGCTGTTCCGGTCACTCATCGACGTCGATGCGGGCGGACGCGGGATCCGGCGCCCATGCGACATCGACGAGCTTGTGGCGGCCTCGGGCCTCGACGCCAGGACGGTTGGCATGATCGTCGATCGCTTTTCCGGCGAAGGTGCGAATCTCCTCGTCTGCACCAGAACCGGCCCGGGAGCGGGCGATCTCAGGATCGACCTCAGCCACGAATCGCTTTTGCGCAACTGGGACCGGACGATCGGCTCACCGACCCGCCGCGGCTGGCTGCGCGACGAGGCGGCGGATGCGCTGATTTGGCGCTCGCTGGCGGTGACCGCCCAGACTCCGGGGGCGTCGCTGGACAGCCCGACCCTTCGCGCGCGCGCGGCCTGGTACGGACGCTTCGAACGGAGGCCCGAGCGGGCCAGGCGCTATCTCCTCTCCCCCGACGGCAAACCGGCCATGGAGGAGGAATCGGAATGGATCGCCGTCGCAGACCTGATCAAGCGGAGCCGGAGGCACCGCGCGGTTCGAAGAGCGATGGTGTGGCTCGCCGTTATTCTCTGTCTCGCCCTCGCCGGCCTCTCGCTTTATCAGTATCAACAACGCTTCAAAGCGGCGGCCATCGGGCATAAATTTGAAGACAGGCGGCTGGCGCAAAAAGATGCCGAGGACGAACAGAGACAGGCGATAGCCAAAAGCATCGTCGACCGAATTCAGCAGACTCCGCCCGGGCAACCGGGGAACAATGCGGCGGCCGTCAAGGCGCTCGAAACCGTTCTCGCCGGCGGCAACACCGGGTGGATCTGGATCGGCTCGGGAGGTGCGACCAGCCTGGAGACTGCAAGCGGCGGGCAAGTCGCGATGAACGCCATCCAAACGGATCAAGTCTACCGCGCCCGCGCCAATATCACCCTGCGGGCAGCCCCACCGAACTCGAGCAATTCCAACGCGCCGACGATCGACATCATCAACCGCGGCACGTCGGTGCAGGCGCTCGGCCCGCCGCAGCGGTTCGCCAACGGCAATTATTGGGTGAAGGTGGTCGTGCGCGACAGCGGACAGCAGCAGTCGGCAGCGGCGCGCGTCTACCCGCAATTCGAAGGCGATCGATTGGCGGGGGATCAATTGCGCCGGCAGCTGATCGAGAGCGGCTACACGGTCGAGCTTGCCGAATATCTCCCCCAGGCGAGCGGCCGCAACGAGGTGCGCTACTGCTATGGTGCGGATTTGCAGAGCGCGACGCGACTGGCACGGGACACGGGTTCCCTCCTTAGAAGGAAGGTGGCCGTAGCGAGGCTGGGCAAATGCCCGAACACTGCCCGGGGAACGCTCGAGCTGTGGATCGGCGACCCCTCGCCCGACTAGCCTAGCTGCCCCGCTTCTTCGCCGCGATCCAGTCCTCGATCTTCTTGTCGAGGACGGCGAGCGGCAGGGCTCCCGTCATCAGCACCTGGGCGTGGAACTCGCGCGGATCGAAGCGCGCGCCGAGCGCCTTCTCCGCCCGGGCGCGGACTTCGGCGATCTTCATCTGGCCGATCTTATAGGCGAGCGCCTGGCCCGGCATCGCGATGTAGCGCTCGGTCTCGGCGGTGGCGTTGGAGCGGCCGCGCGAGCTGTTGTCGAGGATGTACTGGATCGTCCGGTCGCGGGTCCACCCTTGCGAATGGATGCCGGTGTCGACGACCAGCCGGATCGCCCGGAACAGCTGCGAATCGAGATAGCCGAAATATTGGTACGGATCGGAATACATGCCGAGCTCCGGCCCGAGCGTTTCGGCGTAGAGGCCCCAGCCTTCGACGAAGGCGGTGTTGCCGCCGAAGCGCATGAAGCTCGGCAGCGCCTCATTCTCCTGGGCGAGGCTGATCTGGAAATGGTGCCCCGGCGCGCCTTCGTGGAGGTAGAGCGTCTCCATGCCCGGCGTGGTGCGCGAGGGGAGATCGTAGGCGTTGAAGTAGAAGACGCCGGGTCGGGTGCGGTCGGCGCTTCCGCCCATATAGGAGCCGCGGGCGGCGCCCTTCTCGGTCAACGCGGGGACCGGGCGGATTTCGAGCTTGGTCTGCGGGATGGTCGAGAAGAGCTTCGGAAGCGCCTGGTCGACCCGCGCGCCGATCGCGACATAGCCCTGCTGGAGTGCCTCGCGCGACGCCGGCTTGAACTTGGGGTCGGTTCGGATGTGCTCGAAGAATTGCTGGAGCGTCCCGGTGAAGCCGACCTGGGCCTTCACCTTCTCCATTTCCGAATGGATGCGGGTGACCTCGTCGAGGCCGATCTTGTGGATCTGCTGAGGCGTGAGGTCGGTCGTGGTGTTGAGCTGGACGAGGTAGCGGTAGAGCTCCGGCCCGCCCTTCATCTCGCCCAAGCCGACGCTTTCGCGGGCGTGGGGGAGATAATCGTCGCGGATGAAGTCCCGCAGGCGGGTGAGGGCGGGGCGGATCTTGCCGGTGATCGCCTGGGTGTAGGCGGCCTTGAACCGCGCTTGGTCGGCGGCGGGAATATCGGCCGGGAAGTTGGCGATCGGGCGGTAGAAGCTGCTGCCTTCGACGCCTTCGGCGAGCATCGCGTCGAGCTGCTCGACGACATTGGCCATGACCAGCTTGGGCTGGACGACTCCGCTCGCCAGCCCTTGGCGCATGCGGGCGATGGCTTGGTCCGAATTCAGGACGAAGTCGTCGATCCGGCTGAGGCCGTTCTGATAGTCCTCAACACTCTTGTAGGGCGCGATGCTCTCGCCCGAGCTCAGCTGGGCGAAGCCGGTGTGGAAGCCGTTGAAATGGTCGATCGGCCGGACGACGCTGGCCGCGAACACGCCGCCTTCGAGGCCGCGGAGGTCCATCCCGCGCTGCCACTTGAACACGTCGTAGGCGACGCGCTCGTCGGGATCGAGGGCCTTGCGGTCGATGCGCGCGAGCGCCGCAAGGTCGGCCTTCGCCGCCGCCCGCTCCGCATCGAAATAGGCGTCGGAGAGGGAGTCGCCGAGATGCGCCGCATAGCGCATGTCGCCGCGGGCGAGCGCCTGGATCGGGTTGCGGCGGAGGCTTGCCTCGTCGCTCTCGCGGAACAGGGTCGCGAGCGCCTGCGAAGCGTTGGTGGCGGCTGCTGCGGCGGGCGGTGCGCTGGACACGGGGGCGGCGGCGGCGCTGCCGAGGAGCAGCGCCGCGAGGATTGCATGCTTCATGATCAGGCGCCCTTCTTCTTCGCCGCGATCCAGTCGTCGATCTTCTTCTCGAGCACCGCCATCGGCAGCGATCCGGTCATCAGCACCTGGGCGTGGAACTCGCGCGGGTCGAAGCGGGCGCCGAGCTCCGACTTCGCCTTCGCCTTGAGGCGCAGAATGGTGAGCGCGCCGATCTTGTAGGCGAGCGCCTGGCTGGGGATGGCGATGTACCGCTCGACCTCCGAGGTAGCGTCGGTCTTGCCCATGCCGGAGTTGGACAGCATGTAGGTGATCGCCTGCTCGCGGGTCCAGCCTTTGGAATGGATGCCGGTGTCGACCACCAGGCGCATCGCGCGGAGCATCTCGTCGTCGAGGCCGCCGAAGCGCTGATAGGGGTCGGTCTCCATGCCGAGCTCTTTCCACAAAGTCTCCGCATAGAGGGCCCAGCCTTCGACATAAGCGGTGTTGCCGCCGAAGCGCATGAAGGCGGGGAGCTCGGCATTCTCCTGGGCGAGGCTGATCTGGAAATGGTGCCCCGGAATGCCCTCGTGGAGGTAGAGCGTCTCCATCCCCGGCGTGGTGCGCGAGGGGAGATCGTAGGCATTGTAGTAGAAGATGCCCGGCCGCGATCCGTCCGGCGCGCCCTGCTGGTAGGAGCCGCCGGCGGCGGTCTTCTCCCGGAACGGCTCGACCGCGCGAATCTCGAGCGGGGTCTTGGGGATGGTCGAGAATTGCTCGCGCACCCGGGCGTCGACCTTCTTGCCGATCTCATAATAGCGGTCGCGGAGCCAGTCCCGGGTCGGCGGGGCGAATTTCGGGTCGGTCCGGATATGCTCGAAGAATTGCTGGAGCGTGCCCTTGAAGCCGACCTGGTTCTTGATCGCCTCCATCTGGGTGCGGATCCGGGCGACCTCGCTGAGGCCGAGCTGGTGGACCTCGTCGGCCTTGAGCGGGAGGGTCGTCGTGCTCTCGATCAGCCGCTGATAGAGGAGGTCGCCGCCCTTCATATAATGGAGCCCGACCCCGTCCCGCGCCTTGGGCAGATATTCGTTCTGGAGGAAGTCGCGAAGCCGGGCGTAGACCGGGTAGATGTCGTTGTTGATCGAGGCGAGATAGGCGGCGCGAAGCCTTGTCTTGTCGGCTTCCGAGAAGCTGTCCGGGAAGTGAAGCACCGGCTTGTAGTAAGGCGAATCCTCCGGCTTCTCGGCGAGCTGCAGGTTGAGCTGGTCGATGACGTTGCGGATCGTCAGCTTGGTGTCGACCACCCCGCTCGCCAGGCCCTGGCGGAAACGGCCGATCGCCCGGTCGTGATAGGTGACGAAGTCGCGGTGGCGGCTGAGATTGTCCTCATAATCCTTGACCGTCTTGAACGGCGCCGCGCCCTCGCCCGAGGCGAAGGTCGGGTAGAAGGTGTGGAAGCCGGAGAAATGGTTGATCGGGGTGACTTCGGTCAGCGCCAGGATCTGCGGCTGGAAGCCTTTCAGACTGTCCTCGGTCTGCCATTTGAACACGTCATAGGCGATGCGGTCGGTCGGGCTGAGCTTGGAGCGGTCGATCCGGCCGAGTGCGGCAAGGTCGGCCTCCGACGCGGCCTTCTCGGCGGCGAAATATTCGTCGCTGATATAGTCGCCGAGCTTGTCGGCGTAGCGCATGTCGCCGCGGAACAGGGCGTTGACCGGATTGCGCTTGAGGCTCGCTTCGTCGCTGTCGCGGAAGAGCTGGGCGAGCTTGGCATCCTCGCCCTGCGGAGCGGCGGCGGCCGGGGCTGCCGGCACTTGAGCCGAAGCGGCGGTGGCGAGGATCGAGGCGGCGGCGAGCGCCAGTGCGAGGGTGCGCTTCAAGGGAGTGTCCTTTCGAGGAACTGTATTATTCGTCTAATACGGTAGGCGGCAATGAGCAAGGGCGGCGGCTTGGCCGCTTTTGCTCATCCCGCCACGGCGGCCCAGGGGCGCTCGCGATACCATTTGGTGATGATATACTTGGTCCCGGCGAGCACCGGCATTCCGGTGTGCAAGGTCGCCGGGTTGGGCATGCCGAACTTGTCCATATTGTTCCAGGCGAGGAGGTTGCCGGCGCGCGGCGTGACCTTGACGTTGACCGTGGGGAAGGCGGTCTGGCCGCCGCTCTCGACGTCGTTCAAAAAGATCATCGCGGTCCAGGTGCGCTGGCCGCCGGTCCGCTCCATCTCCTTCCAGTAAGGCTGGCTGGTGTGGAAGAAGTCGTTATGCGCCTTGAACTGCTGGCCCACGGCGTAGCGCTGGCCCTGCGCGGTCTCGCCCTGGACCCTGTCGATCCCCATCAGCGCGTTGATCTTGTCCTCGATGGCGCGGACGACCGGATCGTAGGGGTTGAGGTTGCAGCTCTCGCTGGTCCGGAACTCCGGGTCCTGCTCGCTCTCGGCGAGGATGGTGGAGGGCACCCGGTCGATGTCGATGCGGCTGATCAGGTCCTCGCATTCCTTCTTATTGAGGAAGTCGCGGACGACGTAGAGGTCGAGATTCTGGGCCGGGATCTTCAGCGCATTGGGCGTGCGCTGGAGCCGTGAGGAGACCCAGGCGCCGACCTGCATCCGGTAGAGGGCCTGGGGATCGGGCGCGGCGCGGCTGCTCATGGCGCGACATGTCCCCGCACCATCACGAACTCGACATGCTGGAGGAGGCCGATCTCGCGATCCATGTCAAGCAGGTGGGCGGCGCCGGTGGTGGCCGCGGCGATCGCCTCGGACGGGCTCATGCCGACCACGTCGACGAGCTGGGCGAGCTCCTCGGCGTTGCGGCCATGCTCGTAGACGCCGGCGTCGGTGCCGAAGATCACCGGGACGCCGGCGGCGCGGGCGAGGCGGGCCGCCTTGCCGACTTCGCTCAGGGTCATGCGCACCTTGTCCTCGACGATCGGCGTGTAGATGCCCTTGCCGAGGCGGTCGCGGATTCCGGTGAAGGCCATCAAAGTGGGGACGAGAACGGTACCCTTCTGCTTCATCAGCTGGATGGTGGCCGGGCTCGCGAAGGTGCCGTGCTCGATCGAATCGACCCCGGCGCGGACCGCCGCTGCGATTCCGGCATCGGCATGGGCGTGGGCTGCGGTCTTGAGGCCGAGCGAATGGGCGGTCGAGACGATCGCCCGCATCTCCTCGTCGGTGAAGGCCTGGCCGAGGCTCTTGTCGCCCTGGCTGAGCACGCCGCCGGTGGCGTGGAACTTGATGACGTCGGCGCCGAGTTTGGCGAAGTTGCGGACCACCGCCGCGCATTGCTCGGGCCCGGTGCAGGTGTTGTGGGCGTCGAGCGCCTCGTTGACCTCCGGGCGGAAGCCGGAGGCGTCGCCATGGCCGCCGATCACCGACAGCGCCTGGCCTGCGGAGAGGATCCGGGGGCCGGGGATCAGGCCTTCCGCGGTCGCCCGGCGGAGCGCGAAGCCGGTGAGCTGCGCGGAGCCCAGGTCGCGGACGGTGGTGAAGCCGGCGCGGAGCGTCACCAGCGCATTATGGGCCCCG
>VBAE01000228.1:0-10359 GCA_005882415.1 Alphaproteobacteria bacterium | reverse complement strand
CGCGCACCGGCCGGCGCCGGCGTCAGGCCGGGCGCGATTGCGGTGATCCGGCCGTCGACGATGGTGATCGTGGACGGGCCCGAGGCGGGTTTCGACGCGTCGGTGACGAGCCGTCCGGCATGGACGACGATCGTCTCGGCCGAGAGCGGCGCTGCGAGGAGCAGGGAGAGGAGGAAGAACAGGCGGCGGAGCATTGAGGGACCTCCGGATTGGCTGGCGCTTTCATGCGCGAGGCCCGGCGCTCCTGACAAGCGAAAAGCCCGGGGCGCTTGCGGGCGCCCCGGGCTTCGTTGCCGTTCTTAGTAGAAGAAGTCGTAGATCACATCGACCACTTCGCCCGAGTAGATGTCGACGAGCAGGACGTCGTCATAATAGCGCACCCACTGCGTGCCGGGATAAGCCGGCGGCAGGCGGTACTGCCAGGGATCGCTAAGCCAATATTGGTCGGCGTAGAAGGCCGAGCCGAGGATCAGGCCGATCGACAGGCGGTTGTAGCGATAGTTGCGGTAGGGCGCGTAATAGCGGCCGGAGCTGAACAGGCTGCGATTGGCATAGCGGTAGCGCTGCCAGTCGTAGCGATTGTCGTTGCGCCAGTTGCGGTCCCAATTGCCGCTGCGCCCGTTCCGATCGTAGCCGCCGCGGTTGTTGTCGCGGCTGGACCACTGGCCGTTGCGGCCATTGCGGTCGCTGCGCTGGTAGCGGTCGCGCTCGTAACGCTGCTGGTTGCGCTCAGCCTGCTGCTGGTAGCGCGGGCTCAGGCCCTCGGCGCTGCGGCGGGAGGCCTCGCGGGTCTCCTCGATCTGGCGCTGATAGCCGGAGCTGTCGCCGCGGCCCTGCCAGCCGCCGCCGCTCTGGCCTCCGCCACCGCGGCGCCCGGACCAGGCCTGCTGCGTCTGGGTCTGCTGCTGCTGAGCCTGCTGCTGCTCGGCCTGCTGCTGATAGCCGTTGCCGCGTCCGCTCCACCGGCGCTGGCCGCCGCTGCGGTCCGCCTGCTGGCGGACCACCTGCTGCTGCTGCACCACCTGCTGCTGCACCTGGACCTGCGCCTGCGCTTGGGCCTGGGCGCGGCCGCCGCTGCGGTCATAGTCGCGGGTCGCCTGGCTCGACTCCTCGCGGCGCTGGGCGCGCTGCTCGGACCGCTGCTGGCGGGTCTCGCTCCTGCTCTCGCCGCCGCGATAGCGCTGGTAGCGATTGTTGCCCGAATCCTGGGCCTGGGCCGCGACGGGGGTGAGGGCCACCGCCGCAAGCAATAATGAAGTCAAAGCCTTACGCATCGAAAACTCCCGAAAACGCCGGACGGCCCATCCGCCTCCCGATAAGGCGACATGTGCCGGAAGCTGGATGAGCCGTTGCTGAACCGCAATGGCTTCAGCGCGGCGGCGGCGGGCGGAGCGCGGGGACTTCGCGGGCGGCGTCGGCGGGGTCGATGCCGGGCGGAGGCGCGGCGGAGAGCGGCTCGGCCCCGGCCTTGGCGCGGGCGGCGCGGCGAATCGCCTCGCGGATCCGCGGATAGGTGCCGCAGCGGCAGATATTGTCGATCGCGGCATCGACATCGGCATCGGTCGGGCTCGGGTTGCGGGCGAGGAGGGCGGCCGCAGCCATGATCATGCCCGACTGGCAATAGCCGCATTGGGGAACGCTCTCCGCCACCCAGGCCTGCTGAATGGGGTGGGAGCGGTCGGACGAGAGCCCTTCGATGGTGGTGACGAAGCTCCCCTCGAGCCTGCCGATGGGCAAGAGGCAGCTCTTCACCGGCCGCCCGTCGACATGGACGGTGCAGGCCCCGCACCAGCCGGCGCCGCAGCCATATTTGGTGCCGGTGAGGTTCGACGCATCCCGAAGCGCCCAGAGCAGGGGCGTCTCCGGGTCCAGGCGGTAGTGGACGGGCTGGCCGTTGACGGTAAAGCTGGTCATCGCAGCCGATCTTAAGGGGAGCATGCGGGCGATGGGAAGCGGCAGGATCGAAGTGACACGCGACGGCGGGGTCGCCCATGTCGAGCTCGCCCGTCCGGACAAGTTCAACGCGATGGACCGCGACATGTTCGAAGCGGTCGGCGAGACCTTTCGGAGCCTCGGCAGCGATTCGGCGGTGCGTGCGATCCTGCTCTCAGGGCGCGGCCGCCACTTCACCGCCGGCTTGGACCTCCAATATGCGGCGAGCCAGTTCCCGCCGAGCGACGATCCCGGCCGCGCCGCCGAATCGCGGCTCCGCCACATAGTCTGGCTCCAGGACGCCTTTTCGGCGGTGGAGGCAGCCCGGCCGCCGGTGATCGCCGCCGTCCATGGCGGCTGCATCGGCGCGGGGGTCGACCTCGCCAGCGCCTGCGACATCCGGATCTGCGCGGAGGACGCCTTCTTCCAGGTGGCGGAGGTGGACGTCGCCATCACCGCCGACCTCGGCACCCTCCAGCGGCTCACCCACCTGATTCCGGAAGGCGTGGTGCGCGAGCTCGCCTACACCGGGCGGCGGATGGATGCGGCCGAAGCGCTTCGCCTCGGCCTCGCCAACCGGGTGGAGGCGGACCGCGAGTCGGCGGTCGCCGCCGGCCTGGAGCTCGCCCGGACGATCGCCGCGAAGTCGCCCCTTGCAGTGGCCGGCGCCAAGATGAGCCTCAACTACAGCCGCGGCCGGACGGTGGAAGAGGGCCTGCGCCACGTCGCAATGTGGAACGCCGGCGCCCTCGTCAGCGGCGACCTCACCGCCGCAATCCAGGCCCGCCTGGCGAAGACCCAGCCCGAATTCGGGGATTTGGCGGACTAGAGATCGAGGCCAAGCTCGGCGAGCGACCGCGCGATCGGCTTCGCCCACCCCTCCGCCCCCTGCGCCCGCGCATCCTCAAGCGCGTCCTCGAGGGCGAAGGGATCGTTGCTTTGGAGGGCGGCGATGAGGGCTCCGGCTTGCGCGAGGTCCTTCCGACGTTTGTCATGGCCATGGGCGCGGCGCTGGGAGAGGATCAGCTTGTGGACGGCATATCGCTCCGGGCGCGGCACCAGAACGGGCACGCCGGCTGCCCAGAGTGCCACGGCCCGGATCGAGCCGTGTATGAGCCAGGCCAGATACTGGGCCGGGAAAGCGCCCGCTTCGAGGCCGCTCAGGACAACCGGGTTTTCATCGTCGCGAGTCCGGAGCGGAGTCAGGAGATCGACGAGGAACCCGCTCGACGCTCGGAACCGGAAGGGCAGCGCCCTGTGGTCGAGCTGCGGCACATCGGTGAAGCTGGGGTCCGCCCTTCGAAGGATCGCGAGGATAGGTTCAGGCGGGTCGGCCTGGATCGCGACGGTGGCAGCGGCGATGTCGAGATCGCCCGTCATCAATGTGGCCGACGGCAGGAAAGAGCCGACCGAGGCCTCAAGGAGCTGGTAGGCGCCGGTTCCGACCAGGACTGCGCCGCGTTCGAAAAGGTCTGCGGCCGCGAGCGCGTGCATCAACCGGCCCGCCTCGGCTGAGGGCGAGGCGAATCCGGACCGGCGCAGGACGCGCACGATTTCGCGCCGGCTTCGCGCCGCTGCCGCCCCGGCGACGAACGAATCGGCACGCTCGCGGGCGGCGGGGTCGTCCGAGCGGCCGAGGAAGACGTCGACCCTTGTGGCGCCGACCGGCGTCTTCGCGTAGAGATATTCGATCCCGTCGCGCACCCGCCGGTAAAGGGCTCCGCCCTGCGCCGCCGTCTCCACCTGCTGGAGGAGATCGGAGTAGAGGGTCATGATGGCCGGCGGGATGGGCTTGAGCATGTACAGACACTTTTAGCAGATTCTGTCTGTACAAGCCAGCATCTGCCGCAATTCGCGGTGCCGCGATGCTCTCTCACTCTTGAAACGAGGTGCCTCCCCTGCTAGGGGGCCCGCGACGGCGCGGGGTACTGTCTCGCGACGACCCGATTTTTATGCTATCGGCGATACGCATCAGGGCAAGGGCCAAGGTCCTGCCGCGCAACGCCTTTTGAACCGGAGAGTGACGCCTTTTATGCAGATCATCGTTCGCGACAATAATGTCGACCAGGCCCTGCGGGCGCTCAAGAAGAAGCTCCAGCGCGAGGGCGTGTACCGCGAGATGAAGCTGCGCCGTCATTACGAGAAGCCGTCCGAGAAGCGCGCCCGCGAGCGCGCCGCCGCCATCCGCCGCGCCCGCAAGCTGGAGCGCAAGCGGCTGGAGCGCGACGGAGTCCGCTAAGGCTCGCTCGGGTTTCGCGCCTGCCGCGGAACCGGCCTGCTTGCTTCGTTGAAGGGCGGCGATGTATCGCCGCCCTTTCCACATCCGGCTTCCGGGGAGCCCGTTCTATGTCCGTCACCGCAGTTCCGCTCCATCCGATCAAGAAGGGCGCGGTCGCGAAGCTCTGGATCGCGCTCGCTTTGCTGGTCGCGCTCGCCGCAGCCTTGGCTTGGGTGGGGACCCGCAACCTCGTCTGGACGACCACTCCCACCGGGCTCCAGTACCGAATCGTCAAGGCGGGCGAGGGTCCGCGGCCGACCGCGACCGACGTCGCCCTGGTCGATTATACCGGCAAGCTCGAGGATGGGACCGTGTTCGACACCTCGATCGGCAAGCAGCCGATGCCGATGTCGCTTGCGCCCGGCGCGATGATCCCCGGCTTCACCGAGGGCGTGCAGCTGATGAACAAGGGCGCGACCTACAGCTTCCGCCTGCCCGCCAAGCTCGCTTATGGCGAGGCCGGATCGCCGCCTAAGATTCCGCCGAACACGCCGCTGCTGTTCGAGGTTACCCTGCTCGAATTCCTGCCCGAGGCGCAGGTGCGGGCGATGATGATGCAGCAGCAACAGATGCAGCAGCAGATGATGCAGCAGCAGCAGGGCGGAGCCGAGGCGCCTCCGGGCCGCTGATAGGCGTTACGTTTCGGGGAGGGCGGTGGCCGGGCCGGAGGGCTTGCCGCCGCCCGACTGCTTCTCGAGCGCGACCTTGATCATCGCGACGATCGGGTCGGCGAGCATCAGGCCCATGATCCCGAACAGCGCCCCGAACAGGAGCTGCGCGCTCAGCACCAGAGCGGGGGCGAGGTCGACGGTCTTCCTGGCGACGTAAGGCACGATCAGATAGCCGTCGACGGTCTGGACGATGAAGTAGACCGCGATCGCCCAAAGGCCCGAATTGACGCTGACGCTGAAGCCCGCGAGCACGATCAGCACGCCCGACACGATCGCCCCGATATTGGGGACGAAGGCGAGCAGGCCGGTCAGGATACCGAGCAAAGTCGCCATCGGCACGCCCCCGGCGAGCAGCAACAGCCAGGTTCCGACCCCTTCTACCGCCATTCCGATCAGGCGACCCGCCATCAGCCGGCGAAGCGTGAAGCCCATCGACGCGGCGGTGTCGTAGAAATGGTCCCGGTTGCGCATCGGCAGCATCCAGGCGATTCCGCGTTGGTAGAGGCGCGGCTCGACGGCGATGAAAATGCCGATGACCAGGATCATCACGACGCTGGTCACCGCGCCGAGAGCGCTGGAGACGGCAGAGCCGAGCCGCCCGAGCGTGCCCATCAATTGGCCGCTCAACTGGTCGACCTTGACCCCGCCCTGGACGATTCCGAGCTGGTTGCCCCAGGCGAGGACCCGGTCGATCTGGGCGGTGACGACTTCGCGCAGGCGTTCCGCTTGCCCAATGAGCTCGGTGCCGGCGAAATAGAGCGTCCAGGCGATGAAGGCGACTGCGGCGAGGGTGACGATCGCAAGCCGCCAGCCGCGGCCGATCGGAAGCACCCGGCCCAAAAGGCGGGTGCCGCCGTCCAGCATCGAGGCCAGCACCACGCCGGCAAGGATCAGAAGAAGCGGTTGGGCGAGGAAGACGATGGCGAGGATCGCGAGGCCGATGCCGTACCAGACGGCGGCCTTCTTCATCTCCTCGCGGACGACGGGATCGCGAAGCTCGGTCGGGCCCCGCTCCTCGACATGGGGGGCGGGGGTGTCGCTCATTTCGCCTCGGCGGGATGGAGGGAGGTTCCGGCCCGGCCGCCCCTCAGTGCGGAGAACCAGCTGATCGGGTTCCAGTAGGATGAGGAGCCGTCATAGGAGAAAGTGATGAACTCCGCCCGGCCGCCGAGATTTTCCCAGGGGACGGGGCCGCCGAGGCCGAGATTTTCGCTCGGAACCCGGCTGTCGGCGGAGCGGTCGCGATTGTCGCCCATCAGCCAGACATGGCCGGCGGGGATGACCTGCTTGGCGAAATCGTCCACCTCGGTATGGCCGAGGTCGATGGTGTCATAGGAGCGGCCGTTGGGCAGGGTCTCGCGGACGATGGGAAGCCGGCAATAGGTCTTGCCGTCCTTCTCGGGCTCGCGGAAGCCGCCGGTGGCGTCGTCGCAAGGGACGTTGGGATCGACCGGGATCATCGAATCGCCGCGCCGCTCGCGCTTCACCGCCTTGCCGTTGATGAACAGCTGGCCGTCGATCATCTCGAGCGTGTCGCCGGGAAGGCCGATGACGCGCTTGATATAGTCGGAGGTCTGGCCCTTCGGCGTGACGATGACGACGTCGCCGCGCTCGGGCATGCGGCCGAGCAGTCGGCCATGGAGCGGCGGCAGGACGTGGAAGGAGGGCGACACCCACGACCATCCATAAGGGAATTTGCTCACCACCAGCCGGTCGCCCTTCAAGAGCCCCGGCATCATCGATTCCGACGGGATGTAGAAGGGCTTGGCGACGAAGCTGTGGAAGGCGAGCACGGCGAGGATCAGCCAGAAGATCGCCTTGGCCTCGCCCCACCAGTCGGTCTGCTTCTTGGCGGGGACGGGCGGAGTCTCATCGACGCCGGTTGGGACGCCCTGCGGCTCGCCATTGGCCAAAGCGTCGTCCGTGCTGGTCACCGTCATGCTCCTTGCGCCTTGATGGCGGTAATGATGACGAAGGCCTGGGCGAATGGATAGTCGTCGGTCATCGTCAGATGAACTTCGGCCGCGTGGCCCTGCGGCGTCAAGTCGTCAAGCCTCTGGCGCGCGCCGCCGGTCAGCGCAAGCGTGGGCTTGCCGGACGGGTGATTGACCACCCCGATGTCGCGCATGAACACGCCCTGCTTGAAGCCGGTGCCGACCGCCTTGGAGAAAGCCTCCTTGGCGGCGAAGCGCTTGGCATAGGTGCCGGCGCGGGTCAGCGGCCGCCGCTCGGCCTTGGCGCGCTCGATATCGGTGAACACGCGCGCGACGAAGCGCTCGCCGAACCGCTCCAGCGACTTCTCGATCCGGGCGATGTTGCAGAGGTCGGAGCCGATGCCGATGATCATCCGCGCGCCTCGTCCATCAGGGCCCGCATCCGGGAAACGCTGGCACCGAGGCCGGTGAAGATCGCCTCGCCAATGAGGAAATGGCCGATGTTGAGCTCGCGGATCTGGGGGATTGCGGCGACCGGGATGACATTGTCGAAGGTCAGGCCGTGGCCGGCATGGGGCTCGATTCCATTCTTGCGGGCGAGCGCGGCGGCGTCGGCGATTCGGCGGAGCTCGGCGGCGCGGGCCTCCCCTTCCAGGTGGGCGTAGCGGCCGGTGTGGAACTCGACCACCGGGGCTTTCAGGCGGATGGCGGCGTCGACCTGGCGGGGATCCGGCTCGATGAACAGGCTGACCCGGATGTTCGCCTCGTTCAGCCGCGCGATGTAGGGGCGGAGGTGATTGTCCTGCCCGGCGGCGTCGAGTCCACCTTCCGTGGTGCGCTCCTCGCGCTTCTCCGGGACGATGCAGGCGGCGTGGGGGCGGTGGCGAAGCGCGATGTCGAGCATCTCCTCGGTCGCCGCCATTTCGAGGTTCAGCGGGATGGTGAGCCGCTCGATCAGAGCGGCGATGTCCTCGTCGCGGATGTGGCGGCGGTCCTCGCGAAGATGGGCGGTGATGCCGTCGGCGCCGGCCTCGGCGGCGTCGAGCGCGGCGCGCACGGGATCGGGATGGTCGCCGCCGCGCGCGTTGCGGATGGTCGCGACATGGTCGATATTGACGCCGAGGCGGAGGCGGCCCTCATCTGTCATTCGGCGTGTTCGGCTCCGGTCCTCAAGGTAGAGGCGAAATAGGGCCGCGGCGGCGCCTCATCAAGCGCGCCGCCAAAAAGCCTTGCGCTACGCTTGAAGGGGTTTAGATGAAGACTCTGCTCAAGATCGCCGCCTACGCAGCCGCCTTCGGCATGCTGCCCGCGGCCGCCGCCGCCCAGCAGGCGGCTCCCGCCGCGGCTGCGCCCACGGCCCAGGCCGGCGCTGCCCAGGCCGGGGGAAGCGATGCCGGCAAGCCGACGGGCGCGCCGATCGACGCGGTCAGCGCCAATTCGCAGGCCCATCCCGCCCAGCCGGAAGACTATAACGACGTCGCCAACGTCAGCGACGAGGCGCCGAGCAATGCAAGCGTCGCGAGCAGCTCGATCAGCGGACTGTCCGAGAATGGCCTTGTGATCGGCCAGCCGACCGACGCGATCCGCTTCCAGCCGCAGGTCACCCCGATCGGGCTCGAGGCGGCATGGTTCCACAATTGGATCCTGATGCCGCTGATCACGATCATCACCCTTGTGGTCCTCCTCCTGCTTCTCTGGGTGATCGTGCGCTACCGGCGCGGCGCCAATCCGATCCCGTCGCGCAACAGCCACAATACGGTGCTGGAGGTCCTCTGGACGCTGGTGCCGGTGCTGATCCTGGTCGCGATCGCGATCCCGTCGATCAAGCTGCTCGCCCACCAATATTCGCCGCCCAAGGCAGACCTGACCGTCAAGGCCACCGGCAACCAATGGTATTGGACCTATTCCTACCCCGACAATGGCGATTTCGAGGTGATCTCGAACGGCCTCTCCGACGCGGACGCCAAGAAGCGCGGCGAGCCCCGCCTGCTCGCCGTCGACGAGCGGATGGTCGTCCCCGCCGGCGCGGTGGTGAAGGTGATCACCACGTCCAGCGACGTGATCCACAGCTGGGGCGTCCCGGCTTTCTGGACGAAGATGGACGCGGTCCCCGGCCGCCTGAACGAGACCTGGTTCAAGGTCGACCGCCCCGGCATCTATTACGGCCAGTGCTTCGAGCTGTGCGGCGCCCGCCACGCTTACATGCCGATCGCGGTCGAGGTCGTGCCGCCGGCACGGTTCGCCGCCTGGGTCGCTTCGAAGGGCGGCACCATGCCCAAGGCGGGCGTCCGCCCGGCGAGCGGCGATGCCACCGCCAATTCGCCGGTGACCAATGCCGCCCCGGCCGAAGCGGGCGGCAACACCGCCGGCGGCAGCGCTACCGAGACCAGCCCCGAACCGACCAACATCTCTGCCGGGACGGCGACTCCGCCGGTCTCGTCGCAGGGGGCGGCCGAATCCAGACGCGGAAGCAATTAAGATGACCGACACCACTGCCAACGCCGCCCATTTCCACACCCATGAGGGGCACGACGCCCATCATGATGCGGATCACAAGCCCGGCTTCTTCGCGCGCTGGTTCATGTCCACCAACCACAAGGACATCGGCACGCTGTACCTGATCTTCGCGATCGTCGCGGGGATCATCGGCGGCACCATCTCAGGCCTGATGCGCACCGAGCTCGCCGAGCCGGGCGTCCAGTTCCTGCAGAGCTGGGCCGGCGCCACCGCCACCGCCGACGAGGCGCGGCATTTGTGGAACGTTCTGATCACCGCCCACGGCCTGATCATGGTCTTCTTCATGGTCATGCCGGCGATGATCGGCGGCTTCGGCAACTGGTTCGTCCCGCTGATGATCGGGGCGCCCGACATGGCCTTCCCGCGGATGAACAATGTCAGCTTTTGGCTTCTCGTCCCGGCATTTGCCCTGCTTGTCGGCTCGACAATGGTCGGTCAGGGGGCCGGCGTCGGATGGACGGTCTACCCGCCGCTTTCCGGCCCGGTCGGGCATCCCGGGCCTTCGGTCGACATGGTGATCTTCTCGCTACACCTCGCCGGCGCCTCGTCGATCATGGGTGCGATCAACTTCATCACGACGATTCTCAACATGCGCGCCCCCGGCATGACGATGCACAAGATGCCGCTCTTCGTCTGGGCGATCCTGATCACCGCGTTCCTGCTGCTGCTGGCGCTGCCGGTCCTCGCCGGGGCGATCACGATGCTGCTGACCGATCGCAATTTCGGCACGACCTTTTTCGATCCGGCCGGCGGCGGCGACCCCCTGCTTTTCCTGAACCTCTTCTGGTTTTTCGGCCATCCCGAGGTCTACATCCTGATCCTGCCCGGGTTCGGGATGATCTCGCAGGTCGTCTCGACCTTCTCGAAGAAGCCGGTCTTCGGCTATCTCGGCATGGCCTATGCGATGATCGCGATTGGCGTAATCGGTTTTGTGGTCTGGGCGCACCACATGTTCACGACCGGAATTTCGGTCGATACGCGCGCCTATTTCACCGCGGCGACGATGGTCATCGCCGTTCCCACAGGA
>VBAE01000125.1:5046-6272 GCA_005882415.1 Alphaproteobacteria bacterium | reverse complement strand
CTACGACGACTTTTTCGACACCTTCAAGGTGGTCCGCGGCGGCGCCGGCGACGACGTGATGGTGGGCACCGTCAATGCCGACACCTTCTACGGCATGGCCGGCAACGACACGCTGTCGGGCGATGCCGGCAACGACACGCTCTACGGCGGCGACAACAACGACAATCTGTCGGGCGGCGCGGGCACCGACACGTTGAACGGCGACGCCGGCGACGACGTGCTGAACGGCGGCGACAATAACGACACGATGAACGGCGGCATCGGCAACGATATGCTGAACGGCGACGACGGCGACGATAACTTGAAGGGCGGGGACGGCACCGACAGCCTGAACGGCGGCCTCGGCAACGACACGCTCGACGGCGAGGCCGGGGCGGACGTGCTGAACGGCGGCGACGGCAACGACAATATCTACGGCGGCACCGAAGCCGACCAGCTCAGCGGCGGGATCGGCAACGACACGCTGCGCGGCGAGGCCGGCGACGACGTCCTGAACGGCAATGACGGCATCGACACCCTCACCGGCGCCGACGGCAACGACACGATCAACGGCGGCGACGGCGACGACAAGATCGAGGGGAATGCGGGCGCCGACACGATCGACGGCGGCGCGGGCAACGACTCGATCGATGTCAGCCAAGGCGACGTCGTCACCGGCGGCGCGGGCGCCGACAAGCTCGTCTTCTACCACAATTACTATCAGTCGGTGTTCGCCGATCAGGCGCGGATCACCGACTATCAGCAGGGCACCGACAGCCTCTCGATCACCTGGTCGAGCGGCGCGGTTCGGACCTGGGTGTTCAACTCGGGCGACAAGGCGTTCGGCACGCTGGCGCTCGGAATGACCCTCGGCAATGGCGGCGACAGTCTGTCCGACATCTTCTACTCGAAGTCCGCCGACGGAACGAAGACGCAGCTCATCGTCGACGTCAACGACGACGGCAAGCTCGACGCCGGCGACACCGTGATCAGCTTCGACGGGGCGATCGACTTCACCACCGCCGACTTCGTCGCCGGAACCTTCACCGTGCTTCGCGGCACCGAGGGCAACGACGTGATCGCCGGCGATACGGGCGCCGACACCATCTACGGAGTCGGCGGCAACGATCAGCTGAGCGGCCTCGACGGCAACGACACTCTCTGGGGCCAGGCGGGCGACGACACGCTCGACGGCGGCCTCGGCGGCGACACGCTGCAGGGCGGCGAGGGCAACGACACGCTGATCG
>VBAE01000125.1:0-4829 GCA_005882415.1 Alphaproteobacteria bacterium | reverse complement strand
CTACGGCGGGGCGGGCAACGACACGATCATGGGCGGCGAGGGCGACGACACGCTCGAGGGCCAGACCGGCAACGACATTGTCGATGGCGGCATCGGCAACGACGTCATCCAGGCCGGCAATGGCGACACAATCACCGGCGGCGCAGGCTCCGACCGCTTCGTCTTCACCCACAATTACAACGCGTCGAACTTTGCGGCGCAGGCCCGGGTCACCGACTTCGTGCACGGCGCCGACTCGGTCGAGCTGGCCTGGACGAGCGGCGCGGTGAAGCAGTGGGTGCTGAATAGCGGCGACCAGCATTTCGGCCCGCTCAGCACCACCGCGGGATCGCAGACCCTGCTCGGCAATGCGGGCGACACGCTCGCCGACGTCTTCTACTCGACCGACGGCGCGGGCCACACCCAGCTGATCGTCGACGTCAACGACGACGGCAAGCTCGACTCGAACGACCTCGTGATCAACTTCGACGGTAACATCGCTTTTGGGATGGACGATTTCGTCGCCGGCACCTTCAAGGTCCAGCGCGGCGGGGCCGGCGCCGACGTGATGACGGGCACCGCCGGAGTCGACACCTTCTACGGCATGGGCGGCGACGACACGCTGACCGGCGATGCGGCGGGCGACTTCCTCTACGGCGGCGACGGTAACGATAACTTGAACGGCGGCGCCGACGGCGACCAGCTCTTCGGCGAGGCCGGCAACGACAATCTGAGTGGCGGCACGGGGGTGTTCACCGACCAGCTTTACGGCGGCGCGGGCGACGACACCCTCGACGGCGGCGACGGCGACGACCAGCTCTATGGCGGCGACGGCGTCGATACGCTGATCGGCGGGCTCGGCGCCGACTATATCAACGGCGGCCTCGGCAACGACGTCGTCGTCGGCGGCGACGGCAACGACAATATCTCCGGCGACGAGGGCAACGACCAACTAGACGGCGGCGTCGGCAACGACACGCTTCGCGGCTATGCCGACAACGACACCATCACCGGCGGCGACGGCAACGTCAATATCGACGGCGGTGCCGGCGACGACGCGGTGAGCGGCGGCGAGGGCGACGACACGATCGACGGCAGCACCGGCATCGACACCGTCGACGGCGGCAACGGCAATGACGTGATCACCGTCGGCGGCAAGGATGTCGTCACCGGCGGTGCCGGAAGCGATCGCTTCATCGTCTATCACAATTGGAACGAGTCGACGCTTGGCCAGCAGGCGCGGATCACCGACTTCCAGGCGGGCATGGACAAGATCCAGCTGACCTGGACGAGCGGCGTCTCGAAGGTGTTCGTGCTGCAGGCGGGCGACGCCCATCTCGGCACGCTCAGCACCTCGATCGGCGCGCAGACCATCCTCGGCCATGCCGGCGACGGACTTGCGGACGTGCTCTACAGCACCAGCGCCGACGGCCTCACCACCTGGCTGATCGCGGACATCAACGACGACGGCAAGCTCGACGTCAACGACACCGTCGTCGCATTCACCGGCGACCTGGATTTCACCCAGAACGATTTCTACCAGACGATGACTTCGATCCGCGGCACCGACGGCAACGACGTGATGAGCGGCACCGCGGCGGCCGACACGATCTACTCGGTCGGCGGCAACGACAATGTCACGGGCCTCGCCGGCAACGATTATATCTACGGCTGGATGGGCGACGATACGCTCGACGGCGGCGCCGACAGCGACCAGCTCTTCGGCGGCGACGGCAATGACAGCCTGCTCGGCGGCACCGGCGACGACACTCTGAACGGCGATGCCGGCGACGACAGCCTGCAGGGCAATGACGGCAACGACCAGATGAAGGGCGGCGACGGCAACGACTCCGCATTGGGCGGCTTCGGCGCCGACACGCTCTGGGGCGGCGACGGCAACGACACGCTGGAAGGCGGTGCCGAGAACGATACTTTGTTCGGCGAGAATGGCGACGACGTCCTGAAGGGCCAGGACGGCGCCGACACTCTGAACGGCGGCTCGGGCAACGACAACATCCAGGGCGGAGCGCTCGTCGACACCATCACCGGCGGCGCCGGCAACGATGTGATCGACGGCGGCACCGAGATCGATACCGTCGTCTTCTCCGGCAAGATGAGCGAGTACGACATCACCGCGGTGCAGGGCGGCTTCATCGTCCGTCACCAGGGCGGCTTCGGCGCCGACGGCACCGATACGCTGACCAATGTCGAGCAGCTGAAGTTCAGCGACCAGACCACCACCGGAAGCTTCCTCGCAGTCTCCGACGCGACGCTGGTCGAAGGCGACAACGGCACCCTCAAGATGGTGTTTACCGTGAGCATCATCGGCAGCGCCGCGGGCCCGGTCTCGGTCGCCTACTCGACCTCGAACGGCACCGCGACTGCGGGCACCGACTATGTCGCCACCAACGGCACGCTCAATTTCGCGGTCGGCGAGACGTCGAAACTGGTCGAAGTCACCGTCAACGGCGACGCGGTGAACGAGATCGACGAGACCATCAGCTTCACGCTGAGCAACGCCAGCGGAATGGCGATCGGCGACGGCAACGCGACCGGCACGATCCTCAACGACGATCTCGGCGTGTCGATCGGCGATGCGCAGGTGACCGAGGGCAATTCGGGCACCAAGACGATGACCTTCACCATCTCCCTGAACGCCCCCGCGGTGGGCCCGGTGACGGTCGGCTACCAGACCGTCGACGGAACCGCGACCGCGGGCAGCGACTATGAGGGCAAGGCCTCCTTCGTCCAGTTCGCCGCCGGCGAGCAGTCGAAGACGATCACCATCACGATCAACGGCGACCTGACGCCCGAGCCGACCGAGACTTTCTCGGTGCAGCTGGTCAGCGTCTCGGGCGCCAAGATCGTGGACGGCACCGGAATCGGGACCATCGTCACCGACGAGAATGCGCCGCCGGTGATGACAGGCGAGACGATCATCGTCTCCCACGGATCGACCATCACCATCCCGGTCGCCTACCTCCTGTCGAACGATTACGACCCGGACGGCACGCCGCTGACCCTGAACGGCGTCGGCTACGACAATGAGGCCGGACCCGTCACCAACGACAACGACTTCGTCAACTATACCGCGCTCGATCCGGCCGCGAACGGCTACGAAGCCTTCACCTACGAAGCGCTCGACGCGTCGAACGGAGGCAGCACGGCCAGCGTGATGGTGAGCCTGGTCGAGACGACGGCGGGCGCCGACACGATCAACGTCGGCTCGCGGGCATCGACAAGCTGGTCGGCGGCGAGGGCAACGACACCCTCACCGGTGGCGCGGGGATCGACACCCTGGTCGGCGGGATCGGCAACGACGTGTTCAACGTCTCGGATGCCGGCGACGCGGTGGTGGAAGCCGCGGGCGAGGGGATCGACACGGTCAACGCCTCGGTCAGCTACACCCTCTCCGACAATGTCGAGAATCTGACCCTGACCGGCAGCGGCAACCTCAACGGCACCGGCAATGCGATTGTCAATCTCATCAACGGCAACGCAGGCAAGAACATCCTCGACGGCGGCGCCGGCGCGGACGTGATGAACGGCGGCCTCGGCGACGACACCTATGTCGTCGACAATGCCGGCGACAAGGCGAACGAGGCGGCGAACGGCGGCAACGACATCGTCCTCGCCTCGGTCTCCTACGGCCTCGGCGCCAATGTCGAGCGGCTGACCCTGACCGGGACCGGGAATATCACCGGGGTCGGCAATGCGCTCAATAACGTGCTGGTCGGCAATAGCGGCAACAACACCCTGTCGGGCGGCGCGGGCGCGGATTCGATGTCGGCCGGGCTCGGGAACGACATCTATTGGGTCGATGATGCCGGGGACGTGGTCGTCGAGCTCTCCGGCCAGGGCACGGACACCGTTCAGGCGTGGATCAACTAACGCGGCCGCCAACCTGCTCACCGGCAATGCCGGCAACGACACTCTGAACGGCGGCGCCGGGGCCGACAATATGGCGGGCGGGATCGGCAACGACACCTATGTCGTCGACGACGCGGCCGACATCGTCACCGAAGCCGCGGGTGCGGGCAGCGACACGGTGCAGAGCAGCATCGACTATACGCTCGGCGCCAATCTCGAGATCCTGACCCAGATCGGCACCGGCAATATCTCCGGCACCGGAAACGCCTTCGCCAACATTCTGAACGGCAATGGCGGCAACAATCTGCTCGACGGCGGGGCAGGGGCGGACTCGATGTTCGGCGGCGCCGGGGACGACACCTACATCGTCTCAGACCTGGGCGACCGGGTCACCGAGACCAGCCCGATGGGCGGCTTCGATGTCGTCTACTCGGCGATCTCCTTCACCATCTCGCCCAATATCGAGAAATTGGTGCTGACCGGAACAGCCGCCACCACCGGCGTCGGCAACGCGCTCGACAACATCCTGATCGGCAACTCCGGCAACAACACGCTCTCAGGTGCGGCCGGCGCCGACACGATGACCGGCGGCCTCGGCAACGATATCTATTGGATCGACAACGACAACGACCTGACGATCGAGATCGCCGGCGAAGGCACCGACACCGTCCGCACCTGGATCGACTGGAATCTCGGCGCCAATATCGAGAATCTGACGATGGACGGCACGGGTACGCTCGCGGCGCTGGGCAACGAGCTCAACAACGTGATGACCGGCAACGACGCGGGCAACGTCCTCCAGGGGCTGGCCGGCAACGATACGCTGATCGGCGGCCTCGGCCAGGACACGCTGGCGGGCGGGATCGGCAACGACACCTATGTCATCGACGCCTCCGACATCCTTTTCGAGAGCGCCAACGAAGGCGTCGACACAATCGTCGCCGATTTCGACGGCGCCGTATTGTGGGACAATTTCGAGG
>VBAE01000068.1 GCA_005882415.1 Alphaproteobacteria bacterium | reverse complement strand
CCTGGGGCGAGGAGGGGCGACCGCTTCGCGAGGCCGCCATGCGTTTTGCCGCCGGCCAGCCCGAAGTCCTCGCGTGGATCGAAGCCCAAGCCGAACGGCCTGTGCCTGACTGGGAGCGCAAGCAGGAGGAACGGGCGCGCGAACGGGACGCGAAGCGGACGGCCAAGCATGCTGAGCATCGCCGCGAGTTCCTCGCTAAGATCGAGTGCGTACGGGCAGGCGAATACGGCCTGATCCTCGCCCCTGCCCAGGCATATCTTAAACGTTTTCAAGACATCGGCGATGGCTTGCCTGCGCATGAGCGGGTCGCGGAGTGGCTGGGGGAGGAGGTGGCAGCGGCAGCGCGCGAGGGGTTCGAGGCGTTCCTCCAAGCCCGGCCGCCTCGCCCTCGCGCGGCCGAGATCGCGCGCAGCTTCGCCGAGTCGAAGGCTTGGTCTGCGGGTGACATCATCGTCGCAGCCCTCGCCGAGAGGGTTCGGACCAGGAAGCTGCCATTCGATGGGCTAAGCAGCGAGCGTTTGGCAGCAGGGCTCTTTGAATGCTGGCATCGTATGATCGATGACCAAGCCGGCCTGAAAGGACTCGGGCCGCTGCTTGAGGCCGAGCTCAAGCGACGAGGGAAATGGACAAGAGTGGTGCGGCTCTATGTCGAGCCGCAGCTGCGTCGCCGCACGCAGCACGTCAACCGGCTTTGGGCGATCATGCGCGGGGATGACGGCGGGCTGGGCGCCGATCTGGCTGAAGACTGGCTAACCCGCTTCCCCGACATGTCGGCCGAGGCGGAGGTCGAGATGACGGACCGGCTGATCCGCTCCAACCGTCGCGACGCGCTTCGCCTGCTGCTGGCCGACCGGCAGGGGAAGAAGCTACACGACGAGCGTCGGCGCAATTGGGAAGCCGTCGCGCTGATCGTCGACTTCGAGACGGCGCGGGCGCGACTCGACAATGCGATTGAGCCCGAGCTGCTCTGGCACCTTCGCGGGCGCATTGGGGGCTCGCGCTTCCACGACGATGGCGAGGGTTCGCCAACCTTCCTATCGACCAACCAGCTCGCCTGGATGATCGCGACCTTCCGCGCGGCGTGGCCGGCCACCGGACGCCCGACCGACGTTACGACCGGCAACACAAACCCGTGGGATGCCAGCGAGCACATCCGGGCGCTAATTACCCGCCTCGGCAACGATGTGTCGCCCGAGGCGGTGAAGGCGCTCGCCGCACTACGTGATGCCCCCGAAGACGGCTACACCTGGGCGCTGCGGGCTGTCGCGGCTGAGCAGCGACAGAAGCAGGCGGACGAAGGCTATACTCCGCCCACGCTGGATCAGATCAAGGCGGTGCTCGACGCGGGTCCGCCTGCCAGCGTCGCCGACCTGCGCGCGATTGTGGTCGAGGAGTTGGAGGAATTGAGCCGCCGGCTGCGCGGAAGCTCAGAGGACGAGGTGGACCTGTTCTGGAGCGATGACGGCAAGCCGCGTACTGAAAACGAATGTCGGGACCGAGTGGTGGCGCTTTTACGCGGCCACCTCGCGCCCCTCATGATCTATCCCGCTGACGAGGCTGATATGCCGCAAGGCAAACGCGCCGACATTGTGTTTCAGCATGGCGCACTACTGCTGCCGGTGGAGGCCAAGCGCCAACAGCACCCGAGCTTGTGGACTGCAATCGATGACCAACTGGAGGCATTCTATACCAGCCACTGGCAGGCGGATGGACAAGGCTTGTTCCTCGCCTTTTGGTTCGGGGCAGAATATCCTGTTCCGGCACGGCGCGGCGGGGAGACGAAACCGACTACGGCGACCGAGTTGCGGATCGCGCTCGAAGAGCATCCGGCAGTTAGGGCTCGCCGTGTCCAAGTGGTGGTTCTGGACCTGTCGCGCTGATGATCATCGTCCCCGAAATCCGTCTTGTTGAGGCCCACGATCTCCTGCCGGAGGAGGCAATCGCTGTGGCAGTCGGCGGACTCCGCGAGGTCGAGGACCCACGGTTTCGCTTCGCTCTTGCCGACCTTCGCCGCCGGGGCCGTTATCTGCCGGCGCTACAGGCGCCGACCTATGACCGAGCGGCGGAATGGATCGGCGATCAAGTGCTGCCTCAACTGCCTGCGCTGTTCGACGACTTGCCGACCGGCATGGAGGGACCGGATCTTTGGGCGGAGCTTGCGCGATCGCATGCCGAGTGGTCTCACGGTATACAAAAGCGAAGTCGGATGCGCCGCGACGCTTTTGATCGCCTTGTCACAGTAAGCGAGCAGCAGGATTTGCTCTATCGGCTTCCACGCTGGAGCGAACCGGGTTGCGAACGGGGAGAAGGCTATAAGCTCTACCTCACGGACCCAGGTCTTCTGCATCGATTGTTGGCATGGGACGATCGGATGTACCATAGCGGTCCTAGCGGGACGGGCCCAGCGCAGGTTAACCGCTTCTGGCAGCAGCGCGACAAAAGTTGGGAAGGCTTCGTCGTCAGCAGCCTCATTCGCGCTGCGGGCCCTGGAGTTAAGGCGACAGTCTGGGAGGCAAACCCCGGCGAGATCGATCTAATTCTCGATTGGGGCCGGGAGACGTGGGCTATTGAGGTCACCCGCGGACGGAGCAAGCGATTTCGCGAGATGCACGGCGAAGGTCATCGCGCGACCGGCGCGGCGCGTCCGATCATGCTTGTCTTCGATGATGAGGTTGGAGTTCCCGATCTAAGGGGGGCACTCAGGTTGGGGCACCGCGTCGAGTGCTTGACCGTAGCCCAGGCGCTGCGCGAGGTGAGAGCGGGCCCGTGAAACGCAAAGCATCGATTTAGCTTGGTACCGGAACCGGAGACAGGCCCAGCCTTCGACCTCTCGACCATCAAACCGAGTCTCACCTTCTTGATGTGCTCCGCGCCTCCGCGTCTCCGCGCGAACCAAGCCACCCCCACCCTTGCATCCCCCCGCCTTCGGCCTAAAAGCGCGGCCAAGTCGAAACCGCCGCGCGGGCGGCTCTCCTCCCGGGCCCCGACGAAGTACCACTTCGTGGGGAAACCTTCGGGGCCCCCGCACAGTACCACTTTGTGGGGAGCTTTTCGGGGCCCCCTAAAAGTACCACTTTTTGGGGAACCTCATGAGCAGCCAGGCCTATCAGATCATCGACCATGTGTACGACGTCGTCGTCGTCGGCGCCGGTGGGCGGGATTGCCGCGTCGCTCGGCAATATGGGGCCGGACCACTGGACCTGGCACATGTACGATACGGTGAAGGGCTCCGACTGGCTCGGCGACCAGGACGCGATCGAATATCTGGTCCGGGAGGCGCCGGCGGCGGTGTACGAGCTCGAGCATGCCGGGGTGCCCTTCTCGCGCACCAATGAGGGGCGGATCTACCAGCGCGCCTTTGGGGGCATGATGCAGAATATGGGCGAGGGGCCGCCCGCCCAGCGCACCTGCGCCGCCGCCGACCGCACCGGCCATGCGATGCTCCACGCGCTCTACCAGCAGAGCCTCAAATATGACGCCGACTTCTTCATCGAGTTTTTCGCGATCGACCTGATCATGGAAGGCGGCGAGTGCCGCGGCGTGATCGCGCTCGAGATGGAGACGGGGGCGATCCGCCGCTTCCGCGCCCATGCCGTCGTGCTCGCGACCGGTGGCTACGGCCGCGCTTATTTCTCCGCGACCTCGGCCCACACCTGCACCGGCGACGGCAATGCGATGGTGCTCCGCGCCGGCTTGCCCTTGCAGGACATGGAGTTCGTCCAGTTCCACCCGACCGGCATTTACGGCGCCGGGGTGCTGATCACGGAAGGGGCGCGCGGGGAGGGGGGCTATCTCACCAATTCGGAAGGCGAGCGCTTCATGGAGCGCTACGCCCCGTCCGCAAAGGACCTTGCAAGCCGCGACGTCGTCTCACGCTCGATGGCGATGGAGATCCGTGAAGGCCGGGGAGTCGGCGCAGAAAAAGATCATATTTTCTTGCACTTAGACCATATCGCACCGGAAATCCTGGCCGAGCGGCTTCCTGGAATCACCGAGACCGGCAAGATTTTCGCCGGCGTCGATTTGACCCGCCAGCCGCTGCCGGTGGTGCCGACGGTCCACTACAATATGGGCGGGATCCCGACCAATTATCATGGCGAGGTCGTCACCCTGAAGGACGGCAATCCGGACAGCGTCGTCCCCGGCCTGTTCGCGGTCGGCGAGGCGGCCTGCGTCTCGGTGCACGGCGCCAACCGCCTGGGCTCGAACAGCCTGATCGACCTCGTCGTCTTCGGCCGCGCCGTCGGCCACCGGGTCGGCGAGATCTTGAAGCCGGGCCGTCCGCTCCCGGCGTTGGCCAAGGGCTCGGACGACCTCGCTTTGTCCCGGCTCGACCATTTCCGCTTCTCCAAGGGCTCCAGCCCGACCTCGGAAATCCGCAACCGCATGCAGCGGACCATGCAGGCCGACTGCGCCGTCTTCCGGACCGAGAAGACCTTGTCGGAAGGCGTCGAGCGGATCGACGCGGTCTACCGCGAGATGGCCGACATCCGTGTGACCGACCGGAGCCTGGTCTGGAACACCGACCTCATCGAGACGCTCGAGCTCGACAATCTCATCGCCCAGGCGGTCGTGACGATGCACTCCGCGTCCAACCGCAAGGAAAGCCGCGGCGCCCATATGCACGAGGATTATCCCACCCGCGACGACGCCAACTGGATGAAGCATACGATCAGCTGGTTCGACGGCTCGGGCGGCAAGGGCGGCTCGGTCCGCATCGATTACCGCCCGGTCCACGACTACACGCTCAGCGACGACATCCAGTACATCAAACCCAAGGCGCGCGTGTACTGACGGCCGTCCCGGCCGTCATCCCGGGCTTGACCCGGGATCCATGAACACGGATCGCGTCGAGTTCGCGATGACCTGTGTTCATGGATTCCGGCTTTCGCCGGAATGACGGGTAGGTGCAGCCGCCATGCAGGCTTCTAGGTCATC
>VBAE01000114.1 GCA_005882415.1 Alphaproteobacteria bacterium | reverse complement strand
CCCGGCCCATGCATCGTCATGGGTTTCGGGCGAGCGCCATTCCATCCTCGTGTTCATCAGAGTCTCCCTGGGTTCGGCTGGGGCAGCGGCGGTGGTGGGGCGGCGCGGGCGGCGGGTCCGGTCTCGCGCAGGAACAGGGCCAGAAGGATCGCCAGCGCGATTCCGCCGATCAGCGGCTGGAACGCGTCCTGATAATGGTCGAGCGTCCGCTCGCCGCCTGCGCTGACCCGGGTGAGGAGCCCCGCGAAGACCGGCCCGAGCAGAGCGGACAGCGAGAAGTTGACGAAGTTGATGACGCCGGTCGCCGTCCCGCCATGCTCGGGCCGGTTGGCTTCCTTGATGACGGTGTAGGGCAGCATCGCCGCGCCCGAGGCGATCCCGGCGATCAGGCCCAGAGTGAAGGGCGGGAACACGCCCGGGGGCCCGTAGAGGATGAAGGCCATCGTCCCGAGCAGCACCGTCGCGGCGACGACGATCACCGGCTTCCGCCGCCCCAGCCGGTCCGACACGAAGCCCATCAGTGGACAGCCGATGATCCAGCCGAGCGGCACCGAGGCCGAGCGGAGCACGGCGATCGAATAGGGGACGTTATGCGCCTCCTCGAGGAAGCGTACCCCCCAGACCATGTCGAAGATGGTCGTCGGGATGAACATCAGGCCGGAGATCAGGCCGCAGAGGATCGACTGCGGGTTGATGAACACAGCGCCCATCGCCCTTGCCGCCTGCGCCATCCGCCCCGGCTGCCCGGCCAGGACGGCGGGCGGGGCCTCGCGCTTCGGCATCAGCACCATCAGGAGGATCGCGATCGGGAAGCCGGCGACGCCCATCGCAAGCCAGAAGAAGCTCCACGCCACGCCGCCGCCGATCATCGGCCCGACGACGAACTGACCGGCCGACCCGCCCGCCATTCCGAACATCTGGGTCACCCCGATCAGGGTCGCAGCGCGCGAGGCTGGGAAATAGGTGGTGGCGATATAGACCGCGCCGATCAAGGCGAAGACGCCCGCCGCGCCCTGGATGAAGCGGCCGATTGCGGCCAGCGTCGGGTCCCCGCTCGCGAACAGCAAAGCTCCGACGCCCACCATGGCGGCGCCGAGCGGCACCACCTTGCGCGGCCCCAATTGGTCCATCGCCACGCCCGCGACCAGGCTGAAGGGGGCGTAGCCGTAGTAGAAAAGCCCGAGGAGCGAGGCGAGTCCGACCGCGCTCATCCCGAACGCGTCGGTCAATTGCGGCATCATCACCGAAGGCGAGGAGCGCATGACATATTGGTAGAAATAATAAACGGACGTGATCAGCCAGGCCGCTACCAGCGCCCCCATCGCCCCCTGTCGCGCGCGGTCGCCATTGGCCATCGCGGCCTCAGCACAGGACGAGGGATTGCGCGAGGCCCGCTTCCGACGTCTCCTTATACTTGGGGTTCATGTCCCTGGCGGTCTGCGCCATCGCCGTGACCACGGAATCGACGTCGACCCGCCGGTTCGCGGGGATCTCGTTCTTGGCGATGAGGTATCCGGTCCACGCTTTGACCGCCCCGAACGCGCAGCGTTCGATGCAGGGGATCTGGACGAAGCCCGCGACCGGATCGCAGGTCATTCCGAGATGGTGCTCCAGAGCCGCGCCCGCCGCATTGGCGGCAACCTGCGGGGGAGCGTCGCTCGCCTGGGCGATCGCGGCCGCGCCCATCGCAGAGGCGACCCCTATCTCGGCCTGGCACCCGCCCTCCGCCGCCGACAAAGTGGCGTTGTGCTTGCAGAGATATCCGACCACGGCGGCGGCGAGCAGTGCCTCCCGCTGCTTCTGGTCCGACATCTTCGCGCCTTCCGCGCCCAGGGAATAGATGATCGCCGGCATCACCCCCGCCGAGCCGCCGGTGGGGGCGGTGATGACGAGGTGTCCGCGGGCATTCTCCTCCGATCCCGCCAGCGCTGCCGCCGAGACGAGGCCGATTCCCTTCCGTGCGGGCAGCTCTTCCTTCAGCGCGCTTCGATAGACGTCGCCGGCCTTGGTCTTGAGCTTGATCGGCCCGGGCAGCACGCCCTGCGGCGCTTCGAGGCCGGTCTTCACCGTCGCCCGCATCGCGCCCAATATCTTGTCGAGGAAGGCGTTGATCTCCGCCTCGCTCCGGCCGGAGATCGACGTCTCGTTCGCCATTGCAAGCTGGGCTAGGCTGATATTGTCCCGCTTGGTGAAGGCGAGCACCTCGGCCATCGTTTCGTATGGGTATTTGGGCGGGTTCTTCTTCGGCGGCTGATAGCCCTTCCACTCGATGAAGCCGCCGCCGACCGAATAATATTCCTGCTCCAGAAGCACCTTGTCGCCGGCGAGCAGCTTCGCCGTCATCGTGTTCGGGTGGTGGAATTCGCCCTTGGGCGCGTCGTAGATGATGTCGGCGAGGGAGACGTTGATCGTCTTGGCGCCGAGCTTCACAGGGAAGACCTTGTCCGGGTGCGCGGCGAGATCGTCGAGGACGGCCGGGTCGATGGTCGCGGGCTCATAGCCGGCGAGGCCCGCAAGCGCCGCCCGCTCGGTGCCGTGGCCCTTGCCGGTGGCGCTGAGGCTCCCGAACAGATGGACCTTGAGCGCGGTCGCCTGGGCGAGCACGTCGGCGGGCAGCTTGGCCGCGCGCTGATAGAAATCGTAGGTGATCCGCATCGGCCCGATCGTGTGCGACGAGGAGGGGCCGGGGCCGACCTTGTAGAATTCGTCCACGAGGGTCATCACCGGCCCCTTGGAGCGCTTGACCACGTCGAGCTTGGGATCGACCGGGCCGGCGCCGATCGGCGGCTGGGCGGGCGTTGCCGCGAAAGCGGCGACCGGGCGTCCGGTCAGCACCGCGATCGCGGTGGCCATCGCGCTTCGCACCATGAAGGAACGGCGGTCGGAGCCCTCTGGCGGCTCGGTGAAGTCGAGCTCGGGCAGGGCCGGCGCCGAAGGTGTCTCGCTGTCCATAGTGCGCTCCTCGCCGCTCCGCCGCCCGCAATAGGTACCGACCGGGGGAGAGGCTCCCGGTCGGTCCCTCCGGATTAGGCGGGGCGGCGTGGGCGCGGCATCGGGTCAATTCAGCAGAAGCGGGAGGATTGGCCCTGACGGGTGAGACGGGGCAATGGCGGTGGCGTGGAGGTCGACGAGACCTGCCGAAATCGCGTGAAATTCACGCAGGAGGCCTTAAGCTGCGGGCAACCTGGAATAGCGGCGGCATGGCAGAAGACCTCGACCTTGACGTTCGCCTCATCCGGCCGGGGGATCGCCTCACTGGAATGAGCCTGGGTGACCCGGCTTTCACGCCGTTGAAGACGTTCCTTCAGAAGCACTCCCTGGAGTACGAGCGGCAAAGCCTCGGACGGACATATGCGGCCTTCCCGGCCTGAACCTCAGAAGGTTCTAGGCTACATAACCCTGGTGTGCGGGGAAGTCGTCACCGGGGATGACGAAAGCCTGATCGCGGACCTGGATTATCGCTACCGGCAATATCCCGCCGTTAAGATCGCGAGGCTGGCTGTCGACAAGTCCGTCCAGAATGAAGGTCTGGGACGGCAGCTGGTCGATCTAGCGCTCGGAATCGCCAAGCACGAGGTCTCCCGATCCGTCGGGTGCCGGTTCGTCATCGTCGATTCGAAAAGGAACGCGGTGAAGTTTTACGAGAAATGCGGCTTCACGATGCTCGACACGCAGGCGAATAGGGATCGTGAGGAGCCGGTCATGTTCGTGGACCTGAGCAAGGTCGATTAGATCAAGTTAGCTGGAGGGCTTCAGCTTGAACCGTACCGAACCACCGTCCTTGAGGCTGCGCGACATGACAACACCGCGCGCCACGGCCTCCTTGGCCGCGGGCTTCGCGCGCCCGTAAGTCGCCTGGTTGCGAAACTTCTTCGCGTCATCGCCCGTCAGCTCGACCCGACCGAAGGCGTTCGACTTAATGCTCATTCGACCCTCCTCGGTCTGTAGGTTGCGCCTTTGTGCGGCTTTAGCGCACGTAAGCTGAACGCATTGCCAACTGTTAAGCCAACGGAATTCGCAAAATACGAAATCAAATATGTGGCAACGTAACGGCGATTGCAACGCAAGGTTCACGCTGAAGACGTCGTAAACTCCCACATAGCGGGAAACGACGACCAAACCCAACTTCGTTGCCAACGTTGTCAAGAGGACGCGCAAGGCGCCGGTAAACGCGATTCAGGTGCGCACGCTTAACAGCGCCCAACCTACAGCCCCAGCACATCCGCGGTGTGGCGGGCGATCATCGCTTCTTCGTCGGTGGGGACGATCCAGACGGGGATGGTGCTTCGGTCGGAGCTTATCAGGCTTTGGCCTTCGCGATTGCGGTCGCGGTCGATGCCGATTCCGAGCCAGCGGCTGCCTCGGGCGATGGCTTCTCGGATCGCCGGGTCGTTCTCGCCGATGCCGCCGGTGAAGACGAGCGCGTCGAGGCCGCCCAGTGCCGCCGCGAGGGAGCCGATCTCGCGGACTATGCGGTAGACGAAAAGATCGACCGCCTGGCGCGCCGCCGGCTCGTCCGAGCCCTGGAGCGTGCGCATGTCGGAGGAGATGCCGGACACCCCGAGCAGGCCGGACTGCTTGTAGATCAGGTCCTCGATCGCCTTCGCGTCGAGGCCGCGCTCCTGCATCAGATAGAGCAGCACGCCCGGGTCGATCGCGCCGCAGCGCGTGCCCATCACCAGGCCGTCGACGGCGGTGAAGCCCATGGTGGTGGCGACGCTCTTGCCCGAGCGCAGCGCGCAGAGGCTTGCGCCGTTGCCGAGATGGGCGACGATCACCCGCGCCCCGGCAAGCGCCGGCCACAGCTCGGTGAGGCGCTGCGCGACATATTCGTAGGACAGGCCGTGGAAACCGTAGCGACGGACCCCTGCCTCGCTGAGCTCGCGCGGGAGCGCGAACATCTGGGCGAGCTCGGGCTGGCAGCGATGGAAGGCGGTGTCGAAGCAGGCGACCTGCGGGATGTGCGGCGCCCCTTCCGCGATCGCGGCGATGGCGGCGAGATTGTGGGGCTGGTGGAGGGGTGCCAGCGGGCACAGCGCTTTCAGTTCGCCGGTGACCCTGGCGTCGATCCGGACCGGCTCGGAAAAGCCCGTGCCGCCATGGACGACGCGGTGGCCGACCGCGGCGACGGGGGTGCCGTCGAGCAGGCGCAGTGCTTCCTCCAGGATCGCATCGACTGCCGCCTTATGGTCGAAGCCCTTGTCCGGCCATTTCCGCTCGCCCGCTTTCTCTCCCGAGGCGGTTCGCACACTGAGGCTGGGCGAGGTGCCGATCCCGGAGACCTGCCCGCGGTACGAAGCGGGTGCGTCCGCCCCATCCGTGTAGAGCGCGAACTTGATGCTCGACGAGCCGGCATTGATCACCGCGATGCAGGCGGACACCGGGCCAGCCTAGGCCGCGGCGGCGCGGCGCTGCGCCTCCGCGAGGAAAAGGGCGACCGCGAAGGAGGCCAAGCGGGTCAGCATCGCGTCGGCGCGGCTGGTGAGGATGATCGGCACCCGCGCGCCGAGCACCACGCCCGCCGCGTCCGCTCCGGCGAGGAAGGAAAGGCTCTTGGCGAGCATGTTCCCCGCCTCGAGATCGGGCACGAGGAGGACGTTGGCGCGGCCGGCGACGGGGGAATCGATCTTCTTGATCGCCGCCGCTTCCAGATCGATCGCATTGTCGAGCGCCAGCGGGCCGTCGAGCACAGCGCCCGTGATCTGGCCGCGGTCCGCCATCTTGCACAAAGCCGCGGCCTCCAGCGTGGAAGCGATCTTCGGGTTCACCGTCTCCATCGCGCTGAGGATCGCGACCCGGACGTCGGTGACGCCCAGCGCATGGGCGAGGTCGATGGCATTCTGGGCGATGTGGATCTTGTCCTCGAGCGTAGGCGCCACGTTCACCGCCGCATCGGTGATGATGAGCGGATCGGGATGGCCGGGGACGTCCATGATGAAGCAATGGCTGATCCGCCGCGCCGTCCTGAGGCCGGTGTCGCGGGCGACCACCGCGGCCATGAACTCGTCGGTATGGAGGCTGCCCTTCATCAGCGCGCCGGCCCGGCCCGCGCGGACTTCGGCCACCGCCTTCAAGGCGCTGTCGTGGCTGTGCTCGGCATCGACGATCTCGAAGGATGAGATGTCTAAGTCGGCGGCGGCGTCGCGGATCCGCCGCTCGGGACCGACCAGCACCGGCTCGATCAGCCTCAGGCGGGCGCCTTCGACCGCGCTCTCGATCGCCACCCGGTCGCACGGATGGGCGATTGCGGTGCGCACCGGCTCGAGCTTCTGCGCGCGCTCGACCAGGGCGCGGAACTTGGCATGGTCGTGGACGGCGGCCTCGGTCATTGCGCGGCCGGCCCCGACCATTGCTCGTCGGTCAGCTTCCAGCCGCCGCCGAGCGCCTTGTAGAGGCCGACCACCGCGGCGAGTTGCGCCTCCTGGGTCTCGGCGAGCTCGGCTTCGGCCGGATAGAGCTGCTGCTGCGCCTCCAGCACCTCGAAGTAGCTCGCCCGGCCGCCGCGATAGCGTTCGGTGGCGAGGTCGACGGAACGGCGGAGCGCCAGGATCTGGCTCTCCAAAGCGGTGCGCCGGCCTGCGAGATGCTCCTGCGCGGCGAGCGCGTCGGAGGTCTCGCGGAAGGCGGTGAGGACGGTCTTGCGATAGCCCGCCACCGCCTCGTCCCAGAAGGCCTTGCGCTCCTGATAGACCGATTCCAGCCGCCCGCCGGTGAAGATCGGCCCGGTAAGCCCGCCCAGACCGCGGAAGAAGCTGAAGGTGCCATTGGCCCCGCCCTCGGCGTCGATTCCGATCAGGCCGAGCAGGGTGGAGAGGCCGATGCGCGGATAGAAATTGGCGACCGCCGCGCCGATCTCGGCATTGGCGCCGACCATCACCGCCTCGGCCTGGCGGATGTCGGGCCGGCGGCGAATGAGGTCGGTGGTGAGGCCGGGGGGGGTCGCCGGCATGATCTGGTTGGTGAGCGGGGTGCCGCGCTGGATCGGCCCGGGATAGCCGCCGGTGAGGATCGAGATCGCATTCTCCTGCTGGGTGATCTCGCGCCGGAGGTCGGCGCTCCTCGCCCGGCTCGAATCCCACAAAGCCTGGGCACGCTCGGCCGGGAGGCGGCTGTCGCGGCCGGCCTGATGGCGGAGCGCGAACAGCTCGTGCATCTTCTGGAAGACGCCCTCGCTCTCGGTGGAGATGGCGAGCTCGCGGTCGAGCTGGCTCAAGCGGAAGTAATTGCTTGCGATGTCGCTCACCAGGGTCAGCATCACCGCCCGGCGGACTTCCTCCTGGGCTAGGAGATGCGCCCGAGCCGCCTCGGTCTGGCGCTTGATCCGGCCCCAGACGTCGATCTCCCACGAGGCGTTGAGCGCGCCGGTGATCGAGCCGAAGCTCACCGATCCGATCCCGTCCTCGTCGGGCGTGACCGTCTTCTCGCCGCCGGCGCCGGCCTGGTAGCCGATCTGCGGGAGCCCCTCGGACTTGGCGACGCCGACGATGGCCCGCGCCTGCTCGATCCGCGAGGTGGCGATGGCGAGATCGGGATTGTTGGCGAGGCCGGTGCGGATCAAAGCGCCGAGCGCCGGGTCCTGAAACACCTCCCACCAGGGCAGGTCGGCGAAGGACGCAGCCTCGCCGGGGGTGAGCGGCGCCGAGCGGAAAGTGTCGGGCTGGGCGATCTCCGGCTTTTTATAGTCTGGCCCCATGACGCAGCCTGCGGCGATGAGCGGCGACAGGCCGGCCAGCAGCCTTGCGATCAACATTGCTTTCGAGCGGACGAGTGTCACCTTATGCCTCCGTTCACTGGATGGCCGCGAGCATCTTTCTGAAGCGGACGAGCGTGTAGAGCGTGTAGGCCGAGCCGATCGCGAACATCGCGGCCATCTGCGGCCAGACCATCGCCGGCGTCGCGTCGCGGAAAAGGACCGCCTGGCTGAAGCTGACGAAGTGGGTCGAGGGGACGAACTGCATCACCTTCTGAAGGAAGATCGGCATCGATTCGAGCGGGGTCTGGCCGCCCGACAAGAGGCTCATGACGATGAACACCGGGAAGGCGAGCAGCCCGAATTGCGGCATCGAGCGGACGATGGTCGCGAGCATGATGCCAAGTGCGGTCACCGAGAAGAGGTAGATGGTGAGGCCGGCGGCGAAGAGCGGGATCGAGCCGGCGATCGGAACCCCGATCAGGCCCTTCACCACCAGGAAGATGGACAGCATCGAAGCGGCGATGACGACGATCGCGTTGGCCCAGATCTTGGCGAACATCAGCTCGAACGGGCGGAGCGGCATGACGAGCAGATGCTCGATATTGCCGTGCTCGCGCTCCCTGAGCACCGCCGCGCCGCACAGGAAGATCGCCAGCACCGAGATGTTGTTGATCACCTGGTTGATCGCGACGAACCAGCTCTGCTGCATGTTGGGGTTGAAGCGGGCCCGGCTCTGGAGGCCGATCAGGGGCTGGTTCGCGGGGTCGCCGCGGCCGCGCCAATAGGGGTTCACGGTCGTGTTGATGATCCGCTGCAAGTAGGTCGGCCCGCGCCCGGCCTGGCTCATCGCGGTGGCGTCGGTGATAATCTGGACGTCGGGCTTCCTGTCGCGGGCGAGGTCGGCCTGGAATTCGGGCGGGATGTTGACGATGAAGGTGAACTTGCCGCGGTCCATCGCCGGGTTGATCTCGGAGAAGGGGATGACGCTGGGTTTCAGGAACAGCGGCGGAAGCAGCGAATCCTGCACCGCGCGCGCGGCGTCGCTATTGTCCTCGTCCACAACCGCGATCGACGCGTTCACCACGTCCATCACCGCGCTCTTGGCCGGCGTGTAGACGGAGAAGGTGAACGTGTACGCAATCAGGAACAGCAGCACCGGATCGCGGTAGAGGCTGATCAGCTCCTTGATGCCCAGATGGATGATATGCCACGTGCTGCGCACCGTCTATTTCTCCTGCTTCTTGAGGAGCAGGACGGAGACTCCGAAATAGACGGCGGCAATGATCGCGAGGGCGAGTATGGAGGGCCA
>VBAE01000067.1 GCA_005882415.1 Alphaproteobacteria bacterium | reverse complement strand
GGGATAAAGCAGCCCCACCGGCCGCTGCGACCCGTTCAACTTGGTGAAGCTCAGCACGCCCCCCGTCGCCGCCGCCGCGATCCGGCAGGTGAACGGCTGGTAGGCCACGTAATCGAGCAACCCTTCGGACTTTGCCCCGAGCTTGATCGTCCGGCACTGATAGTCGCCCACCGGCGGAAGCACCGGGTTGAGCGCCGCATCGGGATCGAGCAGCGGCCCCCACACCTTCACCTCCCCCGCATTGGCGACATTGGCCTTGGCCAGCGCCTGCACCCAGGCCTTGCGCCAGTCGCGCACGCGCTTGCGGTCGGGCTCGGTCGCGACCGTCCGCCAACCCCCGGGCACCGCGGCGCCGGGCTCGGGAGGAGCCTCGGCCCCGGTGCAGGCTGAGGCGGCGAAGGCGAGTGCGGCGAGCGCTGGGAGGAGCTTCATGCCCTCCTTCAAGCACCGCCCGCGCCGCCGGTCCAGCGGCAAAGCCTCAGGCCCCAAAGCTCAGGCAGCGGTCCAGCCGCCGTCCATCGACAGGTTCGCTCCTGTGATCGAACGCGCCTCGTCGCGGCAAAGGAACAGGCACAGAGCCGCGACCTCGTCGACGGTGACGAACTTCTTGGTCGGCTGGGCGGCGAGGAGGACGTCGTTCATCACCTGCTCCCGCGTCAGGCCCCGCGCCTTCATCGTGTCGGGGATCTGGTTCTCGACCAGGGTGGTCCAGACATAGCCCGGGCTGATGCAGTTGATCGTCACCCCGCTGGTCGCGGTCTCCAGCGCCACCGCCTTGGTCAAGCCGGCGATGGCGTGCTTGGACGCGACGTACGGCGCCTTGTTCGGGCTCGCGACCAGGCTGTGGGCCGAGGCGGTGTTGACGATCCGCCCCCAGCCCTTCGCCTTCATCCCCGGAAGCGCCAGGCGAACCGTGTGGAAGGCTGCGCTGAGGTTCAAGGCAAGGATCAGGTCCCATTTCTCTGGCGGGAATTCGTCGATCGGCGCGACATGCTGGGTGCCGGCATTGTTGACGAGGATGTCGACCCCACCCAATTCCTCGGCTTGCCCGATCATCGCCTCGATCGCGTCCGCCTTGGTGAGGTCCGCCGCGCTATACCGCGCCTCCGCCCCGCTCGCCTCGGCCAGCTCCGTGCGGAAGCCCTCGATCTCCGCCGCGTCGCCGAAGCCGTTCAGGATCACATTCGCGCCTTCCGCCGCCAGAGCGCGGGCGCAGGCGAGCCCGATGCCCGAGGTTGAGCCGGTGACGAGGGCGGTCTTGCCTTTGAGGAACATGCGGGCACTCCGGTTGAAACAGGCGCTCCCTTTCCCCCGGAGCAAGCTCTTTTGCAACTCCCGCCGCCGCGGCGCATTCAGTCGTCACGCCAGTGTAAGGAGCGATACCGATGCGCCTCGACGATTACCGGATGAGCGACAATGTCCAGAACGATCGCGGCAGCGGCGGCGGCTTCGGCTTCGGCGGCGGGGGAGGCGGCGGAGGCATTTTCGGCCTGCTCTTCGGCCTGGTCTTAAGCCGCTTCGGAATCGGCGGAGTCCTCATTCTGGCGCTCGGCTATTGCGCGCTCTCCAGCCTCGGCGGCGGAAGCCTGACGGGCGGCCAGCCCGCGGCAGTCGCACCCCACCAGGCGCAGGGCAGCGCGGCGGCGGAAGGCAATGGCTGCGCCACCGACGCCAACAGCCAGCTCTCCTGCCGGGTGCTGGCAAGCACCGAGGACACGTGGGGCGCGCTCTTCACCCGCTCGGGCGAGGCCTATCAGCCGACCACCCTCGTCTTCTACGCGCGCTCCGACCGCTCCGGCTGCGGCGCCGCCCAGTCGGCGATGGGCCCCTTCTACTGCCCGACGGACAAGAAGATCTATCTCGACACCGCCTTCTACGACGAGCTCCAGAACCGCTTCGGCGCCTCGGGCGATTTCGCCCAGGCCTATGTCATCGGCCACGAGGTCGGCCACCACATCCAGGACCTGACCGGCGCCCTCGAACAGGCCAGCGCCGCCCAGGCCCGCGCCTCCACCGCCGCCGGCAACGCCATCCAGGTGAAAATCGAGCTCCAGGCCGATTGCTATGCCGGCGTCTGGGCCGCCAACGCCAAGGCGAAGGACGGCCGGCCATTGCTCGAGCCCGGCGACGTCGAAGAAGGCCTCCGCGCCGCCCAGGCGATCGGCGACGACACGTTGCAGAAGCAGGCGCAAGGCCGGGTCGTCCCCGAAAGCTTCACCCACGGCAGCTCCGCGCAGCGCATGGCCTGGCTGAAGAAGGGCCTCCAAAGCGGCAACCCCGCCGCGTGCGATACGTCGGCGGTGTAGCGTCATGCCGGACTTGATCCGGCATCCACCTTCTTCTTGCGGCGCCCGTAAAAAAGAAGGTGGACCCCGGATCAAGTCCGGGGTGGCGGCCTAAGCGGTGAGGAAGCCGCGGATCCACTCCGCCACCCTCGCCCTGTCGTCGGGGCCGTCGAGCGACTTCAAAGCCCCGTCCGCATCCGGCAACCGCTCCCGCCTCGTCTCGATCAGCGCCTTCGCATAATCCGGCTCGAACTCGGGATGGAACTGCATCGAGAAGGCCGGCTGGTCGTCGTAGAGGAGCATTCCGAACGGGCTGAACGCGCTTCCCGCGAGCACATGGCTGTGCGGCGGCTGCACCACGATCTGGTCCTGGTGGGAGACGGGGATGGCGATCTCGCGCGCATCGTCCATGAAGGGCGCCCGTTCGGTCACTTCGTAGGTCTGGAGGCCCACGCCCCAGCCGCGCTCGGACTTCTCGACATGGCCGCCGAAAGCCTCCGCCATCGCCTGGTGGCCGAAGCAGACGCCCACGAGCTTCGCCTTGCCCTTCGCCTCGCGCAGGAAATCGAGCAGCGGCGGGATCCAGGGCAGGGGGTCGTACACCCCGGCCGGCGAGCCGGTGACCAGATAGGCCGGATGCGCCTCGGCTCGCGCCGGCAGCTCGCCTGCCTCGACATTATAGACCGGCGTCTCGAAGCCCGGGCCGAGCAGGCGCGCGAACATGTCTTCATATTGCCCGAAGCGGGCGGCGAGGTCGCCGGGCGGGGTGCCGGTGCGCAGGATTGCAACGTCCATCGCCTCGCGCCCTAGCCGCGCGCGATCAGAAGCGGAAGCGCAGCGTGCCCCTTACCGTCGTCGGCGCGCCGGGCATGATGTTGGTGTCGGTGAAGGCGGGGAGGATCACCGCATTGCTGATCGAGGTGAAGCTCTTCGACTGGTGATAGACGCCCAACCCCGCCCCCACCCGGGGCGAGAAATCGTAGCGGGTGAACAGCGACGCCTGGTGCCGCGGGACGAGCGCGACCTTGCGCCCGGCCGGCGCCGCGGTGGTGGTGCGGCGGATCTCCGCGTCCTGGAGCGCATAGCCCGCGCTCACCCGCCAGCCGCGCCTGATCTCGCCGCTGAGGCCGAGCTCCAGCCCCTTGCTGCGCTGGCCGCCGGTCAGCACGACATGGCTCGGATCGGCGGGGTCGGTCGCCCGCGTGTTGCTCCGGTCGAGCCGGTAAAGCGCGGCGGTGAAGGTGAGGGAAGGGCGGACGTCCCACTTCATCCCCACTTCCAGATTCTCGAACTCCTCGGGTTCCAGTGCGGCGGTCGAGAGGTCGAGCGAGGAGAATTGGTCGCCCGACTGGGGCAGGAAAGAGCGGCTCCAGCTCGCGTAGAGCGACATCGCCTCCATCGGCTTCACCACCAGTCCGAGGCGCGGCGACCAGAGAGTGTCGGTGCGGGAGAAGCGGGTTCCGGCGAAGAGGTCGTTGACCTTCAGGCTGAAGCGGTCGTGGCGGAGTCCGCCGATCAGGTCGACATGGCCGCCGATCGAGATTTGGTCCTGCAGGTAGAAGGCCATCACGTCCGCATCGGTCGTGACGTTCCGGTAGCCGGTGCCCTGGCGGAAGGTGATCGGCGGGATGGCGATCGTCCGCCCCAGCGGCACGAAGGTGCGCCGCCCGCCGCTCACCGTCGCCACGCCCGAGTCGAAGAAGCCGTTCACATGCTCGACGCGGCTGTCCTGCTTCCCCCATTCGAAGCCGGCGAGGACGACATGGGCAAGCGGCCCGGTGGTGACCTCCCAGACGAGGTCGTTTTGGTTGAACAGATTCTCACGGTGGGTGCGGTCGTTATAAGCCTCGATCCCGACCGTCTCCGCGCCGGCGGGGGTGACGGTCACCGGGGTCGCGGCGAAGGCGTTCTGGTAGAATTTGTCATAGTCGCCGTAGGACACTCGGCTGGTCAGGCTGAGCGAGTCCGAGAAACGGTGGCGAACCTCGCCGCGCAGGACGTTGGCGTCGAACTCGGTCCGGTTCACCCCCGGCACGCCGAAGAAGGTGCTTCGATAGCCGGTCAGCGGAGTCGCCGGGTCGGCGATCGTGCCCGCCCGCGCCGCGGGCACGCCGCGGTCCACCGTCCGCTCGTCATCGGCATATTCGTAGCTGAGGTCGATCCGGGTCGAGTCCGAGGGCTGAAACGCCAGCGTCGGATTGATGCCGATCCGCCGCCCTTCATAGAAGTCGCGGTGGTTTGCGAACTCTTCGTATCCCGCGTTCAGCCGGGCCGTGACGGCCCCGCCCAAAGGCTGGTTGATGTCCAGATCGCCATACCAGCCGCCATAGCTGTCGACGCCCAAGTCCGCGCCGTAGAGCACATGGTCGAGCGGCCGTTTGGTCACGCGGTTGACGATCCCGCCGCCGCCGCCGCGGCCGAAGATCATCGCGTTGGGACCTTTCAGAACCTCGACCCGCTCGAGATTGTAGAGGCCGCGATAATATTGGACGTCGTCGCGAATGCCGTCGACGAAGAAGTCGGCCGTGCTCGAATTGCCGCGCAGGATGATCTGGTCGCGATGCCCCTCGCCCTGGCTGATCACCGCGCCGGGCACATAGCGCAGCACATCGGCGACCGACTGCATCGCCTGGTCCTCGATCTGCTCCTCGGTGACGACGCTCACCGATTGCGGCACGTCCTTCAAGTCGGTGGGCGTGCGGGTGGCGGTGCTGGTCGCGTCGGCTTTGTAGGGGGTGCGGGTGCCGGTGACGACGATCGTCCCCTGATCCACGTCGAGCGCCGCCTCGGCCTCCGCGGCGAGCGCGGGCGCCGAAGCGCAGGCGAGTGCAAGGACGGAAACGGCGGCAAGCGGACGCATGGAAACCCCTTTGTTACGGAGCTGCTATCGCTGTTGAGAATTATTCGCAATAGCAAATGACGGCTGGCCTCAGCCGTCACCCCGGACTCGATCCGGGGGCCACCTTCTTTGTGGAGCCGGCCAAAAGAAGATGGATGCCGGATCAAGTCCGGCATGACGCGCCGTGGCCTCCACCGCATCATCTATTGCGTAAACACAACATCACGCGTACCATCCACAACAATGCACAACCGAATCGCCCTCCTCCGCACCGATCGCGGCGTCTCCCGCAAGGCGCTTGCCGAGGCCGTGGCGGTGAACCCGCAGACGATCGGCTATCTTGAGCGCGGCGATTACAGCCCGAGCTGCGAGCTCGCGCTCAAGCTCGCCGAATATTTCCGAGTGCCCGTCGAAGCGCTCTTCTCGCTTCGCCCTTTCCCGCCAATCGCCGAGGCGCTTCGCCGCCCGGCCGGAGACTGACGATGGACCTGTTCGCGACCCTCGACCGCTGGGCCCACCGCACCCGCCTCGACGTGCTGACCCCGTACGGGGAGAGAAAGGCCCGCAGCCTTCGCTGGCTCCCGGTGCCGTTCCTCGCCGGAATTCCGCTCGGCTGCGCGATGTTCGTCGCCGGCGCGGAAGGAGGTGCCGGCATCGGAATGTCGACGGCAGGCGCCATCCTCTTCTTCACCTGCCTCCTTGCCGCCAATCTGATGCGTCTGTTCGGGCCGCGGATCACCTACGCCCAGGGCGCGCCGCTCGACGAGCGCGAGCGTTCGATCCGCGCCCGCGCCGGCAATCTCTCCGGTGCGATTCTGATCTGGGCCGCGATCCTCGCCTGCTTCTATGCGGCCTACGCCTCCGTCTTCGGCGCCTGGATGCCGCGCCAGGCGGCGGAATGGGTCTATCTCGGCTTCGGCCTCCAGGGCTGGTGGCTGCTGCTCCCGGTCCTCATCGCAAGCTGGCTCCAGCCGCGTCCGCCGGCGGAGGAGTAGGCGCCTATTCCACCGCGGCGTGGGAGAAGCTGAAGATGCGGGCCAGCCGCCATTTGCCGTCCTTGCCGAGCGCCCAGAGCTGGGTGAGGTGCGCCCGCCCGGCCAGTTTCTCCGGCCCATTGCCCTTGCGCTCGTAGAAGACATGGTCGGCATCCTCGATCGCGCCGTAACCCGGTACCGGATCGACCTTCAGCGTCCCCTTCACCAGCTCCCGCCGCGAACGCCAGGCGTCCGGCTGCTTCCGCTCGTTGCAGGTCTTGGTGTAATCGGCGACCGCGCCGTCCGCCCCGCGCCAGACGAAGCCGCCCTTGTCGTGGTACATCTCGATGTCGTCCGCCATCATCGCCCGCACCCGCTCGGGGTCGCAGCCGGTGAAGAAGACCTCGAAGAATTCCGAATCGATTCGCGCGATCTGCTCGGTCAGCGCGGCCGGGGGAGGGAGCTCGACGGTAGGCGCCAGGGTGGCCTGAGCCGCGGCCGCTGCGATGGTTAAGAAGGCGAGCATCGGTAGGTCTCCCTTGCAGGTGAATTGCTCCCATAATACACACGCCGGAGCCTGTCCAGAGGCGCCCCCTCTGCGACCCCCTCAGACGCCCCCTCGAACCGCCGAAAAATGGTGGATAACTCATTTAGACTCTTGGCGTCGGACTCGGCTTGAGGCACAAAGGCTAGTGGCGCTGCCACGGGGGCGACGCTAGTACTTGTGGGCGTCTGCTGCCGACACCATATGTCGTGCAGAGGAATCGCGGCTGTCCTGTGGATATCGGGGACAAGCCGAAATCAGCCCACGTGCCCCCGCGAAAAGCGTCTAGGGTGGGCACAGACCCCACTGGAACGTAGTGGGAACAAGGGGTAAAGCGATGGATCTCAGCGGCAGCAGCCAAGGCACCAGCGACGTGACCGCGATTCGCTGCTCACCGATTTCGGCAAGGACACGCTGCAGGACCGCTATCTGCTGCCCGGCGAGACCTTCCAGGACCTGTTCGTGCGCGTCGCCTCGGCCTATGCCGACGACCAGGCGCACGCCCAGCGGCTCTACGACTATATCTCGAAGCTCTGGTTCATGCCGGCGACGCCCGTCCTCTCCAACGGCGGCACCGGTCGCGGCCTCCCAATCTCCTGCTATCTGAACAGCGTCGACGACAGCCTGGAAGGGATCGTCGGCACCTGGAACGAGAATGTCTGGCTCGCGTCGCGCGGCGGCGGCATCGGCACCTATTGGGGCAACGTCCGCGGCATCGGCGAGGCGGTGGGCCTCAATGGCAAGACGTCCGGGATCATCCCCTTCGTCCGCGTGATGGATTCGCTGACCCTCGCGATCAGCCAGGGCTCGCTCCGCCGCGGCTCGGCCGCCTGCTATCTCGACATCAACCACCCCGAGATCGAGGAATTCCTCGAGATCAGGAAGCCGTCCGGCGACTTCAACCGCAAGGCGCTGAACCTCCATCACGGCGTCCTCGTCACCGACGATTTCATGGAAGCGGTGCGCGACGGCCGCGAATGGATCCTGCGCTCGCCCAAGGACGGCTCCGAGCGCGCCACCGTCGATGCCCGCTCGCTGTTCCAGAAGCTGGTCGAGACCCGCCTCGCGACCGGCGAGCCCTACATCATCTTCATCGATCAGGTGAACCGGTCGATGCCCAAGCATCACCGCGATCTCGGCCTCAAGGTCTCGACCTCGAACCTCTGCTCCGAGATTACGCTCCCCACCGGAATCGACCATCTCGGCCGCGCCCGCACCGCGGTCTGCTGCCTCTCCTCCTTGAACCTCGAGACCTGGGACGAGTGGAACAAGGACAAGCTCTTCATCGAGGACGTGATGCGCTTCCTCGACAACGTCCTCACCGACTATATCGAGCGCGCCCCCGACGAGATGGCGCGGGCCAAATATTCGGCGATGCGCGAGCGCTCGGTCGGTTTGGGCGTGATGGGCTTCCACTCCTTCCTCCAGGCGCGCAACATCGCCTTCGAAGGCGCGATGGCGAAGAGCTGGAACCTCAAAATCTTCAAGCACATCCGCGCCCAGGTCGACGAAGCTTCGATGATGCTCGCCAAGGAGCGCGGCCCCTGCCCGGACGCCGCCGACATGGGCGTGATGGAGCGCTTCAGCTGCAAGATGGCGATCGCGCCGACCGCGTCCATCTCGATCATCACCGGCGGCACCTCGGCCTGCATCGAGCCGATCCCGGGCAACGTCTACACCCACAAGACACTGTCGGGCTCCTTCTCGGTCAAGAACCCGCACCTGGAGAAACTGCTCATCGCCAAGTCGAAGAATTCGGAAGGCGTATGGTCCTCGATCCTCGAGCATAACGGCTCGGTCCAGCATCTGGATTTCCTCACGCCGGAGGAAAAGGACACGTTCAAGACCAGCTTCGAGATCGACCAGCGCTGGCTGATCGAGCTCGCCGCCGACCGCACGCCCTATATCGACCAGGCCACCTCGCTGAACCTGTTCATCCCCGCCGACGTCGACAAATGGGACCTGCTGATGCTCCACTTCCGCGCCTGGGAGCTCGGCATCAAGAGCCTGTACTACCTCCGCTCCAAGTCGGTGCAGCGCGCCGGCTTCGCCGGCGGCGTCGAAGCCGACAACACGCCCGACCTCAAGCAGATCGAGCTCGCCGCCACCACCGATTACGACGAGTGCCTCGCGTGTCAATGAGCGGGCGGCCACGGCTTGCCCACGGCAAGACGTGGACTCGCCACGGCGGGCAGCGGGCCGGCGCAGCCGGCACGTCTGACGGCGTGGCGGGCTCCAACCTTCTCTCCTTTCGGGAGAGGGAAGATACTACCCGTGCCTTATTCCCTTCGGCACGGGTGCTTGCGGGGGAGGGCGCCGTCGCGGCGGCAGACGGGGCTCCGCATCCCCGGCTGCCGGAGTCCGCGCGCTCCTCCCCCGCTTTTTATTCGCTGGGCCTCCTCGCCCTGCTCGCCGCCTGCGCAACCCAGGCCCCGGCCGCGGTCGCACCCGCGGCGCCCGGCTTCCTGCTCGGAATCTGGCACGGCTTCATCTTCCCCGTCGCCTGGGTCCTCTCGCTCTTCATGCCGGACGTCTCGATCTACGCCGTCCCCAACAACGGCGGATGGTACGATTGCGGCTATTTCGTCGGAATCATGTTCCTGGGCGTCGGCGCCCGTCACGCTCGGAGACGCTAATGCCCCAGACCATCACCCTCGGCCATATCGTGATGCTTCTCGGCCTCCTCGCCGCGCTTTACGCTCTGTGGCCCCCCGGCTCATGCTGAACGACCCGCGCACCACGGGCATGATCTTCCTCGGCCTCGGCGTCTTCTTCCTCATGCGGCAGCTTGCCGTCATCTGAATATCGAACGGAGTAACCCCAATGCCTCTTCTCGAAGCCCGCAAGCAGTACAAGCCGTTCGAATATCCCTGGGCGTTCGAATATTGGAAGCGCCAGCAGCAGATCCACTGGATGCCGGAGGAAGTGCCGCTCGGCGAGGATTGCCGCGACTGGGCGCAGAAGCTGACCGAGCATGAGCGCAGCCTGCTCACCCAGATCTTCCGCTTCTTCACCCAGGCCGACGTCGAGGTGCAGGATTGCTACCACGACAAATATGGCCGCGTGTTCAAGCCCACCGAAGTGAAGATGATGCTGACCGCTTTCTCCAACATGGAGACGGTCCACATCGCGGCCTACAGCCACCTCCTCGACACGATCGGCATGCCCGAAAGCGAGTACAGCGCCTTCCTCCAATATAAGGAGATGAAGGACAAGCACGACTATCTCGCCACCTTCTCGGTCGATACCGACGAGGACATCGCGCGCACGCTCGCCATGTTCGGCGGCTTCACCGAGGGCCTCCAGCTCTTCGCCAGCTTCGCGATGCTGATGAACTTCCCGCGCTTCAACAAGATGAAGGGCATGGGCCAGATCGTCTCATGGTCGGTGCGCGACGAATCTCTCCACTGCGAAGGCATCACCCGCCTGTTCCACGCCTTCGTGAAAGAGCGCGACTGCATGACCAAGGCGGTCCGCGACGACATCATGGACGTCTGCCAGAAGACCGTCCGCCTCGAAGACGCCTTCATCGACCTCGCCTTCGAAATGGGCCCGGTCCCCGGCATGACCCCCAAGGAGATCAAGAAGTACATCCGCTACATCGCCGACTGGCGCCTGGGGCAATTGGGCTTCCAACCCATCTACATGATCGACGACCACCCGCTCCCCTGGCTCGCGCCGCTCTTGAACGGCGTCGAACACGCCAACTTCTTCGAAACGAGGGCCACCGAGTACTCGAAGGCCGCAACCCGCGGAAACTGGGGCGAAGTCTGGGACAATTTCGACCGAAGGAAGAACGCGAAAGCGGCGAACGACGGTAGCGCGGCCGGGGAACCTGCGCCGAAGACGGACGGCGACGACATGTTCACGCGGGCAGGCGTGGCGGCGGAGTAGCTTGTCATGATTATGTCGGTAGGATAGAACGAAGGTGGAACGATAAGGATGGACGGCTGACCTTGTACGACGTGCGATCAATCGCGAATTGGGTGCTGGATCGGGCGGATGCTCGCGGACGGTCCTTGTCGAACATGGCCATCAATAAGATCATCTATTTCATTGTCGAGAAGGCCCTCGTTGAACGGGGGGAGTTGCTAACAGCTGCCAAGATAGAAGCGTGGGAGCACGGGCCCGTTTTCCGAGAGGTTTACCACTCCTTTAAGCACCACGGTGACGAACCTATAACGTCGAGGGCTACGAAGTTCGACTCTGTTACGCGTTCTATGGTCGAAGCGGCAGATGTCTTTGGCGAACTCGATGAGGAGTTGTTCAACGAGGCTCTTGATGCGTACGTTCATCTTACGGCCGCCCAGCTAAGGGCGTTGTCGCATCAGCCGGGTAGTCCTTGGCATAGGGTGTGGTGGCACGAAGGCCGCTTCAATCCGGGAATGGAAATCTCGATCGATACCATTCACGAAAGCTTTTCTCAGGAGGCAAGGCAGTCATGACTGACTTGGAAGGAATTCTCCAAAAGTTAAAACAGCCACCATCCGTGCCGAACTGGACGCGCTACATACACGATACGCAGGAAAAGACGACGCGTGCTGTTGCTCAGTTTGCGCTTGGTTTTCCAAAAAGTGCGCTCTTCCAAGTGTACAGGGTGATTGGTGACATGGTTACCTTCGGGACGTCCGAGAAGGACGCTTTGAAGGCTGTAGAGCTAATCAAAAATCCCCTCGTCGCCAAGCTTGGCCGGGAAATCATATTCGCATTCAGCGCCTATAATAAGGAAGAGAAACTAGAAGGTGTTCAGATATTCCACGAGTTTATAGGATTTTTCCGGGTCTCGCGTGATGTCATTGTGCCGGTAAAGCCAACATTTGTTGTTCTCGAAAATGACCGGCCTACGCCTGTTTTCTTCATCGGCTGGACCACTAATCCTTTCACCCGTCTGCAGAAGCGTCTTCTTACTACTGCGATCGACGACGCCATCCTGTCATTTGGCGATTTCGCTGGATCTCACGCGCGGATTATCTGCGCTCCCCGGATCTCCAAGAGGCATCGTGTGATCCGGTCGTGGTCTACGGCTGATTATCCGCGCCTGGATGCAGTCGAACTCTCGACGCAGCTAGAATTCTACTCCCAAGCGTTGGTGGATGCA
>VBAE01000066.1 GCA_005882415.1 Alphaproteobacteria bacterium | reverse complement strand
GATGCCGCCCTCCGCGCTCACGGCGTCGAGGTGATCGCACTTGCCGGCTATATGCGCCTGCTCTCACCAGGCTTCATCGAGGCGTGGGAAGGCCGGATCCTTAACATCCACCCCTCGCTCCTCCCGGACTACAAGGGCCTCGACACCCATCGCCGGGCGATCATGGCCGGGGAGGAATATTCGGGCTGCTCGGTCCATCTCGTCACCCAGGAGCTCGACGACGGCCCCGTCCTCGCCCAGGCCAGGGTCAAGATCCGCGGCCGAGACACGGCCGAGAGCCTCGCCGAGCGGGTACTGGCCGAGGAGCATGAGAAAAAGGAAGCCGCGGCGATCCGCAGGCGCTGGATCACATTGGGCGAGGTTCTAGCCGTCGTGGCGGTGCTGATCTCCGGCCTCACGCTGTGGAACAGCTACCAGGAACGCAACGCCGACGAAGCCGAACGCGCCGCCTCCAAACAGGAGGAGAAAGCCAAGGCCAAGACCCTGGTCCTGCGCGCGACGGCCGACAAGGAAGGCAAACGCCTGACCCTGACCGCGCTCGATGCCGAACAAGCGATCCAGAGTCAGACCCTGACCTTCCCCGCTGCTTTGGGCGCCAGCGCGGTCGATTCGGTGATCGAGCCGCGGATCGAAGCCAAATGGCTCGAAGGCCCCGCCAAAAAGGCCCGCGCGTCGGAAGGCGACAAACCCGCCGCCGGCGACCGCCGAATGCCCGTCGCCATCACCACCAACTTCGTCAGCGGCGGCGAGACTTACAGCGACACGGCGCTCTACGATGTGGGATACAAGCTGGAAGGCGGAGGATTGCTGGACGATCAGGACGTGGTGCTGCGAGGCCTCTCCCTCATCGAGCACGTCCCCCAGGCAAAAGCCCAAGCGCGCCTCGACGCTCTGTGGAAGAGCCGCAGCAAATAAACCGTCATTGCGAGCGAAGCGAAGCAATCCAGTGCGGCCTTAGAGGCCCGCTGGATTGCCGCGTCGCTTCGCTCCTCGCAATGACGTCAGCCCACGATCTCTTCAGGCTTGAAGAAGAACGCAATCTCGATCGCCGCATTTTCGGCGCTGTCCGATCCGTGGACGCTGTTCGCCTCGATCGACTCGGCGAATTCCTTGCGGATCGTGCCCGCGTCGGCGTTCTCGGGGTTGGTCGCGCCCATCACTTCGCGGTTGCGGAGCACGGCATTCTCGCCTTCCAGCACCTGCACGACCACCGGGCCCGACGTCATGAACGTCACGAGGTCGTTGAAGAACGGCCGCTCGCGGTGGACTCCGTAAAAGCCCTCGGCCTGCTCCCGGCTCATCCGGATGCGCCTGGAAGCGACCACGCGAAGGCCCGCTTCCTCAAGCTTCGCGGTGATCGCGCCGGTCAGATTGCGCCGGGTCGCGTCGGGTTTGATGATCGAGAAAGTACGTTCGGTCGCCATGGCCGTCCTGATGCTCCATCTATATTGGGTTCGCGCGCCCTCTAGGGGGATGGGCCGCAAAGGGCAAGGTCAGGGCCCCTGCACCCACTTCCCGCGCTCGTCCTGCTTCCAGTAGCGCGGCTCCACATCCTCGCGCCCCGCCATGCTCCGCCAGGCGCCCCGCGCCCCTTCCCGCCCGTCATTGTCGAAGAAATAGAACACACGGGCGAAGGCGAGAGCCTCCTCGCGCCACTTCCCGTCGGCGAGGGCCACGTTCGTCGCGCCGTTCGCCGCCGCCACTTCGCTCGACAGCAGCACCGGCTGCGCCTCGGCATTACCCCGGCCGTGGGGGAGGAAGCTCTCCGGCGCATAGGCCCAGAGCGCCTCGTCGAGCTGGCCGAGCAAAGGCTCGTCCGCCACGACCAGCAGCCGCTCGCCGCCCGCCAATATCTTTTCGCAGATGCTGGGCAGCACCCTTTCCAGCGGCAGGGCGGTGAGATGGTAGAAGTCGACCTTCACCGCGCTCTCCGCCGGCCCCGCATCACCCTTCGTAATTCGCGGCGACGAAGCGGTCGAGCAGGGCCACGCCGAAGCCGGTCGCGCCCTTGTCGAACAGATGCTTCGCCTTGTCCGACCAGACCATGCCGGCGATGTCGAGATGGGCCCATTTCACGCCCTCCTCGACGAAGCGCTGGATGAACACCGCCGCGGTGATCGATCCGCCCTCCCTCGGCCCGACATTCTTCATGTCCGCGATCGGCGATTCGATGAGCTTGTCGTAGGCATCGCCGAGCGGCATCCGCCACAGCTTGTCGCCCGAAGCGGTGCTCGCCGCGACAAGCTGCTGGGCAAGCCCGTCGTCATTGGCGAACATGCCGGCATATTCGTGGCCGAGCGAGATGATCATCGCCCCCGTGAGCGTGGCGAGGTCGACGATCGTCTCCGGCTTGTACTTGCGCTGCGCCCAGCTGATCGCGTCGCACAGCACCAGGCGCCCCTCGGCGTCGGTGTTGATCACCTCGATCGTCTGGCCGGACATGGACGTCACCACGTCGCCGGGCCGCTGCGCCTTGCCGTCGGGCATGTTCTCGACGAGGCCGCAAATGCCGACCACGTTCGCCTTGGCCTTCCGGCCTGCCAAAGTGAGCATCGCCCCAGCGACCGCGCCGGCGCCGCCCATGTCCCACTTCATCGCTTCCATTCCGGCGGCGGGCTTGATCGAGATGCCGCCGGTGTCGAAGGTCACGCCCTTGCCGACGAAGACCAGCGGCTTGCCGCCCGCCTCGCCGCCGTTCCAGCGCATCGCCAGGAGCCGCGCCGGCTGCTCCGAGCCGAGCGAGACGCCGAGCAGGGCGCCCATGCCGAGCTCGCGCATCGCGTCCTCGTCGAGCACCTCGAACTCCACGCCGAGGGGCTCCATCCGCTTCCTGCAGCGCTCGACGAAGCTCGCCGGATAGATGATGTTGGCCGGCTCGGTGACCAGCTCGCGGGTGAAGGAGAGGCCTTCGAGCAGCGCAGCCTTGTCGCCCCAGGCCTGGTCAGCGCCGTCGCCGGCGCCGACGATGACCACTTCCTCGAGGCTCGGCTTCTGCTTGCGGGGGAGCTTGGTCCGGTAATTGTCGTAGCGCCAGCCGCGCGCCGCAGCGCCGAAGCCGATCCGGGCAGCCTCCTCACCGTTGAGGCCAAGGCCGCTCACGTCGACGACCAGCTTGGTCTCGCCCGAGACCAGCAGCCGGGCGGTCAGCGCACCGCCGACCCGCTCGTACAAAGCCTCCTCGTCCTTCCGCGCCCCAAGGCCGACGACCAGCAGCCGCCGCGCGCCCTCGCCCTCCGGCACGAACACTTCCGCCACGGAAGCGGTCTCGCGCTCGAAGCGCTGCGCCTCGGCGGCGCGGGCGGCGAGGGTCCGGGCGGAATCGTCAAAGCCCTGCAACCGGTCGCCGAGCATGTCTTCGCTTCGGACTGGGATTGCGAGGGCGTAGGAGCCGGCGGGGCGCTGGGCGGCGAAGCTGATCTTCATGGGGGTGGACTACTCCTCGAGCGTCATTTGCCTCGGCCTTAGTCGCCGCCGCCCCGGCCAGTCAAATCGCTGCTTTCGTAAGGCCAAACCGCGCTCTGCGGCATTGCGGCGGCGCTTTTCGAGTGCGATAGGCGGCCTTGATGTGCGCTCCGGGAGCGGCGATCGCGCAGCAGCAGGCGCCCGCCGCCCCCGCCGAGACCCGCGAGGTCGACTTCAGCGCCGGCCAGCTCGTCTATGAGCAGGGCGCCGCGACCGTCACCGCGTCCGGCGACGTCAAGATGGTCAGCGAAGGCAACAACCTTCGCGCCGACAAGGTCGTCTGGAACCGCACCACCGACGAAGTCCGCGCCGAAGGAAACGTCCGCATCGTCACCCCCCAGGGCGACACGGCCTATGGCGATTCCATTGTCCTCACCAACGAGATGAAGGACGCGGTCGCCAAGAACATGCTGCTCGTGCTGGAGGACGGCGGCCGCCTCGCCGCCGACAGCGCCGAGCGCACCAACGGCTACACCACCCTCCACCACGCGGCCTATTCGCCCTGCGCCGTGCTCGACGAGAATGGCTGCCCCAAGGACCCGACCTGGCAGATCAATGCGGTCAAGGTCCTCCACGATCCGATCAAGCACCGGATCAGCTATGAGGGCGCGTCGCTGAAGGTGCTCGGCACCCGAATCATCGCTTTGCCCTGGCTCTCCCACCCGGACGGCTCGCAGGGGGGCGGCACCGGCCTCCTCGTCCCGGAAGTCCGCGTCAGTTCGTCCAACGGCTTCGAATTGAGCGCGCCTTATTATTTGAAGCTCGCCCCCAATCGCGACGCTACCATCACGCCGCACATCTACACCGAGGTGCTCCCCGCCCTCGAAGCGCAATATAGGCAGCTGACGTCGCTCGGCGCCTTCAGCCTCGGCGCCTTCGTCACCTACGGCTCGCGAATCCAATGGAGCATCACCGGCTTCGGCCGCTACGTCACCGACCGGACGTTCCTGCGCCGCTACGACATCTCCCGCGACACCCGCCTTCGCTCCTTCGTCGAGGCCGAGCGGATCGACAGCGACAGCTACATCTCGATCGCCGGCTGGGCCTTCCAGGGCCTCCGCACCACCGACCTCGACGGCCAGCAGCCGATCGCGCTCCCCGCCATCGACGCCCGCTGGCGGCTTCCCAACGCCTTCTGGGGCGGCCGGGTCGAGCTCCAGGCGAACAGCCTCTCGATCCTTCGCACCTCGGGCCAGGACACCCAGCGCGCCTTCGCCGCCGCCAAGTGGGAGCGAAGCTCGATCACCCGCTGGGGCCAGGAGCTTTTGCTCACCGGCTATGCCCGCGGCGACCTCTACCACACCGGCGACACGGACCTGACCGCCACCGCCATCTACCGCGGCACCGAGGGCTGGCACGGCCGCGCGATCGGCGCGGTCGCGGCCGAGATTCGCTGGCCGCTGATCGGCGATTTCATGGGCGGCATCCAGCGCCTCACCCCTCGCCTCCAACTCGTCGCATCGCCGCCGAGCGAGAATCTCTCCATCCCCAACGAGGATGCCCGCTCGGTCGACCTCGAGGATTCGAACCTCTTCGCGCTCAATCGCTTCCCCGGCTACGACCGCTGGGAGGACGGCCCCAGGGTGACCTACGGCGTAGACTGGGCGCTCGACCTCCCCGGAGTCGCCATCCGGACCACCGTCGGCCAGAGCTACCGCCTCGACAACAAGCCGAGCATCCTTCCCCCCGGCACCGGCCTCTCCGACCGCCTGTCCGACATCGTCGGCCGAACCACCGTCAAGTTCGGCCGCAAGCTCGCCTTCACCCACCGTTTCCGCATCGACAAGGACAATTTCGCCATTCGCCGCAACGAGGTCGACGCCGTCATCGGCGGCCGCCAGACCTATGCGACGATAGGCTATCTCCGCCTCAACCGCGACATCAACCCGGCGATCGAGGATCTTCGCGACCGCGAGGAAATCCGCCTCGGCGGCCGGATTCGCTTCGCCCGCTACTGGTCGATCTTCGGCTCGACCGTGATCGACCTGACCAGCGTGCGCGAGGACCCCTTCGCGCTCGGCGACGGCTATGAGCCCGTCCGCCACCGTATCGCCATCTCCTATGACGACGATTGCATCGAGTTCGGAATCACCTGGCGCCGCGACTATGATGCGAGCGGAGACTTCCGCCGCGGCAATACCTTTCTGTTCAGGGTGGCGCTGAAGAATCTGGGGCGTTAAGGCTGTCGCGCCAGGGGGTGGCGTGAATCTATGCTCCCACTACCGCGCTGAGGCCGCTAAGCTGGGGTTCAGCATATCTGGGGCATGCCGTGCGGCCTGCTTATATTGGAGGAATGATGAAGCTCGGCACTTTTTCCAGAGCGGCGCTCGCGCTTGCCGGTACGCTGGCGACGGCGGCCGCTTTGGCTCAGGCCCAGGGTGGGGAATCCAGCACGCAGGGCCTCTCCATTCCCAGCGACGTTCAGTTCCTGACTCCGGACAACCCCGCGATCCGCAAGGCGACCGCGATCGTCAACGGGACCGTCATCACCGGCACCGACGTCGACCAGCGCATGGCCCTGATCCTGCTCGCCAATAACGGTCAGATCCCGGCCGAGGAGATGCAGCGGCTGCGCGAGCAGGTGCTTCGCAACATCGTCGACGAGACCCTCCAGATCCAGGCCGCCGAGCAGCAGGAGCTGAAGGTCGAGCCGCGCGAGGTCGATGCCTATTACGAACGCTACGCCAAGAGCTTCAACCGCACCCCGGCCGAGCTCAGCGCCTATCTTCGCACGGTCGGCTCCTCCGAACGCTCGGTCAAACGCCAGATTTTGGGCGAGATGTCCTGGACCCGCCTCCAGCGCCGCCAGATCGAGCCCTTCGTCAACGTCAGCGAGGAGGAGGTGAACTCGTTCATCGAGCGCCTCAATGCCTCCAAGGGCACGCAGGAATTCCGGATCGGCGAGATATTCATCTCGGCCACCCCGGAAACCGCCGCCGAAGCCCGCGCCAATGCAGACCGGATCGTCCAGCAGATCCGCGGCGGCGCCTCCTTCGTCGCTTATGCCCGCCAATTCTCGGAAGCCTCGACCGCGGCCGTCGGCGGCGATCTCGGCTGGGTCCGTGCCGAGCAGCTTCCCGAGCAGCTCGGCGCCGCCGCCCGCGCCATGCCGGTCGGCAATATCAGCGATCCGATCGCCATCCCCGGCGGCTATTCGATCATTGCCGTCCAGGACAAGCGCCAGATCCTCACCGCCGACCCGCGCGATGCGGTGCTGAGCCTGAAGCAGATTTCGATCCCGATCGCCGCCAACACGCCGCGCCCGCAGGTCGAGGCCAAGATCCAGCAGCTCAACCTCGCCGGCCAGAGCATGGGCGGCTGCGGCGGCGCCGATGCGGCCGCGGCCCAGCTCGGCGGCGAAGTGGTCGGCAACGATCAGGTCAAGGTTCGCGAGCTGCCGATGCCGCTCCAGGATATGCTTCTGAAGCTCAACGTCGGCCAGGCGACGACTCCCTTCGGCACCGTCACGGAGGGCGTCCGGATCCTCGTCCTGTGCGGTCGGGACGATCCCTCTCCCGAGCAGAACGTCTCGTTCGAGCAGGTCTACAACCAGTTGAGCGAGCAGAGGGTGAACCTGCGCGCGCGCCGCTATCTGCGCGATCTTCGCCGCGACGCCGTCATCGATTACCGCTGACAAGGGTGGCTCCGCTCGCAGTCTCCCTCGGGGATCCCGCCGGAATCGGTCCCGAGATCACCGCCAAGGCGTGGGAGCAAAGGACCGAGCGGAACATTCCGGCTTTCTTCGCGGTCGGCGACGAGGCGGCGATCGCCAAGGTGTGGAACGGACCGCTCGCGGTCATCGCCGAGCCCGCGGAGGCGTGCAAAGTCTTCGGCCACGCCCTCCCCGTCATTCGCGTCGACGGGGACCGGGGCACCGAGCCCGGCCGTCCCACCGTCGATAGCGCCCACAGCTCCCTCCACGCACTGGAGCTGGCCGTCGGCCTGACCCGCTCAGGCGCAGCCTCCGCCCTCGTCACCGGCCCCGTTTCCAAGGCCCAGCTCTACGGCATCGGCTTCACCCATCCGGGCCAGACGGAGTTCGTCGCCGAGCGTTGCGGGGTCGCCGGAGACATGGTGGCGATGATGCTGGTCGGCCCGACGCTGCGCACCGTCCCGGTCACCACCCATATCCCCCTTCGAAGCGTCCCCGACATCCTC
>VBAE01000065.1 GCA_005882415.1 Alphaproteobacteria bacterium | reverse complement strand
AGAGCGCGTCGAGCCACTCCGGCAAGTCGCCCAGGCTCGCCAACTCCCGGTACCGCGCATGCCCCACCGGCGGCTCGGCCGCCTCGTGCGCCCACTCCAGCTCGAACGGGATGAACGCCGCCCACGCCCCCGCTTCCAACGCCGGAAGGATGTCCGAGCGGATCGAGTTACCGGCCATCACCGCCTGGGCGGGCTCCGCACCGTAGCGGGCGAAGATTCTCGCATAGGTTTCGGGCCGCTTGTCGCTGACGATCTCGACGCCTTCGAACCAGGAACCGAGGCCGGAAGCGGCGAGCTTGGCTTCCTGGTGGTGGAGGTCGCCCTTGGTGACCAGGACGAGGCGGCCCCGTTCGGCCAGCGCGGGGAGCGCGGTCTCGACTCCGGGGAGCGTGTCGACCGGATGGGCGAGCATCTCGCGGCCCAGAGCGAGAATGCCGCGCACCGTGGCGGCGGGGAGATCGTCGCCGGCGAGGGTGGATGCAGTTTCCAGCATCGACAGGATGAAGCCCTTGGCGCCGTAGCCATAGGGGGCGAGGTTGCGGTGCTCGGTCTCGTCGAGAGCGCGCTGGACTTCGTCCGCGGGCGCGAAATCGGCCAGGAGGGCCGCGAAACTGCCGAAGGTGCGGCGGAAATAGAGCTCGTTGTGCCAGAGCGTGTCGTCGGCATCGAGGCAGATGAGGGTGATCGGCATGGGGGAGCGGGGTCTCAGCGGTGCGGGCGGCGGCGCTTGTCGCCGCGCCAAGGCTTCGGCGCAAGGGCGTGGAATTGCGACCAGGGATGGCCGCCGGTGGCGCTCGCCACCGTCTCCACCTGGGGCTGCTCGCCCAGCCGGATGGCGAGGCCGCCGGTTCGGGCGAGGAGGACTCGGTCCGCCTTCAGCCATTTGGGCGCGCAGGCGGCGGGGAGGCGCCGCTCGGAGACGACGATATCGGCTTGCCCGCAGGCCGGGACCAGGTCAGCGGTCGTGATCATGCGGGTCGAGCGGGTGGCGAGGAGGCGCCAGTGGCGATCCCCCGCGGCGAGTGCGGCGATGCAGCTGTCGTCGCTGCACGCGGCACCGGGCAGGGTTTCGAGGTCGGTGAGCTCCTCGTCCGAGCCGGCTGTCTCGGCGAGGGTGTCGCGGACATAGTCGCCGGCGCGGGAGCGGAGGATGGCGTAGCCGCCCTCCGTGGTGCGCAGCGCGAGGTGACGGCCGTCGCCGGTGACGAGCAGGTCCGGCGCCGGCACTGCCAGCGCCCATAGCGCCCCGACCGAGATCGGAACCGCCCCCCACCGGCGCCAGCGCGTTCGCCAGAGGCAGATCCACAGGCCCCCCGCCACCATCAAAGCGAAGGCGGCGCTCGGCATCGCCGGGAGCAGAGCGACCGCGCCCGGTGCGGTGGCGGCGGCGTGGGCGAGGCCGAGGAGCAGGCCGAGCGCCTTGCCCGCTAGCCACCAGAAGGGCGCGCCGAGGCCGACCAGGTCGAAGAGCAGCGCCAGCGCCTCGAGCGGCATGACCAGGAAGGTGGTGAGCGGGATGGCAACGATGTTCGCCCCGGCGCCGTAGAGGCCGGCGCGGTGGAAGTGGAACAGGGCGATCGGGATCAACGCAGCCTCGACCGCGAGGCCGGTCAGGACGAGGGCGAGCAGCGCCCTCCCCGCTTTCTGGGCCAGCCCCTCCTCCCGCGCGGCCAGGCGGGCGCGAAGGCCCGGATGCTCGTGCAGGGCGACCAAGGCGGTGATCGCGGCGAAGCTCATCTGGAAGCTCGGCCCCGCGAGCGATTCCGGCCAGAGCAGGAGGACGATCAGCGCCCCCACCGCGACCAGCCTCAGGGTCAGCGCCTCCCGGCCGATCGCGATCCCGAACAGGATCAGCACCGCCGCGATGCAGGAGCGGATGGTCGGCACCTCGGCGCCGGTGAGGAGCGTGTAGGCGATCCCCGCAAACGCCCCCGCCCCGGCGGCGATGACGGTGAGGCGGAAGCGGAGCGCGAGAGACGGGCTGAGCGCGAGGAGCTTCAGCGTCAGCAGCATCACGGCGCCGACCACGGCGGTGAGGTGGAGCCCGGACACAGAGAGCAAATGCGCCAGGCCGGAGCGGCGCATCGCCTCCGCGTCCTCCTCCGGAATTCCGCCTTGGTCCCCTGTGGCGAGGGCCGCGGCGATTCCGCCCTCCCCTCCTGCCAGGCTTGAGCGGATATGGCTGGACAGGCGCTGGCGCCAGTCGGCGAGGCGGGCGCGCCAGCCCTGCGGCCCCGGCGGAGCGGTCACTGTGACATCCAGCGCCCGGCCGGTGCCGCCGATCCCCTGGAACCAGGCCGCGCGGGCGAAATCATAGGCGCCGGGGACGGCGGGCGGCGCCGGCGGCATTAGCCAGGCGCGAAGCCGCAAAGCCGCGCCCGGAGCCAGTCCAGCCGGCACCTTGTCCTGCTCGACATTGATCCTGAGCCTCGGCGGAAGCCCGGACGCCGCCGCCGGTGCCACGAGCACCCGCACCAGCCCCTGCGCGGCAAGCGGCTGCACCGACTCGACCACCCCATCGAACTTCCCGAGCTGCTCGCGCTGGAGCACCGGCGCCGCGACTCGCTCCGCCCGCCACCAGGCGATCGAGCAGCCGAGCGCCGCGGCAAGCGCGAACACCGCCACTGCCCGCCCCACCCGCATCTCGGGCGCGAATGCAGCCAGTCCCGCCGCCACGCCCGAGGCCAAAAACAGGAACCCGATCCACGCCGCCCGGTCCGGCAAAGCGAACCACGCCGCCACTCCCAGCCCGAGCCCGACCGGCAGCCACAGCGCAAGCTGCTCCCGCTCCAGATCGAGGCGCCGCTCCACCCAGAGCGGCACCCCGCGCAGCCCCCCGAGCAAACGCGCCGCCAAGCCACTTTCTAGCGGCCCATGCGCTATGCTAGGGGCGGCGGCGTCACCGGTCGGCATCGGCCCATCCTTGGAGAATATGCGCTTGAGCGCAACAGCAGAAGACCGCCCGGTCGTGACCCGCTTCGCGCCGTCGCCGACCGGCTTCCTGCACATCGGCGGGGCGCGCACCGCCTTGTTCAACTGGCTCTACGCGCGCCGGATGGGCGGGCGGTTCCTGCTGCGCATCGAGGACACCGACCGCGCCCGCTCCACCCAGCCCGCGATCGACGCGATTTTGGAAGGGATGCGCTGGCTCGAGCTCGACTGGGACGGCGAGACATACTTCCAGTCCCACTTCATCGAGCGCCACGCCCAGGTGGCGATGGACCTCCTCGAATCCGGCCACGCCTATCGCTGCTACATGACCCAGCATGCGCACCCGACGCGGCCACGCCCGACGCACCCTACGTCGTCCGCCTCAAGGCCCCGCGCGAGGGCGAGACGGTGATCGAGGACCGGGTCCAGGGCCGGGTCGCAGTCCAGAATGCCGAATTGGACGACTTCATCCTGCTCCGCTCCGACGGCACCCCGACCTACATGCTGGCGGTGGTGGTCGACGATCACGACATGGGCGTCACCCACGTCATCCGCGGCGACGACCATTTGAACAACGCCTTCCGCCAGCTCGTCATCGTCCGCGCCATGGGCTGGCCGGAGCCCATTTACGCCCATGTCCCCCTGATCCACGGCCAGGACGGCGCCAAGATGTCGAAGCGCCACGGCGCCACCGGCGTGATGGACTATCACGAGATGGGCTTCCTCCCCGAAGCCGTGGCGAACTATCTGCTCCGCCTCGGCTGGGGCCATGGCGACGCCGAGACCATCTCGCGCGAGGAGGCGATCCAGTGGTTCGACCTCTCCGGGGTCGGCAAGTCGCCCTCTCGCTTCGACATGAAGAAGCTGGAGAATTTGAACGGCCATTATATCCGCGAAGCCTCCGACGGCCGCCTCGCCGGCCTCGTCACGCCGCGGATCGAGGCGCTGGTCGGGCGAAGCCTCGACACGGCCGAAATCGCCCTCCTCACCCGGGCGATGCCGGAGCTTAAACCGCGCGCCAAACATTTGAACGAACTCGCCGAGGGCGCGACCTTCCTGTTCAGGGCAAGGCCGCTGGACCTCGACGAGAGGGCCGCCGCCTTGCTAGAGGGCGCGGCGGACCTGCTCGCCCTCGTCCATGTCCGGCTGTCGGCGCTGCCGCACTGGACTGCCGAGGCGACGGAGCAGGCCGTCAGGGAGGTTGCGGAAGGCGCCGGCGTCAAGCTCGGCCAGGTCGCTCAGCCATTGCGGGCTGCGCTGACCGGGCGGGCGACCTCGCCGGGTATTTTCGATGTGCTGGTCCTGCTCGGGCGCGAGGAAAGCCTCGCCCGGGTCGCGGACCGGACGATTAGCAAGGACTAAGACTATGGCGGATGGCACGGCCTCTCTCTCCCTCGGCGGCAACGCGCATGACTTCCCGGTGCGAAGCGGCTCGGTGGGCCCGGACGTCATCGACATCCGCAAGCTCTACGCCCAGACCGGCGCCTTCACCTACGATCCCGGCTTCACCTCGACCGCGGCCTGCGAGAGCGCGATCACCTATATCGACGGCGACGCCGGCATCCTCCTCCACCGCGGCTATCCGATCGACCAGCTCGCCGAGAAATCGACCTTCATGGAGGTCTCCTATCTGCTTCTGAACGGCGAGCTTCCGACCGGCGAGGAGCTGGCGAAGTTCACCTACACCATCTCGCGCCACACCATGCTGCACGAGCAGCTGGCGACCTTCCTGCGGGGCTTCCGGCGCGACGCTCATCCGATGGCGGTGATGTGCGGGATCGTCGGGGCGTTGTCCGCATTCTACCACGATTCGACCGACATCACCGATCCCAAGCAGCGGATGATCGCTTCGCACCGCCTCATCGCCAAGATGCCCACCATCGCCGCGATGGCGTATAAGTACACGATCGGCCAGCCGTTCATGTATCCCCAGAACAACCTGACCTACACCGGCAACTTCCTGCGCATGACCTTCGGCGTGCCCGCGGAGCCTTATGAGGTGAACCCGGTGGTCGAGCAGGCGATGCGGACCATCTTCATCCTCCACGCCGACCATGAGCAGAACGCCTCGACCTCGACCGTCCGCCTCGCCGGATCGAGCGGAGCCAACCCCTTCGCCTGCATCGCGGCCGGGATCGCCTGCCTCTGGGGCCCCGCCCATGGCGGCGCCAACGAGGCGGCCTTGAACATGCTTCGCGAGATCGGCCGGCCCGAGCGGATCCCCGAATTCATCGCCCGCGCCAAGGACAAGGACGACCCCTTCCGCCTCATGGGCTTCGGCCACCGCGTCTACAAGAATTACGATCCGCGCGCGAAGGTGATGCAGAAGATCGCCGAGCAGGTTCTGAAGGAGCTGGGCGTCAACGACCCCGTCTTCGACGTCGCCCGCGAGCTCGAGCATATCGCCCTCAACGACGAATATTTCATCGAGAAGAAGCTCTACCCGAACGTCGACTTCTACTCGGGCGTGGTGCTGAGCGCGATCGGCTTCCCCACCTCGATGTTCACCGCCCTCTTCGCCCTGGCGCGGACGGTGGGCTGGGTCGCCCAGTGGAACGAGATGATCTCCGACCCGGAGCAGAAGATCGGCCGCCCGCGCCAGCTCTACACCGGCGCGAACCAGCGCGATTACGTGGCGGTTGGGGAGCGCTGAGTAGCTGCCTCCCCATCGCCAGATGGGGAGGGGGACCAGCGAAGCTGGTGGAGGGGTGACAAGGCAGAAGGCTCCGCCGTCCAGCGCGGGAATCTCCGACACCGAGCCTTGTCACCCCTCCACCACCCTTCGGGTGGTCCCCCTCCCCCCGAGCTGCCGCTCGCGGGGAGGCAGAAGGCGGCGGTCCTCCTTCGCAGTGACCGTTTAACCCAGCCGCGCCTTGAACGCGTCCAGCGTGTTCAGCGCCGCGCAGACATCGTCGAACATCGTCCGCGCCCTTTCCTCGCCGCCTTTGGAGCGGAACATGCTGCCGGGTTCGAAGCGGTTCTTGCCGGCGACGGCGAGGAGCGCTTCCTCCGGGCCGCCATAGAGCCAGACATGGCCCGTCTTCCTCAGGTCGAGCATCAGCGCCCGCAGGCTGCTGTCGAAGAGGAGGCTGCTCGCCGCCATCCGGTCCTCGCTATAGGCTTCGAACGCTTTCTCGAATGCCTCGTCGCTGGGCACCGGCACCCGCTCCATCCCCTTGGCGGGCTTCCAGAAGTTGAACAGGCCCTTGTCGGGCACCACCACCGTAACGCCCTGGCCCGGGTGGGGGCGGCGCTGGAGGGCATAGACCTGGCCGGTGAAGACGACATGGGTGCTCTTGCCGCTGCTCCGGTGGAGCGAGGCCTCGTAGACCGCATAGCCGAAGCCGTCCGCATCCTTG
>VBAE01000064.1:4674-9458 GCA_005882415.1 Alphaproteobacteria bacterium | reverse complement strand
GACCATTCCCATCGGCGCAGCGGCTAGGGCTCGGAAGGGGGTGAGGTCGGTTTCCAGATCGGCTTCCGGCGCGGAGACGATCGGCAGCCTCTCATGGCTGTCCGCCTCTGCTCGGCCCTGGCCCGGCAGGTGCTTGACCACTCCGACCACTCCGCCCGCGGACAGGCCATCGAGCATCGCTCGGCCGAGGGCGGCGACCTGCATCGGGTCGCTGCCATAAGCGCGCTCGGAGATGATCGGGTGGGTGCCGGACCGCGCCACGTCGAGCAGCGGGGCGCAGTCAACGGTCGCCCCCGCCTCCCGCAGCACTGCCGCGATCGCCTGGCCGTTCAGCCGGGCGGCCTGGATCGCGCTCATCGGCGCCTTGGCGTAGAGCTCCGCGAAGCAGCCGGCTGCAGGGAATTCCGGCCATTCGGGCGGGCCCAGCCTCGCGACCCTTCCCCCTTCCTGGTCGATCAGGATCGGCAGGTCGTCCCGCCCGTGAAGCGCCCGAAGCTCGTCCGTCAGCGCCCGAAGCTGCTCCCGCGTCCGGCAATTGCGCCGAAACAGGATGTAACCTGCCGGATCCGCGTCGCGGAAGAAGGCACGCTCATCCTCGCTCAGGGCTTCGCCGGAGAGGCCGAAGATCGCAGCGAGCATCGGCCTCCTTCGCGGCCGCTTATTGGAGCGCGACGCAGCTCTCGCCCGCGACCCGGAGCCGTCCGCAGATGCCGGCGGCGTCGGGGCCGCTGGCGCGAAGGCGGTAGAGGGTCTTGCTGCCGCTGGTCACCGGAGTGACGCTGTGGGCGAGCGGGGCGAGATAGGTGAAGCGCTTGGCGAGCGCGGCCCAGGCCGAGTTGGCCGAAGCCTGGCTCGAGAAGGCGCCGAGCTGGATCGAAGCGCCGCCGCCGGCCGCAGGCGCCGCCGGAGCGGGAGTCGCGGGCTTGGCCTCGGCAGGCTTGGGCTGCGCGGCCGGCTGGGCGGCAGCGGTCTGCGCCGGCTGCTGCCCCTTCGCCACCGGCGTTTCCGCCACCGCATTGGTGTTGATCTGCCCCGCGGGATCGGCGCCCTGGGTCGCCGCAAAGCTGGCATCGCCCTGGCCCTGGACGTTCATCCCGCCCGGGCTGTCGGGCTTCACCTTATAGTCGCCCTGCGGTGCAGCGATGACTTCGGGCTCGCCGCCGGCTCCGACGGAATCGCCGCGCGAGCGGCTTCCGATCCAGAACAGGCCGCCCACGATCAGTCCGATCGCCACGAGGCCGATCACGACCGCGGCGATCAGCTTGCCCGCGGACGGTCCGTCCCTCTCGTCTTCCTCGACCGCTTCCAGCCAGGGGAGGCGGTCATTCTCGTCGATGCCTTCCGGCCCGTCGGCGCGAACGTCGGTCATCACTCACATCTCCTCGGCGGCGGCCACCCCCATGATCGCGAGGCCGTTCGCCAATATCTGCCCTATGCCGGACGCAAGTTCCAGCCGTGCTCTGGTTAGCAGAGGATTATGTACCAATAGAAAACGCCGCGAAGGATCATCGTTACCGCGATTCCACAGCGCGTGGAACGCGGCCGCCAAGTCCCCGAGATAAAAGGCGATCCGGTGCGGCTCATGGGCGAGCGCGGCGCTGTCGACGATCCGCGGGAATTGGGCGGCGAGCCTGACCAGGCCCAGCTCCTCCTCGTCGAGCAGCGACAGGTCGGCCTCCGCCGGCAGATCGGGCACTTCCGCGACCGCCTTGCGCTTCAGCGAGGAGATGCGGGCATGGGCATATTGGACGTAGAAGACCGGATTGTCCTTCGACGCCTCGACCACCTTGGCGAAGTCGAAATCCATCTGCGCGTCGTTCTTGCGGGTCAGCATGGTGAAGCGGACGACGTCCTTGCCGACCTCCTCGACCACTTCGGCCAGCGTGACGAAGCTCCCCGAGCGCTTCGACATCTTCACGAGCTCGCCGCCGCGGAGCAGCCGCACCATCTGGACGAGCTTGACATCGAGCGCCGGCCGCCCGGCCAGCGCCTGCACCGCCGCCTGCGTCCGCTTCACCGTCCCCGTATGGTCGGCGCCCCAGACGTTGATCAGCTCGTCCGATTTCTCGAGCTTCTGCATGTGATAGGCGGTGTCGGCGGCGAAATAGGTCCAGCTGCCGTCCAATTTGCGGATCGGGCGGTCCTGGTCGTCGCCGAAGGCGGTCGAGCGGAAGAGAAGCAGCTCGCTGGGCTCCCAATCCTCCGCGGGCTTGCCCTTGGGCGGCGGAAGCGTGCCGGTATAGACGAGGCCCTTCTCGGCGAGGATTTCGAAGGCCCGGTCGACGGCGCCCGATTCCTGCACCTCCCGCTCCGACGCGAACAGGTCGTGATGGACCCCCAGGGTGGCGAGATCGGCCTTGATCAGCTCGATCATCGCCGCGACCGTGCGGTAAAGGCCTTCGGGAATCTCGCCGATCTGGCGGCCGAGCGCTTCCAGGTAGCGCAGGTACGCGGAGCGGGCGAGGACGTCGACCTGCGCACCGGCGTCGTTGACATAATATTCGCGGGTGACGGCATAGCCGGCATGCTCGAGCAGGCTGGCAAGCGCATCGCCGACCACCGCGCCCCGGCAGTGGCCCATATGCATCGGACCCGTCGGGTTGGCCGAGACATATTCGACATTCACCCGCTGACCCTGCCCCAGCGTCGAGCGCCCGTACGCGTGCCCCTCCGCGACGATGGCGGCGAGCTCGTCACGCCACACGTCCCGGTCGAGCCGGATGTTGATGAAGCCGGGGCCCGCGATCTCGGCGCTGACCACATCGTCCATCGCCTCCAGCCGCGGCGCCAGCAATTCGGCGAGCGCTCGCGGATTGGTCCCGGCCTTCTTGGCCAGCACCATCGCCGCGTTGGTGGCGAGATCGCCGTGGGAAGGATCGCGCGGCGGCTCCACCGCCACCGGCTTGCGGTCGATCCCCGGCGCCAGCAGCCCCTCCGCCTCGAGGGCAGTGAGGATGTCGTCCAAATGCGCAGCGAAGCGGGCGTAGAGGGTCACGTCGGCCTGTTCCATTCCTACCGGGAAGAGGCGGGCTGATAGCGGATGCGGCGCCTCAAGGTCCAGTGCACGCGACAGTCCTCCCCGCGAGCGGCAGCTCGGGGGGAGGGGGACCCCGTGTAACGGGGTGGAGGGGTAGCTGGCTCAGGCCAGGCGGATCTCACGAGAACCTCCCGAACTCTGCGCCTTCTACCCATCCACCAGGCTCCGCCCGACGGCTGCTACGCAGCCGGTTCCGGCTCTCGGCAGGCCCCCGGCATGCCGACCCGCCTACACCCCCCTCCCCGTCTTCGACGGGGAGGAATGCTGCCTAGAACACGAAGTCCGCCGCGGTGGGCACGTAGCCGCTGTCGATCGTTCCCCCGATGGTCATGTCGGCGGCGCCGTCGCCGTCGCGGTCCGCTTCGACGATCCACTCCGTGCCCGACGTGTAGACCCGAAGCTCGCCGGCGGTGTGGCTGAACGCCGCCGAGCCGACATAGGTGAACGCCTCGTTCGCGGGCGTGTTGTAGTTGGCGTCGATCGCGCTCAGGTCGATCTTGTCGCCGCTTTGGAAGTCGGTGATCGTGTCGCGCGCGGCCGAGGTGGAGTCGGCGACGTTCGAATAGACGAACACGTCGCTCCCGCCGCCGCCGGTCAGCATGTCCGCACCGCCGAGGCCGGTGATGTGGTTGTCGCCGACATTGCCGAGGATGATGTTGGCTGCGGAATTGCCGGTGCCGTTGATGTTTCCGGAGCCGGTAAGGGTCAGCTGCTCGACCGCGAGATTGTTCACCGTGAACGACGCGGACGCCCGGATCTCGTCGAACTTACCGTCATATCCGGCTTCCGAGACTATATCGGCGCTGTTGTCCACGATGTAGATGTCCGCGCCGAGTCCGCCCGACATCGTGTCCGCGCCGGCGCCGCCGTCGAGGATATTGTCGCCGCTGTTGCCGGTGATCGAATTGTTGCCCGAATTGCCGGTGCCGTTGAAATTGCCGCTTCCGGTCAGGACCAGATTCTCGAGCACGTCCGAGAGGGTGTAGGTCCCGTTCATGTAGACGGTGTCGGTGCCCTCGCCCGCATTCTCGATGATCGTGTCGGAGAGGTCGGCGTAGTAGGTGTCGTTGCCGATGCCGCCGGTCATCAGATCCGCGCCGAGGCCGCCGGTGATGATGTCGTCTCCCTCATCGCCGGTCAGCGTATCGGCGCCGTCATTGCCGTAGACGAAGTCGTTGCCCCCGCCGCCGATGACGACGTCGTCGCCATCGCCGCCGGAGAGCGTGTCGATGCCGCTCCCTCCGTTGACCACATCGTCTCCGCCGTTGCCGCCCAATGAATCATTGCCGCCGCCGCCGGAAATGGTGTCGTCGAAGTTCGTCCCGATAAAGTTGTTGTTGCCGTCGCCGGCCACATAATCGAGCGCGCGTCCGAAGGCGCTGGCGTCGAGATATCCGGGGTTGTCGTAGAGGTGCTGGTCATAGGTCGTGTTGTCGATGATCGTGGTGATGCCGGCTTCGGTCATCTCCGCGCCCATGGTGAACCATGTCGCGCCGCCGAACAGATCGAGGACCTCGATCGAGGTGACGTTGGTGAACTGCGCGTCGTCGAAGATAGAATCGTCCCTGATCGAGTCGGTGCCGGCTCCGCCATCGACCCGGTCATCGGCGCTCAGTTCGCCCCACTGAAATAGGAAGCGATCATTGCCGCCGCCGGCGAAGATGGTGTCGTTACCCCCTCGAGACCAAATGAAATTGGCCCCGTCATTGCCGATGATCGTGTTGTTGAGGTCGTTTCCGTAGGCGTC
>VBAE01000064.1:0-4561 GCA_005882415.1 Alphaproteobacteria bacterium | reverse complement strand
GCCGCCGAGGCCGTTCAGCACATTGTTCCCGGAATTGCCGATGATGACGTTGTCGAGCGCGTTGCCGGTGCCGGTGAAATTGCCGGTGCCGGTCAGCGTCAGATTCTCCATGTAGCTGCCGAGCGTGTAGCTGAAGGCGGCGACCACCGTGTCGATGCCGCCGTCGGCCTTCACCTCGGTCGCGCGGTCGCCCGTGTTGTCGAGGATGTAGGTGTCGTTGCCGTAGCCGCCGAACATCTGGTCGGCGCCGAGCCCGCCGTCGAGGACGTTGTTGCCGACATTGCCGTTCAGGACATTGTTGCCGTCATTGCCGGTGCCGTTGACGTTGGCGGTGCCGATCAGGGTCAGATATTCGAAATTGGCGGCCAGCGTGTAGGTGACGGCGGAGCGGACGGTGTCGTTCCCCTCGCCGGCATTCTCGACCAGCACATTGCCTGCGCTGGTGAATTCGTAGGTGTCGTCGCCGACGCCGCCCACCAGCGTGTCGTTGCCGCCGGCCGCGACCAGAGTGTCGTTGCCGATCCCGCCGGTCAGCGTGTTTGCGCCGCTGTTGCCGGTGATGACGTTGTTGAGGTCGTTGCCGACGCCGTTGATCGCCGCCACGCCGGTCAGCGTGAGGTTTTCGAGGTTTGCGCCGAGCGTGTAGCCGATCGAGGACTGGACGGTGTCGGTGCCCTCGCCGGCATTTTCGGTAACGACGTCGCCGGCATTGTCGACGACATAGATGTCGTTGCCGAGGCCGCCGGTCATGTTGTCGGCGCCGGCGCCGCCGGACAGGGTATTGTTGCCGCTATTGCCGATCAGGATGTTGTCCTGCGCATTGCCGATGCCGGTGGTGGCGGCAGTGCCCGTCAGCACCAGTTTCTCGATATAGTTGGAGAGGCCGAAGGAGATGGACGAATAGACCACGTCGTTGCCGCCGGCGGGGCTCACTTCCGTCGCCTTGTCGCCGAGATCGGAGACGATATAGGTATCGTCGCCCGCGCCGCCGAACATGCTGTCGGCGCCCGCGCCCCCGTCGAGCGTGTTGTTGCCGGCATTGCCGTTCAGGATGTTGGCGAGCGCATTGCCGGTGCCGTCGATATTGCCGACACCGAGCAGCGTCAGGATTTCGAGGTTCGCGCCGAGCGTGTAGCTGATCGACGAGCGGACGGTGTCCGTCCCTGCGCCCGAAGCCTCGCTGACGGTGTCGCCCGCCTCGTTCACCACAAAGGTGTCGTTGCCGATGCCGCCGATCATCGAGTCGGCACCGAGGCCGCCGTCGAGCGTGTCGTTGCCCGCGCCGCCGTTCAGCACGTTCGCGGCCGCGTTGCCGGTGATAATGTTGTCGAGGCCGTTGCCCGTGCCGTTGATGGCCGCTGCGCCGGTCAAAGTCAGGTTCTCGACATTGGCGCCGAGCGTGTAGCTGAAGCCGACCTGGACCGTGTCGGTGCCCTGCGAGGCCACTTCGCTCACCACGTCGCCGGCATCGTCGACGATATAGATGTCGTTGCCGTTGCCGCCGATCATCGTGTCCGCACCCGCGCCGCCCGAAAGCGTGTTGTTGCCGACATTGCCGATGAGGACGTTGGCGAGGGCGTTGCCGACGGCGGTGATATTGCCGGTGCCGATGAGCGTCAGCCGCTCGATATTGGCGCCGAGCGCGTAGGAGGCGGAGGCGAGGACGAGATCGTCACCCTCGCCGGCAGCCTCGTTCGACTTGTCGCCGGTGGAGTCGACGACATAGATGTCGTCGCCGATCCCGCCGTACATCTGATCGGTACCGGTGCCGCCGTCGAGAACATCGTCCCCGGCTTCGCCATAAAGGGCGTCATTGCCTTCCAACCCGTTCAGGTGATCGTTCCCGGCGCCGCCATGAATGAGGTCTGCATCGATGGTTCCGTCGATATTGTCGTCGAGGGGGGTGCCGTTCTTCGTCGCCATGTCTGTGAGTCTCCAGATAAGTTGGTATTCGTAACGCCCATAATCGGGCGAATTCAAGTGCCTGCCGACGGACATTACGTCCAACGCAGAGACTGGTGCGGTGAGTTTAGAAGGCCTCGGGAAGCTCCACCGGCCCGACGATCTCGCGATATTGGCGGATCGCGAAGCGGTCGGTCATGCCCGCGATATAATCGCCGATCGCCCGCAGCGTCGGCACCGTGCCGGGTTCCTCCGGCCGCCATGCGTCGGGGAGGAGGCGGGGATCGTCCCGATAGGCGAGGGCGAGGCCGGTGACAACCCGCTGCGCCTCGCGCCGCACCGCCGCAAGCGCCGGGCTGTTGTACATCCGCGCATAAAGGAAGGTCTTGAGCTCCCGCTCCGCCGCAGCCATCGCGGGGGAGAAACCGGCGAGCGCCTTGCCCGCCGAGCGGACCCCGTCGGCGTTCTTCACCCCGGCGGCCCGGCGCTGAGTCTCTTCGAGCACGTCGTTGACCATGATGCCGATCTGGTCCCGGATCAGCTCGGGCGCGAGCCGCTCCTCGGGAAGCTCGGGATAGCGTGCTCGGACGCCGGACCAGCAACGCCGGACCAGCGGCACTTCGAGCACCTCCTCGAGGGTGAAAAGGCCGGCGCGGAGGCCGTCGTCGATGTCGTGATTGTCATAGGCGATGTCGTCCGCGATCGCCGCCACCTGCGCTTCGAGGCTGGGCCAGGCGGAGAGCTCGAGCGGGAATTCGGCATCCGCCTCGGCCAGCGCCCAGGACGGCTCCGCAACCGGCCCATTATGCTTGGCCAGCCCCTCCAGCGTCTCCCAGCTGAGGTTGAGGCCGCGGTGGCGCGGATAGGGGGTTTCGAGCCGGGTCAGAAGCCGGATCGTCTGGGCATTGTGGTCGAAGCCCCCGGCTTCCGCCAGTGCCGCCTCCAGCGCATCCTCGCCGGCATGGCCGAAGGGCGGGTGGCCGATGTCGTGGGCGAGGCAGAGCGCCTCGGTCAGATCCTCGTTCAGCCCGAGCGCGCGGGCGATGGTCCGGCCGATCTGCGCGACTTCGAGGCTGTGGGTGAGGCGGACGCGGAAATGATCGCCGTCCGGCGCGACGAAGACCTGGGTCTTGTGGCGGAGCCGGCGGAACGGGATGGAATGGATGATCCGGTCGCGGTCGCGCTGGAAGGCGTCGCGGGGGCCCCTTTGCCCGCCCTGGCTTTCACCGTGAAGCCGCCCGCGGCTGGCGGACGGATCGGCGGCGAGATGGCTGAGCGCCCTCACTTAGCGCCGAGCTTCTCGATCTTCTGCCCCGCAGCGCTGAAGCCGGTTGGTCGCTCCGGCGGCAGCGGTCCAGCCGGCGTGCGCTCCGAACGCCTTGCCGGCCTTGCCCTTGAGGCGTGTGAACTCCCGGCCCAGCGCCCCCTTCTCGGCGCCCTGCGCGATCTGGACCCAGATCCGGCTCGGCTCCTTGGGCGGGGGCGGAGTGCGCTCGGCCGCGGCCTTCTTGCCCTTCGCGGTGGTCGGCTCCGGCTTGGTCTTGCCCTTGGCAGCGGCCGGCTCCTCAGCAGGCTTCGCCTTGCCCTTGGCGGGCGCCGCTTCCGCGGCGGGCTTGGCCTTCGGCTTCTGGGGGGCGGGCGCCTCGTTCTCCGGTTTGAGCGCCGCGATGGTTGCTGCAATGTCGGCGAGCCCGGACGGCCCCGGCTCCGCCGGCTTCGGCGCCTCGGCGGCCGGCGCCTGCACCTGCGGTGCGGGCGCCTGCACCTGCGGGACTAGGCCCTGCGGCTGGGCGGTGACGGTCTGCTGCGGGGCCGCCGGCACCGCGTCCCGCGCGGCGAGGATGTCGGTGGATCGCGGCGTCTGGACGGACGGCGCCGGCCGGGCCTGGATCGTGACCCGCGGCTGCGGGCGCTGGATCGGCTGGGTCGCCGCCGGGCTCGGCTCGCGCCGGCTCAGGAGGGGCGATAGCGCGTAAGAGGAAGAAGGCGGCGGGGTCACCGCCTGGGCGTATTGGGTCGAGCCGTCGCTCGGGGAATGGCCGAAATGGACGGCAAGCGCCCGGTCGGCGGCGCTGAGGCTGGGCAGGCGGGCCAGGAAGGGCGCGATCGCGGCCGCCTGCGGGCCCATTGACGTCTGGGTCGCCCGCGCCGCGCCTTCCGTGTCTCCGGTCAAGGCAAGGACGAAGGCGCGGGTCCGCTCCGCCGCCCGGTCGCGGACGAGGAGCTGCGGCTCGAGCAACTGCAGCGCCCGCTCCCGCTCGCCGCTGATAGCGTAGGAGAGGGACAGGCGGCGGGTGACTTCCGGGTTCGGCCCGCTGCGTAGGGCAAGCTGATAATCCTGCTGCGCCCGGCGCGGATCGCCGATCATGTCGAAGGCGAGCCCGCGGTCGCCGGCGAAATCGGAGGTCGCGACCCCCATCGACGCCGCCTCGTCGAACGCTCGGAGCGCGGCGCGCGGCTGCTCGATCTGGACCAAGGCCCGGCCGACCCACATCTTCACCCGCCCGTCCTGCGGCGCGAGGCTCTCTGCGCGGCCGAAGAAGGTCAAAGCGGCCTGTGGATCGCCGACGTCGAGCGACGCCCGCCCCGCCCCCATCAAAGCGCTGAGGCTGTTGGGATTCTGGGCGAGCATTTTCAAATTGGTCGAAAGCGGGTCCCC
>VBAE01000201.1 GCA_005882415.1 Alphaproteobacteria bacterium | reverse complement strand
TTGCCCAGGATCGTATTGTCGAGATCGTTGCCGTAGCCGTTGCTCGCGGCGCTGCCGGACAGGGTCAGCTTCTCGATATTCCCGCCGAGCGTGAAGGAGACCGACGAGACGACCGTGTCGGTGCCGCCATCGGTATATTGCTCGGTGGCTCGGTCGCCCGCGTCGTCGACGACATAGGTGTCGTCGCCGCGCCCGCCGAACATCTTGTCGGCGCCGGCGAGGCCGTTCAGCACATTGTTGCCGGCATTGCCGTTCAGGATGTTGTCGAGCGCATTGCCGGTCCCGCTGGCATTGCCGGCCCCGATGAGCGTCAGAATCTCGAAATTGCTTCCGAGCGTGTAGCTGCTCGCGCTCTGGACGGTGTCCATGCCGCCGCCGGCCAGCTCGACCAGCGTGTCGGCGCCGTCGATCGTGTAGACGTCGTCGCCGGCGCCGCCGATCAGCGTGTCCGCACCGACCCCGCCGTCCAATTTGTCGTTGCCGAGGCCGCCATCGTTGCCGGTGCCGTTGACCGCGGCGGTGCCGGTGAGGATCAGATTCTCGAGATTGGCGCCGAGCGTGTAGGCGATCGAGGAGCGGACGAGGTCGGTGCCCTCGCCGGCATTTTCGGTGACCGTGTCGCCGGCGTTGTCGACCCAATATTCGTCATTGCCGAGGCCGCCGGCCATGGTGTCGGCACCGCCGGCGCCGTTGAGAACATTGTTGCCGCTATTGCCGGTGAGGACGTTCGCCGCCTCGTTGCCGGCGCCGACGAGGTTGCCGGTCCCGGTCAGGGTCAGGTTCTCGATATAGGCGCCGATCGTGATCGACACCGAGCTCTGGACGGTGTCGGTGCCGCCCGTGGCCGTCTCGATGGCGCGGTCGCCCGTGCTGTCGAAGACGTAGGTGTCGTTGCCGTTGCCGCCGACCAGCCGGTCCGCGCCGCCCTGGCCGTCGAGCGTGTCGTTGCCGTCGCCGGACGTCAGGATGTTGGCGACATTGTTGCCGATCAACGTGTCGTTGCCCGAGCCCGAGGTGGCGTTCTCGATCGTCACGCCGTTGGCGATCGTATAGCCGCCGAAGATGCCGTAGGCGAAGGAGACCCGGCCGCCGCCGCCTTCCTCATATTGAAGGGTGGCCGGACGAAGGTCGATGGTGGCGTCGCGGGCGCCGTTATAGACCATCTGGTCGGTCCCTCCGGCGTCCCAGATCGCGCTGTAATAGGTGCCGGCGGCGTTGACGTCCTTCAGCGTGTAGGTGTCGTTGCCGGTCGCATAGTCCTCGTTGACGCCGTACTTGTCCTGGATGGCGGCGATGTCGAAGGCCATCAGGCTGCCGAGATAGCCGTAGCCGACATTGGTCGGCGCGTTGCCGTAGGGCGAGCTCTGCCAGCCGTCCTCGTAGGACATCATCGTGAAGACGCCCTGGTTCAGCGCATAGTCGCCGGTCGTATAATCGGCGACGCCGGCGCCCTCCGGCTCGACTCCGTGCATGATGCCCGAATGGCCGCCATTGTCGTGCGGGTGGGCGAGGCCGTGGCCATGGCCGAATTCATGGATCAGGGTGACGTAGGAGAAGCCGCCCTGCTGGAGGTCGGTCGCGTTCCAGCGATAGTCGCCCGAGTTGAACTGGGCGAGGCCCTCGTCGCTCTCGTCCGGCGGGCTCATCGATCCGAGCAGCGAGATGCCCGGTCCCGGAGTGCCCTGATAGCTGGTGTAGATGAAGTCCGCTTCGCTGCGATCGTTCACCTCCAGATAGACGATGTCGGCCACCTTGGAGAATTCGCCGAGGGCGGTGATGACGGCGGTGTGCTCGAAATCCTGGACTCCGGTGGCGGTGATGGTCGCCGGCGGAAGGCCCGGGTTGGTCGGGTCGTTCGAGACGAACACGTCGCCGGCCCTGGCGAAGTAGATGGTGATGACGTTCTTGCCGGCGATGTTGACGTGCTGGGCCGCCGCAAGCGACGCGATGCCGTCGTCGTCGGCGAAGTCAGGAGTGCCCTGGGCGTTGCCGGTCGGGCGCGGTCCTTCATTGCCGTCGGGGTTGGCGGCCGACTGGTTGACCTTGTTCACCCGCGTGCCCCAGTCGATCGCATAGAGCGGGCTGTCGGGGTCGTAATAGGGGTGGTAGACGCTCGGGTCGTTCGGATCGGTGGTGTTGACGAACAGCTCATAGTCGCCGACGCCTTCGCCGGTCGAGCCGTCCACCGGATTGTTGTCGAACGCCCGAGCGTTGATGTAATAGGTCCCGGTCGCGGTCGCCTCGAACGTCATCAGCACGTCGAAGCCTGAATTGACTTCGTTCGCCGGCGTCGTCGCCCCGCCGTCGCCGCTGGTGATGAGGTTGCCGGCGGAATCGTAGATCTCGACGAAGGAGTCCGCGTTCGGAACCAGGTTCGGCCCGGCGGCATAGCCGTACATGCCGATCTCGTAGGTCTGGCCGGCGGTCAGGGTGACCTGATAGAAATCCTGGTCGCCATTGACGTTCAACGTGCCGATCCGGTGGGTGGCAGCGTCGACGGTAAGGATGGGGTTGCCGGGCGCGAGGCCGATGCCGTCGCCGGCTTCGTCGGTGGTGATGGTGGGGAGCGCGGTGGGGGTCACCGGCGGACGAAGGTCGCCCACGCCGTCGACCGGCAAAGCGGTGGCGAGGTCGAGCCGCGCCGTCGTTGCCTTGAAGGCGGAAATGGTGGTGGAACCGAGCCAGCTCGCCTGGGTCTCGGCGATCGTGTTCAGCTCGCGGCCGAAGGTCTTGCGCATCAAATGCTCTCCTGTTGCGAAGGGATAAGCAGCGGTTGGGACTGCATCAGAAGGCGATGCTCCGCCGCGCGGCCGGGCGGCCGCCGAGCCGCTGGAAACGGCGATGAGGACTGGGGTTACAGACGGGCAGGACGAAGGGTTTCGAGGCAGAGCGAAGCAGGTCGGTCACCGTGGTGACTGCTGCGGCTGGCGCCAAATACCGTTCCCTTCTCAGCTATTTAGAAGAAGAAGCACCCGTTAAGACTGCTCAAAACCCCTAAGGGTAAAGCCCGGTTCCGAAATTTACGCATGCGAAACGAAAACGGGTGCTCCGAAGCCCGCCCTGCCCGCTTGTCGATTTGCCCCCGGTCAGAAGACGCAGTCTGCCGCCGCCAGCGCGTGTTCGAACGTGACATGCCCCTTCGACGACGAAGCTGAAGTCCTCCCCATCGAAGATGGGGAGGGGGACCGGACGAAGTCCGGTGGAGGGGTAAAAGGCTGGGGCTTAGGCGGTTCTCGCGGGAGCCTCCTGAATCCGGCGCCTTTTACCCCTCCACCACACTTCGTGTGGTCCCCCTCCCCCCGCTTCGCGCGGGGAGGAATTTAGAAGACGAAGTCGCCAGCCGCCAGCGCGTGATCCGAGGCGACCGAGATGATGAGGTTCGCCACGCCGTCGCCGTCGGTGTCCGCCTCGACGAACCATTCAGACCCGGACTGGTAGGCGCGGAGCTCGCCCGCCGTGTTCGAGAAGGCCGCCGAGCCGATGAACGCGAAGGCGTTGTTGCCCGCCGCGCCGGTGCTCGCGTCGATCGCGGAGAGGTCGATCTTCTCCCCGGCGGTGAAGCCGAGGATGTGGTCCATCGCCGCCAGGGTCGAATCGGCGGTGCTGGTATAGAGGAAGCTGTCCGTGCCGCCTTTTCCGTCCAGCGTGTCGGCGCCAGCGCCCCCGGCGAGGCTGTTATTGGCCGAGTTGCCGGCGATGACGTTGGCGAGGGTGTTGCCGAAGCCGTTGACGGCGGCGGAGCCGGTCAGGGTCAAATTCTCGACATTGCCGCCGAGGACGAAGCTGACCGAGCTCCTGACTTCGTCGACGCCGCCGCCGGCGCTGGTCTCG
>VBAE01000200.1:549-3892 GCA_005882415.1 Alphaproteobacteria bacterium | reverse complement strand
AAGGCCCGCTTCACGATCAGGCCGAGCTGATCGATGTCGACCGGCTTCTGGTAGAAATCATAGGCGCCGGAGGCGATCGCGCGGAGTGCGCTCTCCCGGGCGCCATGGCCGGAGGCGACGATGACCTTGGTCTCGGGCTTCAGCGTCAGGATCGTCTCGAGCGCGGCGAAGCCCTCGCTGACCCCGTCCGGATCGGGCGGCAGGCCAAGGTCGAGCGTCACGACGGCCGGCTCGGCCGAGCGGAGGAGATCGACCGCGGCGTTGCGATCCGAGGCGATCAACACCTCATAATCGTCATAGGCCCAGCGGAGCTGGCGCTGCAGCCCCTCGTCGTCCTCGACGATCAGCAGGCGGGGCTTCACGTGAGCATTCATGCGCGTTTCCGTTCAATGGCAAAAGGCGCCCGGCTCTCGGCGCCGGGCAGGAAAAGGGTGAAACGGGTGCCGTCACCGGCGCGGCTCTCGACCTCGAGCCGGCCGCCCATGGCGTCGACCAGACTCTTCGCCTCGAAGGCGCCGACACCGAAGCCCTGCTCCTTGGTCGAGGCGAAGGGCTGGAAGAGCCGGGTGCGGACGAATTCGGCCGACATGCCGGCGCCGCGGTCGACCACCTCGATCGCGACATCGCCGCCGGATTCGACGGCGCGGAGGACGACGGGGACGTCGGGCTCGCTGGCGTCGATCGCGTTCTGGACGAGGTGGCTCAGCGCCTGCTCGAGCCCGGCCGGATCGGCCATGGCGAAGAGCCCGGCCTCGCAGAAGGCACGGACCGGATGCTGGCGCGCCTTCGCCGCGGCGATCGCGTCGAGCAGGGGCTGCACCTCCATCGCCCGCGGCGGATCGGAGTCGCGCGCGGCGCCGGGCTAGAGCCGGGCGAGCAGGTCGTTCATCTTGCGCACCGAACTCTGCAGAGTCGCGATCATGTCGGCGCGGAATTCGGGATTGTCCGCATGCCGCTCGGCATTGCGGGTCACGAGGCTGAGCTGGGAGACCAGATTCTTGATGTCGTGCATGATGAAGGCAAAGCGGCGGTTGAACTCGTCGAAGCGGCGGGCATCGGCGAGCGCCTGCTGGCCGCGCGCCTCGGCGATGTAGGAGGCCGCCTGGATACCGGCAGTCCGGAAAAGGTCGAAATCCTCCCAGTCCAGCCGGCGGCGGATCGCCGGATGTTCGAGGATGACGAGGCCGCCCAGCCGGCCCTCATGGCTGAGCGGCACGCCGGCCCAGGCCCGGTCCATGGCCGAAAGCCATGTCGGCACCGGCACCATCTCCTTGCCGACCAGCAGCCGGCCGTCCTGCAAGGCGGCGAAATCGACGACATAGCCCTGTTCGACCTGGGCCAGTAGCGCCTCCGCGCCCTCCGCCCCGCCCAGCGGCGCCGTGCCGCTCCAGTTCCAGTGGCCGGCGGCCGTCAGCCGGCGTTGCTCGTCGACGAGCAGCAGCAGGCCGCCCGGCGCGCCGCCGATATCGGCGAGCGCCTTGACCACGCGTTCCTCCAGCGGAGCAGCACCATCTCCCGGGGCCCCGCCTTTGCCGATCGTGTCGGTGAAGCGCAGCCATTCCTGGCGGTAGTCGTAGCGATGCTCGAACAGATGCTTGGCGAGGGTGACGCGCAGCCACGCGCGGAGCCTGGCCGAAGGGAGAACGAGGAGGGCCACCAGGGTCATGCCGAGCACGATCGCGACCTGGCCGATCCGCCCCCAGTCGCCGCCGACGATCTCGATCGCCCGGGCGGCGAGCATCATCGTGATGATATAAGCGAGGATCGCGATCACCGAGAGCGACTGGAAGGTGGCGACGCGCGAGACCTGGATCCGCCAGGAGACATTGCGCAGACCGAGCGCGAAGAGCGGGGCGATCAGGGCCAGCAGCACGCCGCGCGCGGCGAAGAGCTCCGGGGTGGCGGTGCGCAGGAAATAGTCGACCGTGTAGAGGTGGAGGTCGATCGCCCACATCACCGCCAGTGCCGCCATCGGGAAGCGCAAGGCGGAGCGGCTGTCCGGCGCGGCAAGGCCGTAAAGATTGTGGACGAGGATCAGCGCGCCGGCGGCGATGGTGAGGCCGATGATCTGGCTGGTCGAGGCGAGCGCACGCAGCACCACCGGCGCATGCTCGAATTGCGGCATCACCCCGCCGATCACGATCTGCAGACCGATCACCGCGGCGACCGCGGCGAACACGCCCTTCAGCGCCCGCTTGCCCGGCTCCTGGCCGGCGCTGGTCATCAGCCCGTACATGAAGGCGAGGAAGGCGAGGTTGCGCCCGCTCTCGGCGAGCTGCGGCATCAATTTGTAGGGGCCGACCAGAGCGAGGAAGATCGTCCAGACCGACATTGCGGCGAAGGCGGCGAGCAACGGCCGGTTGCGCGGATCGCCATTCCAGCGGCGCAGCTGAAACACAGCCAGCGCCCCGTAGAGCGCGGCAGCGACCACATGGGCCCAGAGGATGATGAAGCCGGTCATCGCGCGCCCGCCCCTTCCGGCCAGAGCACGACGCGCGCAGTCTGGAGGAGGATCAGGACGTCGAGGAAGGACGAGTAATTCTTGGCGTAATAGAGATCGAATTCGAGCTTCTCGCGCGCATCCTCGATCGAGGCGCCATAGGGATAATTGATCTGCGCCCAGCCGGTGATCCCCGGCTTCACCACATGGCGCTCGGCATAATAAGGCAGGCGCGCCTCGAGATCGGCGACGAACTGGGGACGCTCGGGCCGCGGGCCGACGAAGCTCATCTCGCCCTTCAGCACCGACCAGGCCTGGGGCAGCTCATCGATCCGGGTCTTGCGGATGAATCGGCCGACGCGGGTGACGCGCGGATCGTCCTTCTGCGCCCAGACCGCCTTGCCGCCGACCTCGGCATCCTCGCGCATCGAGCGCAATTTGATGACGTCGAATAGCTGGCCGTAGAGGCCGACGCGGCGCTGCCGGTAGAAGGCCGGCCCCTTGCTCTCCAGCTTCACGAGCAGGGCGGTGATGAGGATCACGGGCCCGAAGACGACGAGCAGCAGGGTGCTCACCAGGATATCGAAGATCCGTTTCGCCGCGCTCGACAGGCGGCGCCCGGACGAGAAGCCGTCGGAGAAGATCAGCCAGGAGGGATTGAGGCTGTCGAGGTCGACCCGCCCGGTCTCCCGCTCGAGGAAGGAGGAGAAATCGTGGATAGAGACGCCGGTCGTCTTGATCCTGAGCAGGTCGTTCAGCGGCAGCGCGTTGCGCCGCTCCTCCAGTGCCAGCACCACCTCGCCGGCGTTCAGCGCGAGCAGGTGATCGGGCAGGCTCCTGATGTCATCGCGGTTGACCGCGGCTGCTACCGCGGAGGCGCCGTCGTTCATGCCGACGAACCCG
>VBAE01000200.1:0-533 GCA_005882415.1 Alphaproteobacteria bacterium | reverse complement strand
GCACCAGCACCCGCCGCTTCAGCCGCTCGCCGCCGAGCGTGTTCTTCAGCGCGACCCGGGCGAGGAAGAGCGCGACCAGGGCGAGCCACATCGCGTAGAACAGGCTGGAGCGCCAGAAGCTGACCGGCGGCAGCACGAAGAAGATCAGGGACAGCGCGATGATGCCGAGCGCGACCGCGACCACGAGGCGCGCGGTGGCGAAGCGGATCGATTGCAGGGCCGCCACCGAATAGACCCCAACCGCGACCATCGCAGCCTGCAATGTGCCGGCGAAGGCGAGCAGGTTCGGCAGCCGGCTCGCGTCCGGATCGACATGGCCGCCCAGCTGCCAGAGCCGGAGCGACCAGCCCGCCTCCGCGGCGCCGACCAGTAGCAGGAAATCGACCAGGCCGAGGATCAGCACCGCGTAGGGCACATAATGTTTGAACAGCCGGATCATGCGCGCGCGTCTCCGCGTGCGAGACCGGCGGCGGGCGCCGTCTCAGTGAGTGTAAGCATCTCCGACACGGCTAGCAGTGTCGGATAAATTGACA
>VBAE01000199.1 GCA_005882415.1 Alphaproteobacteria bacterium | reverse complement strand
ACTTCGCCCAGCAGCAGGCGAAGATCTTCGCCGCCTATCTGCTTCTCAAGCTGCGGCTGGAGACGGTCGGGAATTCACCGCCGACCTGGTATCACTGGCCTAATTGCAGGCCGCGGCGCGCCATCCGTATTTCTGCTCGGCCAATATATCGAGATAGGTGATCTCGCTATTGTAGAGGGCCATCGCGAGCAGCTGCTGGCGGGTGGCGACCCCGTAGCGCCGCTTGGCCTCCTCCATATAGGCGTTGACCGTCTTGGGGCTGAGGCCGAGCAATTGCGCCGTGGTGGCGTCGCTCTTCCCCTGGGCGCTGAAGATCAGGCATTCGCGCTGACGGTCGCTCAATTGCAGGCCGGGGAAGATGGGCCCGTCGCGCTCGCGGCAGAGGCGGCGGGCGGCTTCGAAGCCGAAAGTGGCGATCGACTGGAGCGCCGCGGAGTTCTCGCGGGGGACGTGCTTGCCCGTCTCGACCGCGAAATGGCAGGAGCCGATATGCTTGCCCGGGACATGGGCGGGGACGACGAAGCCGTCGGCGAGGCCGGTTTCGGCGACCTTGGCGACGCGTTCGAGATGGCGTTTCGTGAGGGGCACGATCGAGCCGACATCGTCCCAGAAGAAGCCGGTCAGGGTCCGCTCGCAAGCCTCCATGATCGGATCGACGGTGAGGGTGCCGTTCAAGCGGCTGATGTCGACGAACACGTCGGGATAATTGCCGACGTTGATCAGGCCGTGGCTGCGCTGGCGGAAATCGGCGTGGTGGACCATCAGATAATAATCGGCGCCGAACTCCTTCGTCGCGCGCGCCATCATGTCGTCGAGGTCCTTGAGCGAGCTCGCGGCGAGCGCCGCCTCGGCAAATTCCTGGATCCGCTCCAGCTGTGACAGCATGATCCTATACGTCCTCCCTGCCGACAACCCCAACGCCGGGAAGCTAACGTCCTATCGGAAGGCGGGGCCCATGCCAAGGAGGACGGGGGTTAGGGGTGGGACGGTGGTGTTGGGTGTTGGGGGTTGGAGGCCGAGGCTCAGGCGGCGGTGGGGGCTCGTAGGCTGTTTTGTTTCACGCAAAGACGCAAAGACGCAAAGGGTCCGCGTTTCCGGTGCTCCTTCGCCGAGGGCAATTGAACAGCTATTGCCCGCTGGCGCGGGCGGAGAGGATTTGAGGGCGTTGAAGGCTTCGGCTCCTTTGCGTCTTTGCGTCTTTGCGTGAACCATCTGGCGGCGGGGCGAGGCTCGGCGGTGGCCGGACTTGCTCTCGCTACGGCGTTGCCGTATGTGCGTGGGGTGCACACGGTTGTCGAAACCAACGCCTATCTCTCCGCGGCGCGGGACGCCGGGATGGACGAGGAGGAGAGGGAGGCGGTGGTGGATATCCTCGCCGCCAATCCCGAGGCCGGTGCGATCATGCCGCGGTGCGGTGGGGCGCGTAAGCTACGTGTTGCTAGGCCGGGAGGTGGGAAGTCCGGCGGGTATCGGGTGGTGACCTATTATGGCGGCTCGGAGATCCCGGTGTTCCTGATCACGGTGTTCGGGAAGGGCGAGAAGGCGAACCTTTCCGACGCAGAGAAGAACGAGGTCGCGAAGCTCACCAAGCGGCTGCGGGACCAATATTGAGGGTTGAGGAGACCGGTTATGGGTAAGGCGTTCGAGAAGATCGCGGGCGGGTTTGAGGATGCGATTGCGTTTGCGGGGGGCGATGCTTCCCGGGGGCGCGAGCATCCGCCGCTCGACGTGCGGGCGATCCGGGCGGCGACGAACAAGACCCAGAAGGAATTCGCCGAGGCTTATCGCCTCCCCATCGGCACGGTGCGCGACTGGGAGCAGAAGCGGCGCCAGCCCGATGCGCCGGCGCGTGTCCTGCTGCATCTGATCCAGGCGGAGCCGGAGACCGTTGCGCAGCTCGTCGCGAAGGCGGAGAAGCATCCGGCTTAGCTTTTGAACCCTCCGGACTTTCCGCCGGGGAATTCCGCTCTCTTTTTCGCGCAGAGAGCGCAGAGAAGCGCGGAGAGACGCAGAGAGGCTGCGGCATCAGTGACGCACAGCCTGTCCGCCTGCGCCGGAATCTCTGCGTTCCTCTGCGCCTCTCTGCGTCCTCTGCGCGAACCCACTCGCTGAGTTGGTGCCGGGGGCCGGCGAAGAAGGAAAGCGGAGGCGGTTGTACCCACGCCCGTCATGCCGGACTTGATCCGGCATCCATGAGCACGGGTCGCGTCGTGTTCTCGCAAACCTGTGTTCATGGACCCCGGGTCAAGCCCGGGGTGACGAGGGAGAGGCACGGCTTTGGTGTCCGGGGGCTGGGGGGTGTATAGCGGCGCCCAGTCGAGGAGGCGGGTGATGGCGGATTTTGAGGTGGGGGGTGAGCTGGGGGAGGCTCGGCGGGTTTTTCAGGGGCAGTTTGCGGCTTCTCGGGCTGGGCCGATCGCTGGGCTGGAGGTTCGGCGGGATCGGTTGGAGCGGTTGCGGGGGGTGGTGGCTGGGAACGCCGAGGCTCTCGCTGAGGCTATTTCGGGGGACTTTGGGACTCGGTCGAGGACCGAGACGGAGTTGTTGGAGATCGTTCCTACTCTGAACGCACTTCGGCATGCGAAGCGGAAGGTGGCGTCGTGGATGCGGGCAGAGCGGAGGCGGGTGGATCCTTTGTTTCAGCCGGCGAAGGCTTGGGTTCGGTGGGAGCCGTTGGGGGTGGTCGGGATTATTTCGCCGTGGAATTATCCGCTGCAGTTGGCGCTTTCTCCGCTGGTCGATGCGATCGCCGCGGGGAATCGGGCGATGGTGAAGCCTTCGGAGCTGACCCCGCGCTTTTCGGAATTGTTGAAGCGGCTGATCTCCGAAGCTTTCGACGAGGCTGAGGTGGCTGTGGTGACTGGGGGGGTGGAGGTCGGGCAGGCATTCGCTTCGCTGCCGTTCGACCATTTGCTGTTCACCGGTTCGACCGCGATCGGGCGGCGGGTGTATCAGGCGGCGGCGGCGAATTTGACTCCGGTGACGCTGGAGCTGGGGGGGAAGTCTCCGGCGGTGGTGTGCGGCGACTATCCGCTGGAGAAGGCGGCTCGGAGCATTGCCTTCGGCAAGTTCGTCAATGCGGGGCAGACCTGCATCGCGCCGGATTATGTGCTGGTGCCGGAGGGGCGGGAGGAGGCTTTTGCGGAGGCCGTGATCGCGGCGGCCCGGGCCGGGTATCCGGAGGTCGCGGGCAATCCGCAATATTCGGCTTTGATCAGTGAGCGGCATCAGCGGCGGCTGTTGGAGGCGGTGGAGGCGGCCCGGGCGGCGGGGGCGCGGGTGATCGCGCATGAGGATGCGGGGACGCGCGAGGCGGGGAAGATCGGGCCGACGGTGGTGATCGGGGCGACCGAGGAGCTGCTTCTCTTGAACGAGGAGATATTCGGGCCGGTGCTTCCGGTGGTCGGCTATCGGGACTTGGGCGAGGCTTTGGCCTTCATCAATGCGCGGGAGCGGCCGCTGGCGCTTTACTGCTTTGGGAAGGATCGGCGGGCGGTGGCTCGGGTGCTCGATGGGACGATTTCGGGCGGGGTGACCTTGAACGGGACTTTGATGCACGTGGCGCAGGAGAATCTGCCCTTCGGCGGGGTCGGGGCGAGCGGGATCGGCGCTTATCATGGGCGCGAGGGGTTCCGGCGGTTCAGCCATGCTCGGGGGGTACATAAGGTCGGGTTCGTGAATGTGTTCGAGCGGCTTGGGCCGCCCTGGGGGAAGTTTGCGGCGGGGTTGGCGAAGCGGTTGGTAAAGAGGGGGTGAAATCCTCCCCATCGTTAGATGGGGAGGGGGACCATGCGGAGCATGGTGGAGGGGTAGGTGGCTCGGATGGCGGGTGGTTCGCGCGAGAACCTCGGATTCTGCGCCTTTTACCCCTCCACCACACTTCGTGTGGTCCCCCTCCCCCCGAGCTGTCGCTCGCGGGGAGGATTATGCCGCCGCCGCCATTGCTTTGCCTCTGATCATGTCTGCCGCCTTTTCGGCGATCATGATGGTGGGGGCGTTGGTGTTGCCGGAGATCAGGCGGGGCATGATCGAGGCGTCTACTACGCGGAGGCCCTGGACGCCGTGGACTCTTAGTTGGGGGTCGACGACGGCCGCGGGGCCGTGGCCCATCGCGCAGGTGCCTACCGGGTGGTAGATGGTGGTGCCGGTGGCGCGGGCATAAGCGAGGAGCAGGTCGTCCGTTTCCGTCGCGGCGCCGGGGTTCAGTTCGTGGTCGATGTAGGACGCTAAAGGCTC
>VBAE01000198.1 GCA_005882415.1 Alphaproteobacteria bacterium | reverse complement strand
CCTTTCTGCCACGGGCTTCGAGTGTCGCAGAAGTAGGTTTCGACGCCGAGCTGGCGGGTGAGCTTGTAGTGGCGGGCGAACTCGGTTCCGTTGTCGAAGGTGATGGTCTTGCGCAGGTTCGCCGGCACGGGCCTCAGCATGGCTTCGAGCGCTTCCGCGGTGGGGTCTGCCTTGAGGCTCGGCGGCCGGACGAGGAGCATGATCCTCGAGGTGCGTTCGTGGGCGACGAGCACCGCCTGGCCGGGTGTCGAGAAGAGCATTGCGTCGCCCTCCCAATGTCCGGCGCTGGTGCGGTCATCGGCTTCGGCGGGTCGGTCGTGGATCGACCTTCGCTCGAGGAAGCGGATGGCTCCGGGGCGTTTATGGCGCCAGCCGCGCTTCAAGCGGCCGCGCAGCAGGAAGCGGCACCAGCTGCCGTCGTTGCTCCGCTTCTTCTGGGTGTGGATGAAGCGGTAGATGCTCTCGTGGCTGATGACGTGGCGGCCGGCCTCGAGGGCGAGGCGGCCGCAGATCTGCTCGGGCGACCAGCCCAAAGCGAGGAGGTCGAGTATCTTCTCGCGCAGTGCATCGTCGCGTTCGAGCCGCGATCCGGACCAGCGGCGGGCGGCGGCCTGTTGCTGGGCGTAGGTCGGGCTGTAGCCGATCCTGGCGCCTTTGTTGCGGTTCAGCTCCCTCGATATGGTCGACGGCTGGCGATCCAGAGCTGCAGCGATTTGCCGGATCGATTGCCCGCCTTCATGAAGGCGGGCAATCTCACACCGTTCCTCGATCGAGAGCTGGCGGTAGCTGGACATGGCAACACCTGTCTGAGGTGTTGCACTTCGTTTGTGAACTCAGAGGCATCCATGAACACGGTTCGTGTCCAGTACTCGCGGACCTGTGTTCATGGATCCCGGGTCAAGCCCGGGATGACGAGGGATTTACGACGGTTACGCGATCACGCCGCCCGGCGGACCGTCGTTTCGCTGAGCCAGGCGCGCGCCTGGCGCTGGGCCTGGGCGATCTCGCGCGCGGTCATCTCCTCGGCGATGTCGGCGCGGCATTCCTGGGCGCGCTCGCTGCCGTTCAGGGCCGCGAGGTTGAACCATTTGTGCGCCTCGATAAGGTCGACGTCGATGCCGTGCGTGCCGGTCGAATAAGCGACGCCGAGCTCGTACAGCGCATCGACGTCCCCGACCGCCGCATCGCGAAGCCGGCTCTCGACGAGAAAATTGGCGGATTTGAAGCTGCTACCCATCTGACTGCTCCCCTGTTTCAAGCTGTCGGGAGTAGATTTGGGCCGGTTTCACAAACAAATGGTTAACGCCGCGGTCACCATCTTCATTCTCTCGGAGAGACCGCGAGATTGTCGATCAAGCGGGTGCGGCCCAAGCGGGCAGCGGCGAGCAGCCGGGCCGGGCGGTCGAGGGCGGAGAGCGGCTCCAGCGTCTCGGCGTCCCGAAGCTCGACATATTCCACCGGATTGAAGCCGGCCTTGGCCAGCTTCTCCGCCGCTTTGGCCAGCGCCTCGGCCACGTCCGCCCCGCCGGCGATGGCGCTTGCCGCTTCCCCGAGCGCCCGCGGCAGCGCACGCGCCGCCTGCCGCTCTTCTTCGCTCAAGTATGCGTTGCGCGAGGAGAGGGCCAAGCCGTCCGCCTCGCGCTGGGTCGGCACGCCGACGATCTCGACGGCCATGTCGAGGTCGCGGACCATTCGGCGGATCACCGTGAGCTGCTGGTAATCCTTTTCGCCGAACAGGGCGATGTCGGGCCGGACCTGGTTGAACAGCTTGGCGACCACCGTCGCGACCCCGTCGAAATGGCCGGGGCGCGAGGCGCCGCACAGTCCCTCGCTGACCCCCGCCACGCTGATCGTGGTCGAATGGCCTTCCGGATACATCGCGGCCGCGTCCGGCGCCCAGAGGATGTCGCACCCCTCCTCCTCCAGCATCCGCGCGTCGGTGGCTTCCCGCCGGGGGTAGGTGGAGAGATCCTCATTGGGCGCGAACTGGGTCGGATTGACGAAGATCGAGGCGACGACATGGGCCGCCCGCCGCCGCGCCTCGGCGACCAAAGCCATATGGCCGTCGTGGAGCGCGCCCATGGTCGGAACGAAGGCGACCCGCCCCCCGTCGGACCGCAAAGCGTCCACGGCATTTCTCAGGCTTTCGACGTCACGGACAATTTGCACCGCCAGATGGCCTCCGATAGAGCTTCGAGCGAGGGCCCTAGGGGCCGGGCACGGGCAAGATCAAGAGGGACCACGGACACGTCATGGCTGCTGGAGCGCCGCATTTCATCGTCTTCGCCAACGAAAAGGGCGGCACCGGCAAGTCGACCACCGCCGTCCATGTCGCCGTCGCGCTCGCGGCGGGCGGCCGGAAAGTCGCCGCGATCGACCTCGACACCCGCCAGCGCACGCTCGGGCGCTATCTCGACAACCGCTCGGCGACGATCAAGCGGCTGGGCATCGCCCTGCCGATGCCGGTCCATGAGACTTTCGACCCGGACAAGGAGGCATTGGCCCCGCAGATCGAGCGGCTGTCCGACGGCGCCGACGTGGTGGTCGTCGACACGCCCGGCCGCGACGACGCTTATGCGCGCGAGGCAATGGTCCGCGCCGACACGCTCGTCACCCCGATCAACGACAGTTTCGTCGATCTGGATCTGATCGGCCAGGTCGACGCCGAGACCTTCAAGGTCCGCCGCCCGAGCTTCTATGCCGAATTGGTCTGGAACAGCCGCACCGAGCGCGCCAAGACCCATGGCGCGAGCGTCGACTGGGTCGTGCTCCGGAACCGCATGCAGCATATCGAGGCGCGTAACATGCGCCGGGTCGGCGAGGCGCTTGGCGAGCTTTCCCGTCGCGTCGGCTTCCGCGTCATCCCGGGCCTCGGCGAGCGGGTCATCTACCGCGAGCTCTTCCCCAAGGGACTCACCCTGCTCGACCTGCAGCAGATCGGCGAGGTCGGAATCGCCCATATCGCCGCCCGTCAGGAGCTGCGCGAGATGATCGCCGCGCTCCAGCTTCCGGAGCCGGGCGCAAGCGCCGCCCCGCAGGCGGCCGCGGTCGGCTGAGGCCGTGCCCGCAGCCCTCTTCCTCCTCGCCGCCGGCGCGATCCTGTGGGGATGGGCGACCGGGCGGCTGAAGAAATACAGCTATGAGGATCTGGAGGCGGCCTGCATCTTCCTCCTGGGCCTCTGGCTTCTGCCGAAGATGATGCTGCTCGGCGCTGCCCTGATGGCAGGCGCCCTGCTCTGGGCGGCGTGGCGGCGCCAGCGTACGCCGCCCGCGCCCACGATCCCTGCCGAGGAAGCGCGCCGCCTGCTCGGAGTCCCCGCCGACGCAACCCTCGCCGAGATCCGCGACGCCCACCGCCGGCTGATCGCCAAGGTCCATCCCGATGCGGGCGGATCGGACGAGCTCGCCCACCGCGTCAACGCGGCCCGAGACACCCTGGTCGCCGAAATGAACCGGAGGACGCCTCGCGCGTCTTGAGGCCGGGGCACCACCGAACATGGAGTTACGAATGAGCCATCGTCTGCACCCGACATCCCTGCGCGAATATGACATCCGCGGCGTCGTCGGGGAGACTTTGGGGCAGGCCGACGCTTATGCCGTCGGCCGAAGCTTCGGAACGGTGCTGCGCCGCGCCGGCGGGAGCCGGATAGCGGTCGGCAAGGACGGGCGCGAGAGCTCGCCCGGCTTCGAGGCGGAGCTGGTCCGCGGCCTCACCGAAGCGGGCGTGGACGTGGTCCGGATCGGCCTCGGGCCCACGCCGATGCTTTATTATGCCGAGGCCGAGCTTGGCGTCGACGGCGGCATCATGATCACCGGCAGCCACAATCCGGCCAGCTATAATGGCTTCAAGATGGTGCTGAACCACGGCGCCTTCTTCGGCGAGCAGATCCAGGCGCTATGTCGACCGGCTCCTCCAGGGCTTCGACGGCGCGCCTTTCCGGATCGGCTGGGACGCCGGCAACGGCTCGGGCGGCCCGGTGATCGAGCGGCTGGTCAAGCGCCTCCCCGGCGAGCATCACACTCTGTACACCGACGTCGACGGCCGCTTCCCCAACCACCATCCCGACCCTACCGTCGAAACGAACCTCGAGGATCTGAAGCGCCTGGTCCGCGAGAAAGGCCTCCACTTCGGAATTGCCTTCGATGGCGATGCGGACCGGATCGGTGCGGTCGACGGCGACGGCCGGGTGGTGTGGGGCGACCAGATCCTCTCCATCCTCGCCCAGCCGGTGCTCGAGGCCGTCCCCGGCGCGACCATCATCGCCGACGTCAAGGCGAGCCAGGCGCTGTTCGACCGGGTCGCCGAGCTCGGCGGCAAGCCGCTAATGTGGAAGACCGGCCACAGCCTGATCAAATCGAAGATGAAGGAGACGGGCGCGCCGCTCGCCGGCGAGATGAGCGGCCACATCTTCTTCAAGCACGAATGGTACGGCTTCGACGACGGCATCTACGCCGCCATCCGCCTGATCCGCGCGGTGAGCCAACTCGGCGGCTCTCTGACCGCGCTTCGCTCGGCTATGCCGGCGATGGTCAACACCCCCGAGATGCGCTTCCAGGTCGACGAGAGCCGCAAGTTCGCCGCGGTCGAGGAAGTGCTCGCCCGCCTCGAAGCGGACGGCGCCAAGGTCGACCGCACCGACGGCGCCCGCGTTTCGACCGAAGACGGCTGGTGGCTCTTACGCGCGTCGAACACCCAGGACGTGCTCGTCGCCCGTGCCGAAGCCAAGGACCAGGCCGGCCTCGACCGCCTCGTCGCCCAGATCGACGCCCAGCTCGCTCTCTCCGGGCTGGAGCGCGGCGAGCAGGCGGCCCATTGAAGCACCGCCTCCACCTCGAAGCGCTCGGTTTCTGCATCGTCTGGGCCGCGCTCGCAGTCGCGGGCTGGGCGCTGCTCGGCTTGGTTGCGGGCCTGCTGCTCTCGGTCGGCCTGTTCCTGCTGGTCATGCCGACCAGCGCGGTGGTCCTGTCCAAGACCGGCAATTTCGCCCTTGAGCGCGGCGTGCGCTGGTCGATCCTCGCAGTCGCGGCGATCGTCCTGCTAGCGGTCTCAGACCTCTCCTAGAGCGAGCGGAGCGCCCGCGCCGGGCGGGCTGCCAACGCCGGTAAGGAACCCAGCAGGCCAAGAACGAGGGTCACCAGCGCGCCCAGCACCAGCGTGAGGCCCACCGACACCCAGTCCGGCGCCCAGTCCAGCTCCAGCACCTTGACGCTGAGATACCAGCCCGCGCCGACGCCCAGCTCGAAGGCGATCGCGCTCACCACCAGCGCGAGCAGCGTGAACTCGAGCGCCTGGGCGAGGAGGATCCGCCCCCGAGTCGCGCCGAGCATCTTCAGGATCACGCTGTCATAGACCCGCGCCCGCCGGCTCGCCGCAAGCGCCCCGACCAGCACCGCGATCCCGGCCAGGATCGCCACCGACGCCGCCGCGCGCACGGCCACCGCAAGCTGGCCGAGCATGTTGGACACCGTCTGCACCACCTCCTTGACCCGGATCATCGACACTTCCGGGAAGGCGCCCGACACCGCGCGGGCGAAGGGCCGCTCCTGCGCCTCGGGCATCGCCACCGTCGCCATGAAGCTGTGCGGCGGGCCTCGATCTCCCGGCCCAAGACGGAGATGGTGATCGCGTCCCCCACCTTGAGCCCGACCGCCCGCGCCGCCTCGACATCGATCGAGACCAGAGGCGGCCCGGCATAATTGCGCGACCACCATTTGCCCTCGACGATGCGGCTGCCCTCGGGAAGGTCGGCGGCATAAGTGAGGCCGCGGTCGCCGCGCAGGAACCAGGCTTCCGGCGGGATCTCGGCCATGTCGGCGACCCTTTGGCCCTTGAGCGCCACCACCGAGCCTCGGAGCGACGGGATCGTCACCAGCTCCGCTCCGGGGGCCGCGCGGCCCACGAGGCCCCGGAAGCGCGGCACTTCGGTCGAAGGAATGTCGAGCATGAAGAAGCTCGGCGCTTTAGCGGGAATGGTGTTCCGGATCTGCCCGGAGAGATTCCCCTCGATCACCGCCAGCGTGGTGAACAGCGTCAGCCCGAGCCCGAGCGCCACCACCAGCCGCCCGGTCTGCGCCCCCGGCCTGTGGAGATTGCCGAGCGCGAGCCGGAAGAGCGGGCTGCGTGGCCGCGGCAGCTTGGACGCGGTCCAGCGGATCAGCCAGCCCAACACAGTGAGGATGAGGAGCAGGCCGAGCGCAGCCGCGATGAACCCAGCGGCGAAGGCCGGCTCGCTCGCCGTCGCCACCGCAAGTCCAGCAGTGGCAACCGCAGCCAGCAGCGCCGCGGCGAGCGCCCACCAGCCGGCGCGGGCCGAGCTCTCCACCCCCGCGCGGAACAGAGCCGCCGCCGGCATCCGCCGCGCCCGGGCGAGTGGCAAAAGCGCAAAGACGAAGGCGATGAGGAGCCCGTATGCCGCTCCCACCGCCAGCGGCCCCGGATAGAGCGAGAGCCGCGGCGGCACCGGAAGCGCATCGCCCGCGATGGCCGTGACCAGCGACGGCACCGCCGCGCCCGCAGCGAGTCCCACCACTACTGCGGCAAGCGCGACCATCGCCACCTCGGAAAGGTAAGCGAGGAAGATCGTCCGGCTCCCGGCGCCGAGCAGCTTCAGCGTCGCGATCGAGGAGCGTTTCGAATCGAGCCAGGAGGCGACACCGTTGCCGACCCCAATCCCGGCGATGATCAGCGCCGCAAGCCCGAGCAGGGTCAGGAACTGCCCCAGCCGCTCGATGAACCGCTTTGTGCCGGGAGCGCCGTTGCTCCGGTCCTGGACCTGGAAGCCAGACTCCTTGAACCGCGCCTTCAGCCGCTCCGCCCCTTGCCCTGCCGAGGCGCCTTGGGGGAGCCTGATCCGATAGGCGCTGGTGTAGAGGCTGCCCGGCTGGACGAGGCCCGTTGCAGCAAGCCCGGCCCGGTCGACCACCAAAGTCGGCCCGAGCGTGAACCCCTGCCCCACCCGGTCCGGCTCCTCGGCGATCAGCGCCGCGACCTTGAGCTCCGCCTCGCCGACCCGGATCGAATCGCCGACCCGCACCCGAAGCCGATCGGCAAGCTCCGGTGCCACCGCCGCCTCCCGCCCCCGCGGCCGTGCGCCGGCCGAGAAGCGGAGCCTTCCGTAGAAAGGATAGGCCTCGTCTACCCCCTTCAGCTCGACCAGCATGCTCTCGCTGCCGTCCACCCGTGCCGCCATCGCGCGCATCCGGCTGACATGGCTGACCGCACCCATCGCTTTGAACGCGGCGAGTTCGTCCGGCGCCGCCTCGCGCTGCGCCATGCTCACCTGCACGTCCCCGCCGAGTATCTCCTGCCCCCGCTCGGCCAACGCGCTGACGATCGAAGCGGAGAGCGAGCCGACCCCGGCGAGCGCGGCAACGCCGAGGAACAGGCACAAAGCCAGCAGTCGAAGCCCGCCGAGCCCCCCTCGCAAGTCCCGCAACGCCAGCCGGAGCGGCAGCATCATGCCGAGCTGTCCCGGACGATCCGCCCGTCCTGCATCTCCAGCACCCGGGCGCATCGTGCGGCCAGCGCGGGATCGTGGGTGATGACGAGCAAGGTCGCTCCGGTCTCGCGCTGGCGGTCGAACAGCAGGTCGAGGATCGCATTGCCGGTGGCCGCGTCGAGATTGCCGGTCGGCTCGTCCGCGAAGAGCAGGGCCGGCCGCGGCGCGGTCGCCCGGGCGATCGCCACACGCTGCTGCTCGCCGCCGGAGAGCTGGGCCGGATAATGCGACAGCCGATGGCCGAGCCCGACCGCGTCCAGCTCCGCCCGCGCGGCATCGAACGCGTCCGCCCGTCCGGCGAGCTCCAGCGGCACCGCGACATTTTCGAGCGCGGTCATCGTCGGGAGCAGGTGGAAAGCCTGGAGGACGATGCCGATCCGCCCCTGCCGCGCTTTGGCGAGCTGGTCTTCGCCCATCGTGCCGAAGTCGGCTCCGGCGACCCGCACCCGGCCGCCGCTCGCCCGCTCCATGCCGCTAAGCACCGCCATCAGCGAGGATTTTCCCGATCCCGAAGGCCCGAGCAACGCAACGCTTTGGCCGCTCGCGACTTGAAGGTCGATGCCGCGGAGGATGTCGACTCGGCCCGTGCCGGAGCCGAGCGACAGAGTGACAGCCTCGGCGTCGATAACGTAGGAGCTGGTCATGAAGGGGAGGGTGATCCGATGTCGTTACGGCTGGCATATGGGCTCTGCCGGGCCTTTGTCCATGCGGCGCTCGCGGTGGCGGCGATGATCGGCGCGGGCACGGCGGAAGCGAAGGACGTCAAGGTGCTGGCGTTCGGCGACAGCCTCACCGCGGGCTACGGCCTCCCCCAGGGCCAGGGCTTCGCGCCCCAGCTCGAGGAGACTCTTCGGCGGAACGGCGTCCGCGTGTTCGTCACCAATGCCGGCGTCTCGGGGGACACTGCAGGCGCGGCCCGGGCGCGGCTCAAATGGACTCTGGACGGCCTTCGCGAAAAGCCTGACCTCGCCATCGTCGCTCTCGGCGGCAACGACATGCTCCGCGGCATCCCCCCCGCCCGCACCCGCGCCGACATGGACGCGATCCTGAAGGAGTTCAAAGCACGCGGGATCAAGGTGCTCCTCGCCGGAATGCTTGCGGCGCCGAATTTGGGGCCGGCTTACCGGCGGGAGTTCGACTCGATCTTCCCGGATTTGGCGCGGCAGTACGGCGCGGCCTTCTACCCGTTCTTCCTGTCGGGCGTGGTCGGCAATTCGAAGCTGGTCCTCCCCGACCGCGTCCACCCCAACTTCCAGGGCATCAAGCGGATGGTGACCGGGATTACGCCAACGGTCCTAAAGGCTCTCGGCCGCTAACTGCCTCCCTATCGCGGAGCGATGGGGAGGGGGACCAGCGAAGCTGGTGGAGGGGTGACAAGGCGCTGAAATCAGGTGGTTCTCTCAGGAACCGCGGACTCGGAGCTAGGTCACCCCTCCACCACCTTCGGTGGTCCCCCTCCCCCCGAGCTTGCGCTCGCGGGGAGGCAGGGGGTTCAG
>VBAE01000197.1 GCA_005882415.1 Alphaproteobacteria bacterium | reverse complement strand
GGCTCACCATGTCGGCCTGGACGTAAAAGCGCGCCATATTGGCCGGCACGCCCGCCGCCTGCTCCTTCTTGAGCAGCACTGAATCCGTGACCCGCACATGCGCCGCAACGGTCGCGGCAAGCGCGAGGTCCGCCATGTCGGCATAGGAAAGCTCCGGCCCGGCCGGCCGGGGCGATTCGCCCGGGGCCGCCGCTGCGAGCAGAAATAGCGCGGCGGCAGTCACTAAGCGGCGGGCTGGCATGTCCTGTTCCTTCGTTGCGGACCCGGAAAAAACCGGAAAGTTCCTATGCCCTTAACCTCCTGAACGGCAGATTTCAGCCTGTTTCAAGCCGGGTCTAGTCCGGAGAATCGAGGATTGCGCCGCCCCCGGCGACTCGGTAGAGACACCTGCCCGGAATGATATGATGAAACATTGATGGACCCGATGGGGATCAGCGGCGTTCTCGTCGGACCGGCCCCCCGGATAATGATCGAGAGAGGGAGTGTGGCTGATTAATGGCATATGCTGACCAACCCCGGATGAGTAATTCTCGGATTGCGGCGATCGTCATCGTCGCGATCCTGCACGCTCTTCTCGGCTACGCGTTCGTCACCGGCCTGGCCTATAATGTGGTCAAGAAGGTGGCTGAGGATCTGAAGACGTTCGACGTCGAGGAGGAACCGCCGCCCCCCGAAGAGCCGCCGCCCCCGCCGAAGGACATTCCCGAAACGCCTCCGCCGGTGGTCTCGCCGCCGCCGCTGGTTCGGACCAATGCTCCGCCGCCGCCGCTGGTAGCCGTGCCTAACCCGCCGGTCTTCGTGCCCACGCCGACGGCTCCGCCCGCTCCGCCGCCTGCGCCGCCGGCACCGCCGCCGCCGCCGCCGCCGGTCAGGGTCGAGCCTGCCAAGGCGAAGGCCGATCTGCGCTCGCTTTTCTCGAACGACGATTATCCGCCGTCGGCATTGCGTGCAGGAGAGCAGGGAACGACGGGCTTCCGCCTGGAGGTCGGTCCGAACGGCAGGGTCACCAATTGTACGGTGACGTCTTCCAGCGGTTCCGCCGCACTCGACGCGGCCACGTGCCGTCTGCTTCGTGCCCGTGCCCGGTTCACCCCGGCTCGGGGCAGCGACGGCAACCCGACGAGCGATTCGGTGACCAGCCGGATTCGCTGGGTCGTCCCGGCCGATTAAGTCCAGACCGCCAGTCTTTATCGAAATACTTGAGAGGAAAGTCAGACAGATGAACAATGCAGCAACGGGCACCGGAGGCGGTGCAGGCAATTTCGGCCTGATGGCCGCGCTCCACCAGGGCGGTACGATCGCATGGGCGACCTTCCTCGTCCTCGTGATCATGTCCGCGGCCTCCTGGTACATCCTCTTCGTCAAGCTGTTCGAGCAGCAGAAGATCATGAACCAGGCGAAGCGCGCCCGGGCGAGCTTCTGGCAGTCGGCGAACCTGCGCGAAGGCGCCGGCAAGCTGGAGAAGAACAGCGCCTATCGCCAGATCGTAGACGACGGCATCACCGCCCTCGAGCAGCACGACAAGCTGACCGACCCGATCGATCAGCACGACTGGATGCTGAACTCGCTCGCCCGCAGCCAGGGCGCGATCGTCTCGCGTCTGGGAAGCGGCCTTGCGGTTCTCGCCACCGTCGGTTCGACCGCGCCGTTCGTCGGCCTGTTCGGAACCGTCGTCGGCATCTACCGCGCGCTGATCAAGATCGGCGCCGCCGGTCAGGCGTCGATCGACGCGGTCGCCGGCCCGGTCGGTGAGTCGCTGATCATGACCGCCCTCGGCCTCGCGGTCGCGGCTCCGGCCGTGCTCGCCTACAACTGGCTCATCCGCCGCAACAAGTCGATCGTCGAGGAGCTGTCGCGCTTCGCCAACGACCTGCACGGCTACATGATGTCGGGCGGCGCGGTTCGTCCGTCGGCTCCGGCTCGCGCCGGTGCGGCCGCCGGCGCGGCTCGTGCCACCACCTCGCCGGGCGGCACCACCGCCTCGGGCAGCGCGGCCGGCATGACCAACTCCGGCCCGAAGAAGGTCTGATTTTCGAAAGGGGCGGGTGCGGCCTCGCGCCGTCCCGCCCCGATCGAGACGTCCAGCCCTCACTCGCGTTAGAATAGGAAAAAACACTATGGCCATGAATGTCGGCCAAAGCGACGACGGTGAAGACACCCCGATGTCCGACATCAACACGACGCCGCTCGTCGACGTCATGCTGGTGCTGCTCATCATCTTCCTCATCACCGTTCCGGTCGTGATCCAGACGATCCCGATGGCCCTTCCGAAGGTGACCTTCGAACCGACCGTCACCAAGCCGGAGAACGTCTCGCTGTCCATCACCGGCGACGGCAAGGGCGGCTGCGCGGTCTACTGGGGCCTTCAGAAGGTGGGCTCGGACGAGTTGCTCGACCGCGCGGTGAAGAAGCTCGAAGATGCGGTGAAAGCCGCCGGCGGGGCCGAGAATCTGACCGAGGAAACGATGCCGGAAGCGCATATCCGCGGCGACATCAACACCCCGTACAAGTGCATCGGCGGTGCGGTCTTCACGATGCAGCGCGCGGGCTTCTCCCGCGTCGGCTTCATCTCGGAACCGCCGCCCCATAACGTCGCCGCCCAGTAAGCTCAGGCTCCAGGAGTAACGAATATGGCAATGGCCATGGCAAGCGCCGAAGGCGAGCCGATGATGGACATCAACACGACGCCGCTCATCGACGTCATGCTGGTGCTGCTCATCATGTTCATCATTACCATTCCGCCGATGACGCACGCGGTGAAGCTCGACCTCCCGGTCGACCAGCCGAACAACCAGCCGCCGCCGGTCGATCCGGTGAAGAACAAGATCGTGATCACGCCGGAGGGCGCGGTGCTGTGGAACGGCAGCCAGATCGATCTGGTCCGGCTGCGGCAATATCTGGATCTCACCCAGACCATGAACCCGGTGCCGGAGCTCCACCTCCAGCCCGATCCCAATGCGCGTTACGAGCTGGTCGACGAGGTTCTCGCCGTCACCAAGCGCGCCAACGTCACCAAGATGGGCTTCGTCGGCAACGAAGCCTATGGGAACGCCTTCTAGGCGATCCAACTTCCTCTCAAGGGAACGGGGCGGCTTCGGCCGCCCTTTTTTTTGGCCACCTTCTTTTTTGGGCCATCTTTTTTTCGGGCGCGCTGCATCCGCGGCCGGTGCGGCTCCGTAGCTTCCCCCGCAGCCCGAGACAGAGGCTGCGCCACAAGGGAAGAGACCAGTCATGCTCAATTTCAAGATGCGCGCCGCCCTCATCGCCGCCACCCTCGCCGCAGCGGCTGGCGGAGCCGCGATCGCGGCCAATCCGATGGTCGGCGGAGCCGCCATGTACGCGTCGAAGTCGATCCGCCGGCCTCGTCGACACCCTCTCCGGCCCCGGGCCGTTCACGGTCTTCGCGCCGACCAACCGCGCCTTCGACAAGCTTCCCGCCGGCACCGTCGAGAGCCTGGTGAGGCCCGCCAACAAGGCGGCGCTGACCAGCATCCTCACATACCATGTCATTCCGGGCCGCATCACCTCCGCCCAGATCGCCGCGAAGATCCGCGCCGGCCACGGCAAGGCGCGGCTCACCACCGTCCAGGGCGAGACCCTCACCGCCTCGATGCAGGGCAAGTCGCTGGTTCTCACCGATGCCAAGGGCGGAACGTCGCGCGTCACCACCGCCAATGTCATGCAGTCGAACGGCGTCATCCACGTCGTCGACACGGTGCTGATGCCCTGATCCGAACCCGAACGAGCGCGCGGCACGCCCCCTGACGTGCGCTCGGACGGTGAAGGCGGAGCGGGAGTGCCCCTGTCGCTCCGCCTTCAATCACCTTTCGCAGGCGTGATGGACGTGCAAGGATCGTCAATGGATTTTCCCGCCGGCGCCAGGACAGCCTCGGACGAGAGCCGCCGCCTTGCCGGCACGCTCGCCGAAGTGGCACGCGGCGACAGCGCGGCGATGGCGGACCTCTACGCTCGCACCTCGGCCAAGCTGTTCGGAATCTGCCTTCGCGTCCTCGGCAATCGCAGCGAGGCGGAGGAAGCGCTCCAGGAAACCTATGTCGCCGTCTGGCGCAACGCCGCCGCCTTCGACGCGGCGCGGGCGAGCCCGATCACCTGGCTCGCGATCGTGTCGCGCAACAAGGCGATCGACCGCCTGCGCAGCCGCCGCCCCGCCCAGGGGCTGGAGGCCGCCGCGGAAGTCGCCGACGACAGGGCACTGGCGAGCGAGCTGATCGAGGACGAACAGGAGCGCGGCCGGCTCACCACCTGCATCGAGGAGCTGGAGGAGCGGCAGCGCGACGCGATCCGCTCTGCCTTCCTCGATGGCGCGACCTATTCGGACCTTGCCGAGCGGGACGGGGTCCCGCTCGGAACGATGAAGAGCTGGATCCGCCGCGGCCTGCTCCGCCTGCGGGGGTGCCTCGAGCGATGACCGACGATCTCGACATGCTCGCCGCCGAATATGCGCTCGGCCTCCTCGAAGGGGAGGAACGCGCCGAGGCGCACGCCCTGTTCGAGTCAGACGAGAGCTTCCGCCGCCGCGTCGGTGCGTGGACGGGAAGGCTGGCGCCACTGTTAGACGAGGCCGAACCGCAGGCGCCGCCGGCGGAGCTGTGGTCGAAGATCGAGCGGCGGATCGCCCCGCCGCCCGCCGCCTCCAACGTGGTCGTTCTTCGCCGCAAGCTCAGCTTGTGGCGCGGCTATGCAGCGGCCGCGACCGCGCTCGCGGCGTCCCTCGCCCTGTTCCTGGTGACCCGCCCTGAGCCCGCTCCGCCCCGTGCCGAGGCCCCGATGGTCGCGATGATGGAGGCGGCCGGGAGCGGCGCCAAGCTGGTCGCGACCTACGACGCCGCCAGCCGGAGCCTGGTCGTCGCCCCCGCCGCCGGAATCACCCGGGTCGCCGGCCATTCCCACGAGCTCTGGGCCATTCCCGCCGACGGCAAGCCGAGGCCGATGGGCATCGTCCGCCCCGGCGCTCCGCAGCGCATGGACGTCCCCCCCGAAATGGCCCCCGCCTTCGCCGGCGGAGTGACGCTTGCTTTGTCGGTCGAACCCGAAGGCGGCTCCCCCACCGGCCAGCCCACCGGCCCCGTCATCGCCAGCGGGCGGTTGGCTCGTACCTGATTAAGCCGCTTTGCCTTCGAACTGGAGGCGGGCGAGGCGGGCGTAGAGGCCGCCGCGGGCGCTCAAACTGTCGTGGGTGCCTTCTTCGACGATCCGGCCCTGGTCCATGACGATGATCCGGTCGGCGGCGCGGACGGTGGAGAGACGGTGGGCGATGACGATCGTCGTCCGGTCCGCCATCAGCCGCTCGAGCGAGGCCTGGACCAGCCGCTCGGACTCGGCGTCTAGCGCCGACGTCGCCTCGTCGAGCAGCAGCAAAGGCGCGTCGCGCAGGATCGCCCGGGCGATCGCCATGCGCTGGCGCTGCCCTCCCGACAGGCGCGCGCCGCCCTCGCCCATGAAGGTGTCGAGGCCCTGCGGAAGCCGGCGCAGGAACTCCGCCGCATTGGCCGCCTCCGCCGCCGCCCACAAAGCCTCGTCGTCGGCGTCCCAGCGGCCGTAGCGCAGATTGTCGCGGGCGGAGGCTGCGAATATGACATTGTCCTGCGGCACCAGCGCAATCCGCGCCCGCACGTCGGCGGGGTCGGCCCGGCGAAGCTCGACGCCGTCCATCAGCACCGCGCCGCCCTCAGGGTCGTAGAAGCGCTGGGCAAGCTGGAACAGGGTGGACTTGCCGGCGCCCGACGGACCGACCACGGCCACCGTCTCGCCCGGCTCGATGCGCAGGGTGAAATCCTCCAGCGCCTTCACTTCCAGCCGCGTCGGATATCGGAAAGTCACATTCTCGAACGCCAGCGCGCCCCGCGCCGGCACCGGCAGCGGAACGGGATCGGCCGGAGCCTGGATTTCCGGAACCTCGTGGAGCAGCTCGCCGAGCCTCCCCGCCGACCCCGCGCCCCGCAGCAAATCGCCATAGACCTCGGTCAGCGCCCCGAAGGCGCCGGCCACAAGCCCGCCGGTGAGGACGAAGGCGGCGATCGTCCCCCCGGTCAGCTTCCCGGTGGCGACGTCGATCGCGCCCTGCCACATCACCATCGTGATCGCGCTGAACACGATCGCGATCACCGTGGCGGTCATCAGGGCGCGCAGCAGGATGCGTTTGCGGGCGGTGCTGAACACCTGCTCGACCGCCCCCTCGAACCGCTCCGCCTCCCGCTCCTGCTGCCCGAAGGCCTGGACGATCTTCATCGCGCCCAAGACTTCGTCGACCATCGCGCCGACGTCCGCCACCC
>VBAE01000196.1 GCA_005882415.1 Alphaproteobacteria bacterium | reverse complement strand
GCCGACGGCAATGGCGGTGCGGACCCGGTCCAGCTCGGCGCCTTCCCGACCCAGACCTTCACCGTCGCCGAATTGAACGCGGGCAAGCTCGTCTTCGTGCCGACCCCCAATTTGAACGGCGCCGGCGCTGCCAGCGTCGCCTTCGCGGTGGTCGACAATGGCGGCACCTTGAACGGCGGCTTCGACACCGATCAGAGTCCGAACAGCATCACCTACTCGATCACCGCGCTCGAGGACGGGCCGGTGCTGACCGGCTTCGACACCGACGTCGCCTTCGCCCTCCACAATGCCGCCACGCCGCACCGGATCGACACCAGCGTCACCCTCAACGATCCTGAGAACAACCTCGCCTTCGGCCAGCTCACCGTCGGCGGCTATCAGGGCGCTCTCGCCGAGGATCAGCTCGGAATCAACAACCAGGGCGTGGGCGCGGGGCAGATCGGGGTCAGCGGCTCGAACGTCACTTATGGCGGGACCGTCATCGGCACGTTCAGCGGCGGCGCCGGCGGCACCACTTTGGTGGTCAACTTCAACGGCTCGGCGACGAACTCGGCGGTCGAGGCGCTGATCGAGAACCTCACCTACGCCGACAGCAGCGGCGCCCCCGCGACCGGCCGCGAGATGATCCTCAACCTCACCGATTCGACCGGTGCCTATCTCGACCTCGCCGGCGGCTTCACCGAGCTGACCGGCGGCGGCAATCCCTGGAACGGCCAGGATTCGACTCAGCTCAGCTTCCAGGTCGCGCCGGCCTTCATCGACTATGACAATGACGGCGATCTCGATCTCGTCACCGGCGCCGACGACGGCAAGATCCGGGTCTTCCGCCAGGAAGCCAACCACAGCTTCACCGCCATGACCGGGGTCTCCAACCCGTTCAACGGAGTCGACACCGGCGAGGGATCTGCCGTCGCCTTCGCCGACATGGACGGCGACGGCGATCTCGACGGCTTCTTCACCGACGGCCTCGACGGCTTCGCGCTTCGCTACACCAACAACGGCAACGGCACGTTCAGCGCCGCCGGCGCGGTGAGCGGCTTCCAGCTCTCCGAAAGCCAGAACGCCCGGCCCGGAGTCTATGACGTGGACGGCGACGGCGACGGCGATTTCGTCGTAGGCACCGGCGCGGGCACGATCCGGGTCTATATCAACAACGGCAACGGGGCGGCTATCCGGCCCCGACCTTCGGCGATTTCGACGGCGACGGCGACAAGGACATGATCGTCGGCAATAGCGGCGGCCAGGCGGTCGGCTATCTGAACGTCAACGGCAATTTCGTCCGCATGACCGGCGCCGACGACATCTTCGCGATCGTCGCGCCTTCGACCGGGGTGAACTCCTCCGTCGCGCTCGGCGACATCGACGGCGACGGCGATCTCGACCTCGTCGTCGGAAGCAGCGCGGCGGGCCTTCAGGGCCAGATCAACGTCTTCCGCAACGACACCAGCCACGGCATCGTCTTCCACATCGGCCTCACGCAGAGCCTCGCAAACGACGACAGCCTGACCGTCAACGAGAATGCCGCGGGCAACGGCAACCTCCTCACGAACGACGATTTGCAGGCGGCGCCGAGCGTGGTGGAGGTCAACGGTTCGGGGGCGAATGTCGGCGTGGCCTTCGCCCTGGCCTCGGGCGCGCTGCTGACGGTCAACGCCAACGGCACCTTCACCTACAATCCGAACGGCGCCTTCAACGCCCTCGCCCAGTTCGGCCTCGGCGCTTCCAACGACAATGCCACCGACAGCTTCACCTACGCCCTCTCGAACAGCAACGTCGCGACCGTCACCGTCTCGGTCCATGGCCTCTATTCGGCGCCGCATGTGCTCGAGGGGACGATCGGCAACGACACTCTCGGCGGCACCGGCAATGCCGACATCTATGCCTTCAGCGACGGCAGCGACTCGTTGAGCGGCTTCGGCGGCGACGACACTTATTATGTCGGCGCGGGCGACAGCATCACCGAGGCGGCAGGCGCCGGCAACGACACGGTGATCAGCACCGTCAACTGGACCCTGGGGTCGAACCTCGAGAAACTGACTCTAACCGGCACCGACCCGATCAACGGCACCGGCAACTCGCTCAATAACATCATCCTCGGCAATGCCGCCGCGAACCTCATCGACGGCGGCGCCGGCGCCGATCAGATGACGGGCGGCGCGGGCGACGATAACTATGTGGTCGATAACGCGGGCGATGTCGTCACCGAGCTTGCCGGCGGCGGCACCGACACAGTCTCGAGCTCCATCGCCTACGTGCTCGGCGCCAACCTCGAGAACCTCATCCTCACCGGCGCGGCGAACATCGCCGGCACGGGCAACGGCGCCGCCAACGCACTCACCGGCAATAATGGCAACAACCTCCTCGATGGCGGCCTCGGCGGCGACGCCATGGCCGGCGGCCTCGGCAACGATATTTATGTCGTCGACAATGGCGGCGACAGCGCCACCGAGCAGGCGGGCGAGGGCGTCGACATCGTCCAATCCTCGATCGCCTTCGTCCTCGGCGCCAATATCGAGGGCCTGACGCTGACCGGCGCCGCCAATGTCAACGGCACCGGCAACGAGCTTGTCAATGTCATCAACGGCAATAGCGGCAACAACGTCCTGAACGGGTTGCTCGGCGGCGACGTGATGGCGGGCGGGCTGGGCGACGACACCTACATCGTCGACAATTCCGGCGACAAAGCCAATGAAGGCGTCGGCGCGGGCGACGATCTCGTCCTCTCCTCCGTCTCCTTCGGGATCGGCGCCAATATCGAGCGGCTGACCCTGACCGGGGCCGGCAACACCACCGCTATCGGCAATGAGCTCGCCAACACGCTGATCGGCAATAACGGCAACAACATCCTGACCGGTGGCCTCGGCGCCGATGTGATGACCGGCGGGCTCGGCAACGACGTCTATTCGGTCGACGAAGCCGGCGACGTCGTCAACGAATTCGCCTCGGGCGGTACCGACCGGGTCGACAGCGCGATCAGCTACACCCTTGCCGCCGAGCTCGAGAATCTGACTCTGACCGGCGCGGCCGTGGTCAACGGCGCCGGCAACGCCAAGGATAATGTCCTCATCGGCAATTCGGCCGCCAACGTCCTCACCGGCAACGGCGGCAACGACACTTTGAACGGCGGCCTCGGGGCCGACACGATGATCGGCGGGATCGGCAACGACATCTATGTGATCGACAATGCAGGCGACCTCGCCAGCGAAGGCTCCGGCGCGGGGACGGACACCGTTCAGTCTTCGATCGCTTACATCCTCCCCTCGAATTTCGAGGTGCTGACCCTGATCGGAACCGCCGACGTCAACGGCACCGGCAATTCGGGCGACAACAGTTTGAACGGCAATTCGGGGGCCAACGTCCTCGACGGCGGGGCCGGGATCGACCTGATGTTCGGCGGTCTCGGCGACGACACCTACATCGCCTCCAACATCGGCGACCGCGCCACCGAAGTGAGCGCAGCAGGCGGGTTCGACACCGTAATGGCGTCCGTTTCCTTCAGTTTGACGTCGAATATCGAGAAACTGGTGATGACCGGCACCGGCGCAATCACCGGGGTCGGCAATGCGCTCGACAACATCATGATCGGAAACTCCGGAAACAACACGCTTTCCCCGGGCGCGGGTGCGGATACGATGACCGGCGGCCTCGGCAACGACGTCTATTACGTAGACAACCTCGGCGACATCGTCAGCGAAAATGCCGGCGAGGGCACCGACACGGTCAAGTCCTCCATCGCCTATACGCTGGGCGCCAATCTCGAGAATCTGGAGCTGACCGGGAGCGCCAACCTCTCCGGCGCCGGCAACGGCCTCGACAACATCATCACCGGCAATAGCGGCGCGAACCTGCTCACCGGCGGGGCCGGCAACGACACCCTCATCGGCGGAGTCGGGGCGGACACTTTGGTCGGAGGCATCGGCAACGACATTTACCGGATCGACGGCGGCGACAGCATCGCAGAGGCCGCCGGCGAGGGCACCGACACCGTCCAGGTCGCCTTCAACTACACCCTCCTCGCCAATTTCGAGGTGCTGACGCTGACCGGCACCGCCAATCTGAACGGCACCGGCAATTCCGCCGACAACAGCCTGAACGGCAATAGCGGCAACAACATGCTCGACGGCGGCGCGGGCGCGGACCAGATGTTCGGCGGCCTTGGCGACGACATCTATCTGGTCGACAATCTCGGCGACAAGGCGATCGAGACCAACGCAGTCGGCGGCACCGACGAGGTTCGAAGCTCGGTCAGCTTTGTCCTGGGCGGCAATGTCGAGAATCTGCTCCTGATCGGCGGCGGCGCCGTGAACGGCTTCGGCAATGTGCTCGCCAACGTTATGACCGGCAACGGCGCCTCAAACAGCATCTCGGGCGCGGGCGGAGCGGACGTCCTGGACGGCGGCGGCGGTAACGACAGCTTCGTCTACACGCTCGCCACCGACTCGACGGCCGCCGCGCAGGACGTGATCAAGAATTTCGACGCGGGCGACAAGATCAACCTCTCGGCGATCGACGCCATCGCCTCGACGGCCGGGAACGACGTCTTCTCCTTCATCGGGGCAGGAGCGTTCACCGGCGTCGCCGGCCAGCTGCGGGCCTATCAATCCG
>VBAE01000113.1:22359-39834 GCA_005882415.1 Alphaproteobacteria bacterium | reverse complement strand
GGCAACGGCCTCGTGATCATCGCCGGCGCGATGGACGACGCGCGCAACATCGCCTCCTTTTCGGACCGCGCCGGATCGTCCGCGACCTCCTATTTGACTGCGCTCGGCGTAAGGGTGCGGACGATCGACAATGAGGGCGTGGGCACGCTCTGGTCGGGCACCTCCTTCTCGGCGCCGATCGTCACCGGCGCCGCTGCGCTGCTTGCGAGCGCTTTTCCCAATCTGACCGGGAAGCAGATCGTCCAGCTGCTGCTGACCACCGCCGACGATGCCGGCGACGCGGGGACCGATGCGATCTTCGGCCGCGGCATCCTCAACATCACCCGGGCAATGTCGCCGCAGGGGCAGACCACGGTCGCCGGCAACAAGGAGCCGGTCTCCACCACCGACAACGGTTCGAGCGCGACCCCGATGGGCGACGCGCGCATGGCGGCGGGCGACGGCGCCGGGATCATCATCCTCGACGGCTACTCGCGGCCCTATGCGATGAACCTGGCGAGCGCGCTCGCCGCAGCGCCGCAGGAGCACCCGCTCGCGCAGGGCCTCCAGGGCAGCCTCAGCACCGCCGGCGCGGTGGCGGGGCGGACGGCGGTGTCGATCACTGTCAGCCGCAATCTGCAGGGGCAGCCGCAGGTGGGACTGGCCCAGCTCGGCCTCACTTATGAGGATTCGCGCAAGGCGAAGATCCTGTCCGGCTATGCACTCAGCCGACTCGATTCGAAGACTGCCTTCGCGATGGGCTTTTCCGAGAGCGGCCGGACCCTTCAGCAGCGCCTGCAGGGGCGGCAGGGAGACGCCTTCCTCGTGGCGCGCGATCCGATGACCCGGATGGGCTTTTACGGCGATCAGGCGACCTCGCTCGGCGCGCGGCACGATCTCGGGCCGGTGGCGGTAACGGTCACCGGCGAGCGCGGGCTGGTGTGGACGCCCGGGCCGCGGCGGACTCAGGTGCTGCCCGGCTACAGCATTGCCGGCCTGACGCTGGACCGGAAGATCGGGCCGGCGACGCTAACGCTCGGCGGCACTAGGCTTCGCGAGGAGTCGACGGTGTTCGGCGGGCAGTTCTCCTCGGCGCTTGCGACCGGGGGAGCGAGCAGCTGGTTCGTCGATGCGACGGCCGCGATGGACATCGGCCGCGGCTGGGGCGCCTTTGCAAGCTACCGGCGCGGCTGGACCAGCCTTCCGGGGAACAGCGCGCTGGTCGACAAGGGCCGCTTCTCGAGCGACGCCTGGGCGTTCGACCTGTCGAAGCGCGGCGCCTTGCTGAGCGGCGACCGGCTGGCTTTCCGGGTGATGCAGCCGCTTCGCGTGGTCTCGGGCGGCCTCGCGCTCAACGCGCCCATTTCCTACGATTATGCCACCGGCGCCGTCGGCTATGGCGCACGGCTGTTGAGCCTGGCGCCGGCCGGGCGCGAGGTGGATTTCGAGGCGGCTTATGGGATCGGGCTGCTTCAGGGGCGCGGATATCTCAGCGCCAACGCGTTCCTTCGGCAGGAGCCGGGGCATATCGAGGCGATGCAGGACGATGTCGGCGGAGCGATCCGCTTCACTTTGGGCTTCTAGGGGTGAAGGCGGGCGGCCCTTGTCGGCCGCCCTGCCGTCAGATGCAGCGGGCGCCGAGCCCGCGCGCTGAGCCCAAGGGAGCGGCGGGGGCTGCGAGGAGATCCTGCAGCCGGCGCATCCACTGGCGATAGACTTTGGCCATGTCCTTCCTCCTCAGGCGGCGTCCGGCGCGATGCAGCCGGCGACGATGTAGAGGAGGAGCGCGACCGGGCCGAGGATGAAGAGGCTGACCACCGCGGCGAGGCGGAGCAAGGTCACGTCGGCGCCGGTCAGCTCCGAGAGCCCCGCGCAGACGCCCATCCATTTGGCATTGGCCTTGTCGAGAACGAAAGGGCCGGTCATTTTCTTAGTCCTTCAGGTTGGACGGTCGGGAAGTGATCCCGGGCGTCAGATCAGGTGGACGGCGGGGCCGACCGCGGCGGAGATGAACATCGAGGCGGCGAGGATGGCGCCGACGATCGAGGCTGCGTAGGTCTGCAGGTTGGTATGGAAGGTCATTGTCTGTCTCCTGTTCCCGCTGCCGGACCATCCGGCGAGCGATACCGACAGGATTGCATCGACCGTGCCAAACCGTCGGAACGGCGGAAAACTGCCGTTTCCGCTTCAGGCTGAAAAGCGACTTCGGAAAAGTTGGGAATATGTTTGGGAAAAGTTCCCAACTTTTCGGAAGGGGCTGTCCGGTGACGCGTCCGGAAGCGGACAATCTTTCGCAGCGGCCGCCCGCTTTGCTATGGGGAGGCGATGAAGACGCTCCACACCATCGGCTATGAGGGCAAGACCCAGGCCGAGTTCCTCGATGAGCTCGAAGCCGCCAAGATCGAGCTGGTCATCGACGTCCGCGCGGTCGCCGCGTCGCGCCGGCCCGGCTTCTCCAAGACCGCGCTGTCCAACGGCCTTGCGGAGCGCGGGATCGGATATCTCCACCTGCGCCCGCTCGGCACGCCTTCCGAGGGGCGCACCGCCGCCCGGGCCGGCAAGACCGCCGAGATGCGCCGGATCTATGCCGGGCAGCTCGAGACGGACGAAGCCGCGCTGGCGATGGAGCAGGCGCTCGCCGCCGCACAGGAGAAAAGCTCCGCTTTGCTTTGCTATGAGAAAGATGCCCCCGGCTGCCATCGCTCGATGCTGGCCGAACGGATGATCGCGCGGGTGCCGTTCGAGGTTCGGGACCTCTGATTCCTCCCCGCGAGCGGCAGCTCGGGGGGAGGGGGACCACATGAAATGTGGTGGAGGGGTAAATGGCTCCGTCTCAGAGGCTCTCGCGCGAACCTCCCCCTTCCCAGCCTTCTACCCCTCCACCCCGCTACGCGGGGTCCCCCTCCCCATCTGGCGATAGGGAGGATTTCAGCGCTCCCTTCGTTCGAGGTAGAGGTAGGACGGGCTGAACTCGGCGGCCTGCTGGAGGCCTTCCCAGTCGTGGATGACGACTTCGCTGCCGCGGAAGGTGACGAGGCCCGCATCGCGCAGCTCCTTCAGCATGCGGTTGACGTGGACCGAGGTGAGGCCGCTGGCGTCGGCCAAGTCGGCCTGGGTGAGGGGGAGGTGATAGCGAAGGTCCGCGGCCAAGCCGACGGTCTGGAGGCGCAAATAGAGCTCGCAGAAGAGGTGGGCGATGCGGGCGGAGGCGGAGCGGCGGCCGACGGTGATGATCTTCTCGCGGTGGATCGCCGAATCGAGCAGGGTCGAGAACCAGAGCAGGCGGGCGAGGTGGGGCCAGCCTTCGGTGATCCGGCGGAGCGCCTCGTGCGGCACGATCGCGAAGCGGGCGGCGGTCAAGGAGCCGATATTATGCTCGATCCGCTTCAGGACGAAGCTGTGCAGGTCGACGAAATCGCCGGCGACGTGGAGCTCCATGATCTGCCGCTCGCCGTCGAGCATGTCCTTGAAGCGGCAGACCAGCCCGTCGAACAGGAGGTTGCTCTCGGTGAGCGTGACTCCGCTGCGGACGATGGTGCGGCCCGGGCCGTAATCGCGGATCTCGCTGATCGAATCGCGAAGCACCGCCGCTTCCTCGTCGCTGACCTCGTCGCGGATGCGCAGCTTCATGACCAGCAGGTCGGCCGCGGCGGAGGCGAGCTGCGGATCAACGGGCATTGGGCACCCGATCCCTGAGAAGGACCGCCGGGCCCCTCACCCGGCGACGACCTCGCCGCCATTGGGGTGGAGGACCTGGCCGGTCATGTAGCTCGAATCGTCGCAGGCGAGGAACAGGAAGCTCGGCGCGACCTCGTTCGGCTGGCCGGGGCGGCCCATCGGCACGTCCTTGCCGAATTCCGGGATCTTCTCTTTGGGCTGGCCGCCGAACGGGTTGAGAGGGGTCCAGATCGGCCCCGGTGCGACTCCGTTCACGCGGATGCCGTGCTCGACGAGATTCTGCGACAGCGACCGGGTGAAGGCGGTGATCGCGCCCTTGGTGGCCGAATAATCGAGCAGGATCGGCGCGCCCTTGTACATCGTCACCGAGGTGGTGTTGATGATCGCGGAGCCCTCTTTCAGGTGCGGGCGGGCGGCCTGGACCATGAAGAAATAGCCGAAGATATTGGTCTGGAAGGTGCGGCGGAGCTGCTCCTCGGAAATGTCCTCGACCTGTTTCTCCCAATGCTGCTCGCCGGCATTGTTGACCAGGATGTCGAGCCCGCCGAGCGTATCGACCGTCTCCTGCACCGCGCGCTCGCAAAAGGATTTGTCGCCGACGTCGCCGGCGATGACGATCGCGCGGCGGCCTTCGGCTTCGACGATCTCCTTCGTCTTCGCCGCATCGTCATGCTCGCACAGATGGAGGATGGCGACGTCCGCGCCTTCGCGGGCGAAGAGGGCAGCGACGGCGCGGCCGATGCCGCTGTCGGCGCCGGTGATCAGAGCGACCTTGCCGTTGAGGCGCCCCGAGCCCGGGTAGCGCGGCTGCCACTCCGGTTTCGGGTCGAGCTCGCTTTCATGGCCGGGCTGGTCGTCGACATGGACCTGCTCGATCAGCGGGTCGCCGGGGGCGCCGTCACTGGTTCGGCCTTCGGGTGAGGCGAGGGTGTCGGTATCGCTCATCCCACTCACTCCTTCGCCGCGATGCCCGCGCCTTCCTCGCCAAAGGCTTCGATGGTCGATTCGTCCTGAGCGTCGTTCTCGGGCGGCTTCTCGGCGGCAGTGGCGCCGCCGGTGCGACCGAGAGTCTCGGAATTGCGGCTGCCGTCGCCCGGATCGTCGGACATTTCATTATTCTGGTTCTGGGTGAACTGCATCGAATCGTGATTGTGCTGGTTCTTGCTCATGGCGGCTTCCTGCGATTGAGACTCGACGGAGTAACCGACGCGCGCGGGAAGCGGTTCCCAGTCAGGGGATGGCGGGTCCGGCGGGGCGTCGGGCGGCGCGGAAGTTGATGAAGTTGGCGGCACGTCCGGGGGCGGCGCACCCTTCCACGGGGCACCTGCTTCCTCCGGCACCTCCTCCTCGTCCCAGTCCTCCTCCCATTCCTCCTCGGCGCAGGGCCGAACCAATTTGCGGTGGCGGGCGGCGAATTCGGGGCCGTCCTCGGGCCCGGGAATGGCGTCGAAATAGGTGCGGCCTTCGCCCAAATCCTCGCGCACCGCTTCGTTGATCACCTGGTCGCGATGGGCGGAGAGCTTCAGCGCCGCGGCTTCGGCGCTCTCGCCATAGTCGACCCGGTCGAGTGCGCGGCGGTAGCGGTCGGGCCAGCGGTAGCGGAGGATGAACATGGCGAGGCGATCGTTGTAGCGGCGATGCTCGCCGACCTGCTGCCCCTGGTAGAAATGCGGGACTGCGACTCCGTTGATCGCGCGGCTGATGCAGGAATCCTCGAGCCTTCGAACCGCATAATCGAGCGCCCCCTGCCAGGCGAGGCGGAAGGACTGTGCCTCCACCCTTCGGGCGAGCGTATAGGCGCTCTCGGTCGACATGCCGACGCGCCGGCACGCCTCGACGACACAGCCGCATTCGGCAAGGGCATCGATGAAGGCGACCTGGCGCTCGGGGGTCCAGCCGTCGTGGCGGTAGCGGAGCGGCACGGGCTCGAATGCGGCGCGGCCGGGGCGGGCGGGGGAGCGATTCTGGTCCATCCGTAGTGTAGAACATAAGTGGTACGGTGTAGGAAAATGTTTTTTTCATGAGCCACAAGGCGCCGCGCAGTCCCGGCAAGACCGAGCAGGCCGCATTCGACCGCGGAGCGACAGCAGCAAGCGGATGCGATATAGGAGTCTGGTGAAATCCAGCGGCGAAGGGGGCGCGCCATGGCTCAGATTGAAGAAGCGCAGCTCGACAACATTCTCCTCGCCGAGAGCGCCGCTCCCGAAGGCGAGGTCGTGTTCATGTCGCTGGACGAGGTGGACCTCAGCGGTGGCTACGCAATCAAGACGGCCGGCGAGCAGACGTTCGTCTTCATCGTCACCGTCGGCCGCAGAAGGACCGATCAACTTCTCGCGATGAACCTGGAGCTGGCCCTGAGCGATTCCCAAATCGCGGGCGCCCGATCGCTTTGGATTCCGCTGATGGGGACGGGTGATGGCGGGCTCAGCCAGAGGGAGAGTCGAGCGAGCATCCTTAAAAGCCTGAATGCCACGGGGTGGGCGGGACGCAAGGAAGTGCGGATCGTCATCTCCGCCTCGTTCGATCCCGGGTTTCGAGCCTTTTCGACCACGCCCGCCGTCGATGCGCTGCTCGTCCTCGCGGAACGGCTGCGGAGGGTGAGGACCAGCGAGAGCAACAGGATTTCCACCACGATCCTGTTCTTCGCGCTGGGCCAGAGCGGCACCTCGCCGCCGCTCCAATCGGACCCCGCTGCCGGGGCTTTCCGGGTTGCGCTGCAGGAGCTCGCCGGCGAGCGCTATCAAGCGGCCTTCGAATCGGAGTTCAACGCCGGGCAGCTAGCCGAGCTCGGCCCCATCGCTGAGCTGCCGTTGCCCACTCCAAACGTCCGCTCGATCCTCAAGGTGGTCGGAAATAAGCGACTGGGCGGCGGAACCGACGTCGATGACGTGATCTCAAATCTTCTCAGGCTGGAAAGGGGCCGCCACAGGAAGCTCTTCAACCTGCTCGGTATCGATCCCGCGGACCTGCTCAGAGCCTATGCCCGTGAGCGCACCCAATTCGTCAAGTCGCTCCTCCTGAGCGATGTTGCCGGGGTCGAGGATCGCCTCGGCTACGAACGCTATTCCCGGGCGATTGCAGACTTCCTCACGCATCAGGAGACCCCGCCGCCGCTCAGCATCAGCATCCAGGCCCCATGGGGCGTGGGTAAATCGTCGCTGATGCGCCAGGTCCGCCACCATCTGGACCCGCGGGCGACCGAACTCGAGCAGCGGCAAGTCGCCAGATCGTCCGAGCGCCTGACGCTCGGCGAAGTGGCCCGCTTCCTCAACGGACGAACCCCGGAACGCCTCAAGCCTGAAGCGCCTCTCGAGGATTCGGGAAATTGGACCGTCTGGTTCAATGCGTGGAAATACGAAAATTCGGAGCAGGTGTGGGCGGGCCTGGTGACCGCCATCGTTCAACAAGTCAGCGCGCGCCTTGAACCTGCGCAGCGCGAGCTGTTCCTTCTGCGCCTGCAACTCGCCCGGATCGACGACGGCATCGTGAGGAGCCGCATCCACGATCGGATCATGAGGGCGTTCCTCGCGGCGCTGGGGAAAGGAGCCTCGGCAATCGCCGCGGCGACGCTCGCCTTTCTAGGCTCGGCCTATGCCGCACCCCAGCTCGGACTGTCCCTCGCGGCACCCTATCTATGGGGTCTGGGCGCGCTCGCGCCGGTGGCGGCGCCGACCATATTATATTGGCTCAAGGCGGATCGAGTGAAAGCCGAGCCGGCGAGCTTCAGCCTTTCCGACTATATCCGGGTTCCCGATTATAACGAGGCCGTCGGCTCGATCCACCGCATCCATGAAGACCTGCTGCGGGTGCTCGACCTCGCGCCGGAGACGATGTCGGCGTCGCTGGCGGGGGCCGAGAGCGGCGGTCGCAAATCCCCAATCGTCATCTTCATCGACGATCTCGACCGTTGCTCCCCGTCGAAGGTCGCCCAGGTCGTCGAAGGGGTGAGCATGTTCCTGGCGAGCGACCTTTACCGCTGCATGTTCGTCATCGGCATGGATCCGCAGATCGTCGCCGCGGCGCTGGAACGCGAGCATGACGGCGTGATCGCAAAGCTGCCGAGCTATGAGCGGGCAGTGCCGTTGGGGTGGCGGTTCATGGACAAGTTCATCCAGCTGCCCTTCACCATTCCGCCCTCCGACGACGCCACCCTGCGCGGCTTCGTCAAGGAACTGGGAGTGGAGAGGGAGACGACGGGTGACGCCCCGGTCGGAGACCAGCGGCCTCCTGTGCAGCCGGAGACGGTCCTCGCTGCTCCCGACTGGCCGAATCGAGGAACGATGCGGGGCGTCGCAGACCTCATCTTTGCTGTGTCGAAGCTCGTCTACAGGAGAACCTCGCAGCAGCTCTCCGGACCGGCAGCGCCGGAGCCGGTCGAGACGTCGAGCGGCGAGGAGGCCAAGCCGGTGCCGGAGCCCACATTGGAGGATGTGGTGCAGCGCGACATCGAGAGCCGCGACGTGGGGCTGCTCGTCGAGCAGATCGGCTCGTCCACCGAGGGTAACCCGCGCGAGATCAAGAGAATGGCCAATATCGGCCGCCTCTATCTTCAGCTTCGCAACGCCCATCATCCTGTCCCTGCGCTGGCCGGACGCGATGCGGTGGCTGCTGTGGGGTACGGACGAGGCGACCTGGCCGGAGAGCACGAGGCTCACTCCACTCGCGGTTCGACGGCTGAGGACGCTCGAGGAAGCAGCGGCGCTCGCCTCTTCCGCCGCCGTCTGGCAGGATATATTGAGCAAATGCCTCCGCGTGCCGGTCACCGACCCGAGCGACTGGGGCAATGACGTGAAGCTGTTCGACTTTTTCCAGGCCGAGGCGAAGAGGACGGCGGGCCATCGCCTGTCCGACGCGGCGGAGGCACAATTCTGGTGAAGTTCGCGGTGTCGGAATGAAGGGCGCTTAGCTGCCTCCCCATCGGGAGATGGGGAGGGGGACCCCGTGAAACGGGGTGGAGGGGTGATCTAACCGAAGCCTCTGCCGTCGCGCGCTCGAACCTCTGACTCCGAGCCTTGTCACCCCTCCACCACCTTCGGTGGTCCCCCTCCCCCCGAGCTGCCGCTCGCGGGGAGGCAGGTGCGCGGCGGGTCAGCTCTTGAGCGGGGTGACCCGGAGCTGGACCGACCGGCCTTCGGGGAGCTTCACCTCGCTCGCCTTAAGGGCAGCGGGCTTGGCCGAGGCTGCGACGCATTGGGCGACGACCACCGGGAAGTCCGCGTCGCTGTTCTTTTCGAGCGCGGCGTTCGTCGCCGCGGTGCAGGCGGCGCGCGACTCGTAACGCGTCTCCAGCGTGCGCACCGTGGTGCAGGCGGTGTCGCCTTCGCCGCAGCCCATTATCGCGATGAGGAAGATGCCCGGTCCCATGGCGTTCTTAACCCATGGCAAGTCCCGCCGTTCCAATCGTTTCGCCTGCGTGCTTGGTGCATTGGGCCGGGCGCACTACCTAGGAGGGATGCGAGTCCTCGAAGGCAGCGAAAAGACGGCCGGCATCGACTGGTCGCCGCTGCGGCGTTTCCTTCCCTATCTCTGGCCCAAGGGCGAGCCGGCGCTGAAGGCGCGGGTGGCGATCGCCGTCTTCCTGGTGCTGCTCGCCAAGGCGGCCACCCTCACCATGCCGTTTGCCTACAAGGCGGCGATCGACCGGATGACGGCCGGCGGCGAGGCCGCGGTCGGGCTGGCGATGGCGCTGGTGCTCGCTTATGCGGGCGGGCGCTTCGCGGGGGTACTGTTCGACAATCTGAGGAATGCGATCTTCGAGCGGGTCGGGCAGGACGCGGCGCGGCGGCTGGCGGAGAACGTCTTCCGCCACGTCCACCGGCTGTCGCTTCGCTTCCACCTCGAGCGGCGGACCGGGGCGCTGACCAAGATCGTCGAACGGGGGACCAAGAGCATCGACATGATGCTCTATTTCCTCCTGTTCAACATCGCCCCGACGGCGATCGAGCTGCTCGCCGTCTGCATCATCTTCGGCGTGAAGTTCGGGCCCGGGCTGGTGGTGGCGACGGTGGCGATGGTGGTGGCCTACATCGTCTTCACCCGGGTGGTGACGGAGTGGCGCTCAAAGCTGCAGCGGCAGATGAACGAGAGCGACAATCAGGCGATCGGCCGGGCGGTCGATTCGCTGCTGAACTACGAGACGGTCAAATATTTCAACGCCGAGGAGCGCGAGGCGCGGCGTTACGGCGAGGCGGTGCGGGCGTTCGCCGGCGCCGCCGTGCGCAACGAGACGTCGCTGGCCTGGCTCAACATCGGCCAGTCCTTCATCACCAATGCGATGATGGCGGGGGCGATGGCCTACACCGTCTGGGGGTGGAGCCGGGGGCAGTTCACGACCGGCGACGTGGTGTTCGTCAACACCTTCCTCGCCCAGCTCTTCCGGCCGCTGGACATGCTCGGCTGGGTCTACCGGACGATTAGGCAGGGGCTGATCGACATGGAGCAGATGTTCTCGATCGTCGACACGCCGATGGAGGTGACCGACCGGCCGGGGGCGGGTGAGCTTCGGGTGAGCGCCGGCCATGTCCGGTTCGAAGGGGTGCGCTTCGGCTACGATCCGGACCGCGAGATATTGAAGGGGATCGATCTCGAGGTGAAGCCGGGGACGATGGTGGCGGTGGTCGGGCCCTCGGGCGCGGGCAAGTCGACTCTGTCGCGGCTGCTGTTCCGATTCTACGACCCGACGGCTGGGCGGATCACCGTCGACGGCACCGACATCGCCGAGGTGACGCAGGACAGCCTCCGCCGCCAGCTCGGGATCGTGCCGCAGGACAGCGTGCTGTTCAACGACACCATCGGCTACAACATCGCCTACGGCCGCGATGGCGCCGGGCAGGCGGAGGTGGAGGCGGCAGCGCGGGGCGCGGCGATCCACGATTTCATCGAGTCGCTCCCGCAAGGGTATGAATCGCAGGTGGGGGAGCGGGGGCTCAAGCTTTCGGGCGGGGAGAAGCAGCGGGTCGCGATCGCGCGCACCTTGGTCAAGGACCCGCCGATCCTGATCCTCGACGAGGCGACCAGCGCGCTGGACAGCCGCACCGAGGCCGCGATCCAGGAGACGCTTCGAAGCGTCGCCGCCCGTCGAACCGCCATCGTCATCGCCCACCGCCTCTCGACGGTGGTCGACGCGGACCTGATCGTGGTGCTCGACGGCGGCGTCGTGGTGGAGCGCGGGACGCACGCGCAGCTGCTGCGCAAGAACGGCCTCTACGCCGACATGTGGGCGCGGCAGCAGAGCGAGGCGGAGGAAGAGGCGCAGGCGGCGGAGTAAGGGGTTTTGTCGTCTGAGACGACATGTACTCGACTTGGGCGCGCGGGCTCCGCTAGGCAGCGGGCATGAACGACCCGCTTCAGATCCTCCACCAGACCTTCGGTTTCCAGGCCTTCCGCGGGGCGCAGGAGCGGGTGGTCGGTCGGGTGATGGCGGGGGAGCATAGTCTTGCGGTCATGCCGACCGGGGCGGGGAAGTCGCTTTGTTACCAGGTGCCGGCGCTGGCTCGGGCGGGGACTGCGCTGGTGGTGTCGCCGCTGATCGCGCTGATGCACGACCAGATCCGGGCGGCGGAGGGGTTCGGGATCAAGGCGGCGTCGCTGACCTCGGCGGACGAGGATCGGCAGGAGACTCTGGCGCGGTTCCGGCGGGGCGAGCTCGACCTCCTGTATGTGGCGCCGGAGCGGGCGACGATGGACGGCTTTCGGAGCCTGCTCGCCTCGACGCCGCTGTCGCTGTTCGCGATCGACGAGGCGCATTGCGTGTCGGAATGGGGGCATGATTTCCGGCCCGATTACCGGCTGCTCCGGCCTTTGCTGGATACCTTTCCGGACGTGCCGCGGCTGGCGCTGACCGCGACCGCGGACCGGCAGACCCGGGCGGACATCCTCGTCCAGCTCGGCATTCCGGAGGACGGCCTGGTCCTCGCCGGGTTCGACCGGCCGAACATCCGCTATCACGTGCGGCCGAGGGACGGGGTGGGGGCGCAATTGAAGGCACTGCTTGCCGAGCAGCCGGGGCCGGGGATCGTCTACGTGCCCTCGCGGGCGGCGGCGGAGAAGCTTGCGGGGCAGCTCGGCGGGGGCGGGCGGACGGTCCTGCCTTATCATGCCGGGCTCGACGCTCGGGTAAGGGCGGCGAACCAGCGGGCGTTCGTCTCCAGCGAGGAGATGGTGATGGTCGCGACCATCGCCTTCGGAATGGGCATCGACAAACCGGACGTGCGCTTCGTCGCCCATGCCGGGCTGCCGAAATCGATCGAGGCCTACTACCAGGAGACGGGCCGCGCCGGGCGCGACGGAGAGCCGGCCGAGGCGTGGCTGTTCTGGGGCGCCGAGGATTTCTCCCGCGCCCGGCGGCGGATCGAGACCGAGGTGCCGGAGGACCGGCGCGGCGGCGAGCGGCAGCGGCTGAACGGGCTCGCGGCGATGGTCGAGACCGCCGCCTGCCGCCGGGCGCTGCTGCTCAGACATTTCGGCGAGAGCCCGCCGGAGCGCTGCGGCAATTGCGACAATTGCCTCGCGCCGCCGACCACCGTCGATGCGACCGAGGCGGCGCGCAAGCTCCTCTCCGCCGCCTTCCGGACCGAGATGCGGTTCGGGATCACCCATTTAATGGATGTGCTGGCGGGGAAGGAGACGGACAAAATACATGGCTTCAACCATCACCGCCTCTCCGTCTTCGGGATCGCCAATGAGGAGGAGCTGGCGCTGCTCAAGCCGGTCGCCCGGGCGCTGCTGGCGCGCGATGCGCTTCGGGCGGACGAATATGGCGGCCTTTCCTTCGGGCCGGGGGCGCGGCCGATCCTCAAGGGGGAGGAGAAGGTCGAGCTGGTGCTTCCGGCGAAACGGCAGAAGCGGCCGCGGCGCGGGTCCGGCGCGGCCAATCCCGAGGGCGATCCCTTGTTCGAGGCGCTCCGGGCGCGGCGGCGGGATCTGGCCAAGGAGGGGGGCGTGCCGCCCTACGTCATCTTCCACGATTCGACGCTCCGCGAGATGGCGGAGCTGAAGCCGACCAGCCTTGCGGCGATGGGGCGGGTGAGCGGCGTGGGCGAGGCCAAGCTCGAGCGGTTCGGAGCGGCCTTCGTCGAAGTGATCAGGGGATTTGAGGGATGAGGCGGCTCGACGAGAAGGTCTGGGTGGCGGGGCAGATCGCGCCGGAGGCGGTGGCGGAGCTGCCGGGGCTCGGCGTGACGATGGTCGTCAACAACCGCCCGGACGGCGAGGAGCCGGGGCAGCCGGCTTCGGCCGAGATCGAGGCGGCGGCGAAGGCGGCGGGGCTCGGCTACCGGCATATCCCGATCGCAGGCGGCCTCTCGGAGGGCGATGTGGCGGCAATGGGTCAGGCGCTCGATGCCGGGGGCGGCGTGCTCGCTTTCTGCCGCTCGGGGACGCGCTCCACCTATTTGTGGGCGCTCGCCCGCGCGCGGGCAGGCGACGACGCGGAGACGATCGTCGGCAAGGCGGAAGCGGCCGGCTACGATCTCCGGCCGATCCTGCCCTATCTCTAGTTGATGTCCTGGCGGCGGAAGGCCGCGAAGGTGCCGCCGATCAGGATGAGGAGCCAGGCGGCGACCGCGGCCAGCGAGGCGGGCCAGGACCAGGCGACCACGCCTCCGCCGGGGAAGGGCGTGTGGAGGCCGGCACCCTGCTGGGTCCAGGCCGCGAGATTGTCGAGATGGTAGCCGGGGAGCGCCTGGTAGAGGACCCAGGCGATGGCCGGGGCCTTCATCGCCAGCGCCGGTCCGAAGGCCAGGACGAGCTGCTCGGCAGTCACCGCGACCAGGGCGATCACTAACCCCGCCAGCGTCGAGCGGGTCAGCACCGCGGCGAGGCTGGCATAGCCCAGGGTGACGAGGAAGGGCGACAAAGCGGAGAGCGCCGCCTGGCCGTGGACGCGGAGCAGGCTTGCGGCGCCGATCCCGGCGGGGACGATGTCGCCCGTCAGCACATCGTCCGCCCAGGTACCGAGCAGGGAGATGAAGGCGCTCAGGACGAAAGCGGCGAGGAAGAGGAGGATCACCGCACCATATTTCGCCGCGATCAGCGAGCTGCGCGAACGGTGCGGGACGATCAGCTTCCAGGTGTTCCAGCCATATTCGCCGGCGAAGACCAAGGCGATGAAGGCGGCCATCATGTAGCGGCCGAGGCCGTTGCCCGGAATGCGCCAGGGAATCGCCGTCTGGGCGAGCCAGGAGGCGAGGTTCTGCCGGTCGGGCGGCTCGAGGCCGGCCATGCCGACCGCGGTGCTCAGCGTGAAAATGATCGTGAACAGGATCGGATAAAGCCAGACCAGGAACCAGGTCGCCTTGTGGCGGCGCAGCTTCAGGAGCTCGGCGGAGAGTGCGTCAAGCATCGCCCGGCTCCTCCTGGGTGATCGACAGGAAGACTTCTTCCAGATTGCGCTGCTCGGGGACGAGGCGGAACAGCTCGGCGCCCACGCCCACAAGCCGGCGGACCACTTCCGGCGCCTCGGCGCGGGTGGCGCGGACGATCAGCGCCTCGACGCGCAGGCCATCGTCCTGGCGAAGCAGATCGGCGATGGTCGATTCGCGGACGATTGCGCCCTTGCTGATGATCGCGACGCGGTCGCAGACCTGCTGGACCTCGTGGAGCAAATGGCTGGAGAGGAAGACGGTCTTTCCATGTTCTACCGCGAGGCTGCGGATCAGCGCCCGCATCTCCTGGATTCCGGCGACGTCGAGGCCGTTCACCGGCTCGTCGAGGATGACGATCTCGGGATCGTTGAGGAGGGCGGCGGCGACCCCGAGGCGCTGGCGCATGCCGGTCGAATAGCCTTTGACCTTGCGGCCGGAATCCTTGGCGAGCCCGACCTGCTCGAGCAGCATGTCGATGCGATCGGCGCCGGCGCCATGGGTCTTGGCGAGGACTTCGAGGTTCCGGCGGCCGGAGAGGAAAGGGTAGAAGGCGCCGCCGTCGACCAGCGAGCCGACCCGGCGGAGCACGGAGGGATCGCTTCGAAGGTCGCTGCCGAACAGCCGCGCCTCGCCCGAAGTGGGCGCGATGAGGCCGATCAGCATACGGATGGTGGTGCTCTTGCCCGCGCCATTGGGGCCGAGGAAGCCGTAGACTTCGCCGGCGCGGACCGAGAGCGACACGTCGCGAACCGCGGCGACTCCGCCCCGGTAGGTCTTGCTGAGATTGGCCAGCTCGAGCACCGGCGCGGGAATGTCCATGAGTGTATTGCTGAAGCAAGACACTCAGCCTGTCAAGCGTCGTCGCTGAGCAGGCGCCGCGCCTCCCTCTCATCGTCCTCGTCGACCATCAGGCGGATCGGCACCACCCCGTCGAGGCCGCCCCAGTTCATCTCGGTGTCGAAGAGGACGCTCTCGATGCCGTCGGCGGCAAGCCGCGCGCGGGCCATGCTGCCTTCGATGACGTTGTAGAAGCGCCCCGCCTCGACCAGCGCCATTACCAGGGCACCACGTCGCCGGCCTCGACCTCCTCAGGCCGCGGGGTGCGGCCGAGGATGGCGTTCCTGTGGGGGAAGCGGCCGAAGCGCTCGATGACGTCATGGTGCTTCTTGGCGAAGCCGAGCTGGCGCGGCTCGCCGAGGGCGGTGAAGAGGAGGAGCGAGCGCTTCTGGTCGTCCATCCGCTCGCTATGCTGGAACGGCATGTAGAGGATTCCGCGCTGCACCGGGGTCAGCCGGTCGTCAAAGCCGCGGTCGACCGCGCCCGATGCGACGGCGAGAGCAAGGACATCGGTCGAGAATTGGTCGGCATGGCCGCGGAACATGTTGCGCGGGAATTGATCGAACAGCACCACCGCAGCGAGCGCGTCCTCGGGTGTGGTCAGGAAGTCGCTCGCCATCCGCTGGCGCTGCTCGGTCCAGAGCTTCTCAAAGCGCTTGCGGATGGCGGCGTCGAAGGCGGGATCGGCCTTCCACCAGCGCTGTGGATCGAGCCCGAACCAGAAATTGAGGACTTCCTCCCGCCAGCTCACGCGGCGGTGCCGCCGACGGTCAGGCCCTCGATCAGCAGCGTCGGCTGGCCGACTCCGGCGGGGACCGACTGGCCGCCCTTGCCGCAGATGCCCACCCCCTCGTCCAGCGCCATGTCGTTGCCGATGGCGGCGACCTTGGTGAGGACGGTGGGGCCGTCGCCGATCAGGGTCGCGCCCTTGATCGGGGCGCCGAGCTTACCGTTCTCGATCCGATAGGCCTCGGTGCAGGAGAAGACGAACTTGCCGGATGTGATGTCGACCTGGCCGCCGCCGAAGCTCTTGGCGTAGATGCCGTTCCTGGCGCGGGCGAGGATTTCGCCGGGATCGTCATGGCCTCCGAGCATGAAGGTGTTGGTCATCCGCGGCATCGGCGCATGGGCGAAGCTCTGGCGGCGGCCGTTGCCGGTCGCCTCGACGCCCATCAGCCGGGCGTTCAGCCGGTCCTGAAGATAGCCCTTCAAGATGCCGTCCTCGATCAGGGTGGTGCACTGGGTCGGCGTGCCTTCGTCGTCGATCGACAGCGAGCCGCGGCGGTCGGCAATCGAACCGTCGTCGACCACGGTGACTCCCGGCGCCGCAACCCGCTCGCCGATCCGGCCGGAGAAAGCCGACGTGCCCTTGCGGTTGAAATCGCCCTCGAGCCCGTGGCCGATCGCCTCGTGGAGGAGGACTCCGGGCCAGCCGGGGCCGAGCACCACCGTCATCTCGCCCGCCGGAGCCGCGACCGATTCGAGGTTCACCAGCGCCTGGTCGAGCGCGATGTCGATCGCCCGGTTCCAGACGGCGGGGTCGAACAGATTGTCGTAGAGGTTGCGGCCGCCGAGCCCGTGGAAGCCGGTCTCGCGCCGTCCGTTGCGTTCGACCACGATGGAGACGTTGAGGCGCACCAGCGGGCGGACGTCGTGCGCGACGAAGCCGTCGGGGCGGACGATGTCGATGACGCTCCACGTCCCCGAAAGGCCGACCGAAACCTGGACGACACGCGGATCGCGGGCGCGGGCTGCAGCGTCGATCTGCTGGCAGAGCGCCACCTTCTTCGCGAAGGGGACGAGGCTCAATGGATCGGAATCGGTGTAGAGGCTGGCATTGGTGCGCCGGGGCGGCGCTGCGAGGGGCGAGGCCGAGGGGTCCAGCACCGCCATCGTCTCCGCGGCGCGGCGGATGGCGGCTTCGCTCAGCTCATTGGCATGGGCGAAGGCCGTGGTCTCGCCCGAGACCCCGCGAAGGCCGAAGCCGGCATGGGTGTTGAAGTCGGCGGTCTTGAGGCGCCCGTCATCGAAGCCGAAGCTCTCGGACGCGGTATATTGGAGGTAGAGCTCGCCATCGTCGCAGCGGGAGAGCGCCTCCGCGGTCAGCCGCCGCGCGGCCTCCGGGTCGAGCCCCTCGGGGCGGTAGAGGAAGCGGCGGGGATCGGCGGAAAAGGTCATGACGCCGATATAGGGCGCTTAAGCGGCTGTGCCAGCCTCGTCGGGGATCCCGTCATTGCGAGGAGCGAAGCGACGCGGCAATCCAGCGGGCGGAGGCGCAGCACTGGATTGCTTCGCTACGCTCGCAATGACGGTTTGAGGGGATCAGGCCGTAGCGCCCTCATCCGCTGCGCCGCCCTTCAGGACGAAGCGTTTGTCGCAATAGCCGCAGTCGACATAGCCCTTCTCGTCGATCTGCAGATAGACTCGCGGGTGGCCGAGGGCGGGGTGGGTGGCCGAGGCGCCGTCGCAGGCGACCCGGGGGGTCTCGACGAAGCTGATTTCGGGCGTGAAGCGGTCGGTCTGCATGGCCGCCGCACTAGCAATAGCGCGGGGCCTGAGCAATTGCTCAGGCGGTGCGGGCGAGGAGGCGTTCCAGAAGGGCAAGGCGGGCATTCAC
>VBAE01000113.1:0-22303 GCA_005882415.1 Alphaproteobacteria bacterium | reverse complement strand
CACTCCGCCCCTTCGCTGCCCAAGCCGACCTCCGCCGTGTCGGGGTTTCGGGTAGGAGCGCCTCCGGGCTCGGGCAGCCGGATTTCCACGAACCGGCCAGATTCACCGACAGAGGGCTCGGCGGTGTCGTGGAGGAGCGTCATGGGCGGATGGCTTATCGGCGGCGGGCGAGGGCTCCAATGCCGTAGGATCACGGGGGTCTGGTGGAGACAAGCGCCCACCAAGCCGCTATTCGCGGCTGCCATGACCGACGCCGCAATCTCGATCCGCGACCTGGAGAAGACCTATGCCGGCGGCAAGCGCGCGCTGGACGGGGTCAGCATCGAAGTGCCGCGGGGGCAGATATTCGGGCTGCTGGGGCCGAACGGTGCGGGCAAGTCGACCCTGATCAACATCCTCGCCGGGCTGGTGCGCAAGACCGGCGGATCGGCGACGATCTGGGGCTTCGACATCGACAAGCACCCGAGGAACGCCAAGGCCTCGATCGGGATCGTCCCGCAGGAGATTTTGTTCGACCCCTTCTTCACGCCGGCGGAGACGCTCGAGATCCAGGCGGGGCTGTACGGGGTGCCCAAGGCGAAACGGCAGACCGCGGAGCTGCTCCGCGCGGTGCATCTCGAAGACAAGGCGAACGCTTATTCGCGTACCCTTTCGGGCGGCATGAAGCGGCGGCTGCTCGTTGCAAAAGCCATGGTCCATTCGCCGCCGATCCTGGTCCTCGACGAGCCGACCGCGGGGGTCGACATCGAGCTTCGCCAGCAGCTCTGGAACTACGTGCGGGAGCTCAACCGGCGCGGCGTGACCATCGTGCTGACCACCCATTATCTCGAGGAAGCGGAGAATCTCTGCGACCGGATCGCGATCATCAACCATGGCCGGCTGATCGCGAACGAGAGCACCAAGACACTCGTCGGCATGGCGCAGGAGAAAGCGGTGGAGGTGGTCGTCGACCGCGACATGGCCAAGGCGCCCGAGGCGATCTGCTTCGAGAAGATCGAATTGAAGGGCGAGCGCACCCTCGCCATCACCTATCGCAAAGACAGGGTGAATGCGGGCGAGGTGCTGGCGGCGCTCCAGCGCGAAGGGCTCGGCATCGTCGACGTCTCGACGCGGGAGGCGGATCTGGAGGACGTGTTCCTGAACCTGACCCGCGCCTCCGACCGCAATGGCTGAGCATGATTTCGACGTCCTGATCCTGGGCTCCGGCGCGGCCGGGCTTTCGGCGGCTTTGACGCTGGCGCCGAACCTCAAGGTGGCGGTGCTTGCCAAGGGGGCGATCTCGGCGGGCTCGACCGCCTGGGCGCAGGGCGGGATCGCGGCGGTGCTGGAGCCGGGCGACACGTTCGAAAGCCATGTCGAGGACACCATCGTCGCCGGCGCGGGGCTCAACCGGCGCGAGTCGGTGGAATTCGTCGTCGGCAACGCACCCGCGGCGATCGAGCGGCTGGCGAAGCTCGGAGTCCCGTTCGACAGCGGCGAGGAAGCGCGCTGGCACCTGACCCGCGAGGGCGGGCACAGCCACCGGCGGATCGTCCATGTCGCCGACGCGACCGGCTGGGCGGTGCAGCAGGCGCTTGAGGCCGCGGCCGCGGCGCATCCCAATATCCGCCTGATCCCGGACATGGTCGCGATCGACCTGATCACCGGCCGCCACGCCGTCTCTCTGTCGGGCGAGAAGAGGGTGCACGGGGTCTATGCGCTCGACCGGGAGGGGGGAGGGGTGACCGCCTTCACCGGCCGGGCGACGATCCTCGCCACCGGCGGCGCGAGCCGGGCCTGGCTCTATTCGACCAACCCGAAGGGCTCGACCGGCGACGGCATCGCGATGGCGTGGCGGGCGGGGTGCCGGGTGTCGAACATGGAGTTCAACCAGTTCCACCCGACCTGCCTCTACAACCATGACGTCAAGAATTTCCTGATCACCGAGGCGATGCGGGGCGAGGGCGGCAGGCTCAAAATCCCGACCACAGGCCGCCGCTTCATGAAGCGCTTCGACCCGCGCGAGGAATTGGCCCCGCGCGACATCGTCGCCAGGGCGATCGACCATGAGCTGAAGCGGCTGGGGCTCGACTACGTCCACCTCGACATCAGTCATCGCGAGCCCGAGTTCATCCGCGCCCATTTCCCGACCATCGCCGCCCGCCTGGCGGAGCCCGACATCGGCATCGACATTACGAAGGAGCCGATCCCGGTCGTCCCCGCGGCGCATTATACCTGCGGCGGGGTGGTGGTGGACCTCGATGGGCGGACGGATCTGCCCGGATTATATGCGGCGGGCGAAGTCACCCAGTCGGGTTTGCATGGTGCAAACCGTCTGGCTTCGAACTCGGTGCTGGAATGCCTGGTGTTCGGGGTCGCGGCGGCCGAGCATATCAATGCGAGCTGGTCCGACCTCCCCCCGGCCCCCGCCATCCGCCCCTGGGACGAGAGCCGGGTCACCGATTCCGACGAGGAGGTCGTCGTCCACCACAATTGGCGCGAAATCCGCCGCTTCATGTGGGACTATGTCGGGATCGTGAGGACGACGAAGCGGCTGGAGCGGGCGCTGAACCGTATCAACCTGCTGAGGCAGGAAACCCACGATTATTACCGCCACTTCCGGGTCAGCGCCGACCTGGTCGAGCTGCGCAACCTCGTCGAAGTCGCCGAGCTCATCGTCCGCTCCGCCCTCGCCCGCAAGGAAAGCCGCGGGCTGCACTACACGCTCGATTATCCCGAGACGCTGCCCGAGGCGGTGGATACGGTTCTCGTTCCCTAGCGGGTCAGGAACGCCTTGAACTCGCTCCGAAAGCGGGCGGGCTGGTCGTACATGATCATGTGGCCGCTATTTTCGATGCGGCGGAGGGTGGCGCCGGGGTTCCTCGCGTAGGCGGTGGTGTAGGTGGGGGTTGCGGACGGGGGGCCGGCGTAGACCACCGTCAGGGGCGCGGCGATCCTCGGCAACTCGCTCGTGAGGTCGGTGATCGCGAGTTCGTGGGTGGCGCGGGCGACGACGTCGGGGTCGCTTTGGGTGTTCACCGCGGCGTCGTTGCCGAACAGGCGGATGGCGGAGGCGATGAGGCCGCGGCCATTTTCGGTGGCGGCGAGGCCTTCCAGGGCGTCGGCGAGGCCGCGGGCGCCCCTGGCGTCGGAGCCGAGCAGGCCGGCGGGCTGGGGGAGCATGTCGACGACCATCACCTTGCCCACGGCCTGCGGGTGGCGGGCGGCGACCATCATCGCGACGGTGCCGCCCATCGAATGGCCGACGATCGCGGGGCGCTTCAGGCCCTTCGCGGAGATGTAGCGGGCGATCTCCTCGGCGAGCGGGGCGACGATTGCCCCCTTGGCATTGCCCCGCGCAGGGCTGCCCGCGAAGCCCGCGACCTGGACGAGGCGGTAGCGATAGCCGGGGACCGCGGCGACGGTGCTCCGCCACACATCGCGCGAGGGGGTGAGGCCGGGGATGAGGATGACGTCGGGGCCGGTGCCGACGATCTCGACCGAGAAGCGAGTCGGCGCGAAGGCGACCGCGGCGGGAGGCGCTGCGAGGCATGGGCTTATCCTAAGCGTCTGCGCTTGAACGGGAGATTGACTCCTCCTCGCGGCGGAGGCCGAGACGGCGGACGAGAGGCGCCATGGTCAGGCCCTGGACGAAGATCGAGAAGGCGACGACCGCGAAGACGACCGAGACGATCTCCTCCCGCTCCGGGACAGCGGCGGGAATGGCGAGGGCCAAGGCCAGCGCGAGGGCGCCGCGGAGGCCTCCCCACCAGAGGATGTGCTGATAGGCGACGGGGACGCAGAGCCGGCCGCCGCGGAAGAGCAAGGCGACCGGGTAGACCGCTGCGGCTCGGCCGAGGAGGGCGAGGAGGGTCGCGACTCCGGCGGCTTCGAGGATCGTGAGGATCGGAATCGCCGCCTCTCGGCCGCCGATCAGGATGAAGAGCAGGGAATTGGCGAGGAAGGCGGCGAACTCCCAGAAGCCGAGTACCGCCGGCCGGCCGCTGTCGGAGATGGAGCCCATCCAGCCGATATTGCCGACGATCATCCCCGCGGTGAGCGCGGCGAGCACGCCCGACATGTGGAAATGCTCGGCGAACAGGAAGGCGCCGAAGGCAGCGAGGGCGGTCAAGGTGAGCTCGACCAGGCGGTCGGTGGTGCGGCCGGCGAGGAGGAGCAAGGGCGCGGTCACCGCGGCGCCGACCGCGATCCCGCCGAAGGCCGTGGTGGCGAGTTTGCTTGCCGTCGAGGTGAGGCCGGGCGCCTCCCCGGCGGCGACCGCGACCAGAAGCGCGAAGCCGACTGCCGCCACGCCGTCATTGAGCAGGCTCTCCGCTTCGACGAGGAGCTGGAGGCGGTGGTCGACCTTCACGTCCTTGAACAAGGCGATCACCGAGACGGGGTCGGTCGCAGCCATCAGCACCCCGAAGAAGGCGGCGCCGAGCCAGCTCCAGCCGATCAGATAATGCATCCCCGCCGTCACCAGTCCGGCGGCGAGCGCCACGCCGACGGTAACGAGGGCGAAGAGCAAGGGAAGCTCGCGGCGGAAGGGGGCCCAGGGGATCTGGATCGCGGCTTCGAAGATCAAGGGCGGAAGGAATACGCTGAAGATCAGCTGCGGCGTGAGGCGAAGGTCGAGGCCGAGCGGGAGCAGAGCGAGCGCGATCCCCGCGGCGACCAGGCCGGCGCTGTAGGGGAGCTTCAGCCGCCTTGTGACCATCGCCACGATCGCGGCGACGAACAGCAGCAGGCCCAGGGTCGAGAAATCTACGGCGTCCACGCGCTCTCCCATCGCTTCGAACGTCGCCGGGGGGAGGTTGTTTCAACCCTGAATTGGGCTAAGTCCTTCGCCATGCCCTCCCCGCACCTCTATCTCGTCGACGGATCGAGCTACATATTCCGCGCCTATCACCGGCTGCCGCCGCTGACCAACCGCCAGGGCCTGAACGTCGGCGCGGTCTACGGCTATACCACCATGCTCTGGAAGCTCGCCGAGAGCCTGCACAAGGCGGACGGGCCGACCCACCTCGCCGTCATCTTCGACGCGGGCTCGAAGACGTTCCGCAACGACATGTACGATCAGTATAAGGCGCAGCGGCCGCCGCCGCCGCCGGACCTCGTCCCCCAATTCCCGCTGATCCGCGACGCCACCCGCGCTTTCTCCCTCCCCTGCATCGAGGAAGACGGGCTGGAGGCGGACGATATCATCGCCTGCTATTCCAAAGCCGCGCTCGCCGAGGGGTGGAAGGTCACCATCGTCTCGTCCGACAAGGATCTGATGCAGCTTGTCGAGGATGGTAAACTAGACCTCTACGACACGATGAACGACCGCCGCATCGGGCGCGACTATGTCGTCGAGAAGTTCGGCGTGGGGCCCGAGAAACTTGGCGACGTGCTGGCGCTGATGGGCGACGCAGTCGACAATGTCCCCGGCGTGCCGGGGGTCGGGCCGAAGACCGCGGCGCAGCTCATCCAGGAGCATGGCGACCTGGAAAGCGTCCTCGCCGCCGCCGACCAGATCAAGAAGCCGAAGCTGCGCGAGAACCTCATCGCCCATGCCGACGCCGCACGGCTGTCGCGTGAGCTGGTCCGCCTGGTCTGCGATTCGCCGCTGCCCGAGCCGCTCGATTCGCTCGAGATGAAGGGCATCCCGTCCGAACCTTTGCGCGAGTTCCTGGAGGAGCAGGGGTTCAAGGCCTTGCTCGCCCGCCTCAGCGGCGGAGCGTCGCAGGCCCAGGCCGCGGCGGGCGGATCGGCAGCGCCCGCCCCGCGTCAGGCCGAGGTTCGGCCCGAGCCGAAGATCGACCGCTCGGCTTATGAGACGGTGGTGAGCGAGGAGGTGCTTGACCAGTGGATCGCGGAGGCGCGGGCCAATGGGCTGGTCGCGCTCGACACGGAGACGGACGGGTTCGACTGCGTCACCGCCAAGCTGGTCGGGATCAGCCTCGCCACCGAATGCGGCAAGGCGTGCTACATTCCGCTGGAGCATGGCGGGCACGATCTGCTGTCGGAGCGGCCGGCGCAGATCCCGGCGAGCGTTGCGCTGGCCAAGCTCAAGCCGCTGCTCGAGGACCCGGCGATCCTCAAGATCGGTCATAATTTCAAGTTCGACTGGATCGTGTTCGACCGGCGCGGGATCAAGGTCGCGCCCGTCGACGACAGCCTGGTGATGAGCTTCAACCTCGACGCCGGCGGGCTCAACAGCCATTCGATGGACGATCTGGCGAAGAAGCATCTCGACCATGAGTGCATCGCCTATAAGGACGTCTGCGGATCCGGGCAGAAGCAGATCAAGTTCAATCAGGTGCCTCTGGAACGCGCGACCGAATATGCCGCTGAGGACGCGGACGTGACGCTTCGGCTGTGGAAGCGGTTCAAGACGCGGCTTCCGCACGAGCGGGCGACCCGGGTCTATGAAATGGTCGACCGGCCGCTGGTTCCGGTGGTCGCGCGAATGGAGCGGGAGGGGGTCAAGGTCGACCGGGAGGAGCTTGGGCGGCTCAGCCAGGAGTTTTCCGGCCAGATCGCGGAACTGGAGTCGCGGATTTGCGGCGAGGCGGGGTGCCAGTTCACCATCGGCTCGCCCCAGCAATTGGGCGACGTGCTGTTCAACCAGATGGGCCTCAAGGGCGGGCGCAAGGGCAAGTCGGGGACCTGGTCGACCGACGTCAACGAGCTCGAGCGGCTGTCGCGCGAGGGGGTGCCGATCGCGTCGCTGGTGCTGGAATGGCGGCAGCTTTCGAAGCTGAAATCGACATACACGGACGCGCTTCAGCAGCAGATCAACAAGGAGACCGGCCGGGTCCACACCAGCTACTCGCTGTCGGGCGCTCAGACGGGGCGGCTGTCGTCGACCGATCCGAACCTCCAGAACATCCCCATCCGGACCGAAATCGGCCGCCGCATCCGCGACGCCTTCGTCGCCGAGCCGGGCTTCGTCATGCTCGCCGCCGATTACAGCCAGATCGAGCTGAGGCTGGCCGCGCATATGGCGGACGTGCCGCAGCTGAAGGCCGCCTTCGCGGAAGGAGCGGACATCCATTCGTTGACGGCGCAAGAGCTGTTCGGGGAGGTCAATCGCGACACCCGCGCCTCGGCAAAGACGATCAACTTCGCCATCCTCTACGGAATCTCGCGCTGGGGCCTCGCCGGGCGGCTGAGCATCACTGCCGATGAAGCGCAGGCGATGATCGACCGCTATTTCGAGCGTTTCCCCGGGATCAGGGACTATATCCATGCGACCCTCGAAGGGGTGCGCGAGACGGGGTTCACGACCACGCTTTTCGGCCGGAAAACCCATTTTCCGTTCATCCGGAGCAAGATCCAGCACGAGCGGCAGGGCGCGGAGCGGGCGGCGGTCAACGCCCCCATCCAGGGCACCAGCGCGGACATCATCAAGCGGGCGATGGTCCGCATGTGCCCGGCGCTGGCGCGGGAAGGGCTCGGGGACGTGCGGATGCTGATGCAGGTCCATGACGAGCTCGTCTTCGAAGTGCCGGAGGGCAAGGTGGAAGCGGCGAGCGCGGTCATCCGCCATGTCATGGAGCGCGCGGCCGAGCCCGCAGTGACGCTCAGCGTGCCGCTCGGTGTCGACATCGGCCACGGCCCGAACTGGGGCGCCGCGCATTGAGCGAGGCCGCACCGCCCGCAAGCGCCGCCGCGGGTGAGGACATCGCCGCGCTCGCCAAGGGCGGGCGGACGAACTTCTTCGGCTTCCTGCTCCGGCTGGCGGCGCGGCTGCCCTTCCTGTTCATCGCGGGAAGGCTGTACGGGCCGGAGCTGCTTGGGCGCTTTGCCTATGCGGTGATCGTGATCGAGTTCGCGGCGCAGCTTGCGACGCTCGGCCTCAAGCGCGGCCTCGCCCAGCAGCTCTCGACCACCGACCAGCCGCACGCCTGCATCGTCATGGACGCGGTGCTCGCGGCGCTGATTGCGTCGAGCCTCGCCACCATCGTGCTAATGATCTTCCCGCAGGCGATGTTCCCGACCGGGCAGATCTACGGCGCGGAGTGGCTGTTGCCGCTGGTCATCTTCGCAACCGCAGGGACGGACATCGCGCTGGCCGCCCTCGCCTACCGGCACAATGTCGGGGCGACGGTGACGGCGCGGGCGATCGTCGAGCCGTGGACGATCAGCATCGGCGCCGGCGCGCTCTACTTCGTGTCGTCGAGGGACGGGCTGATCTTCGCCTATGTCCTGTCGGTGGTGGCGGCTTTGATCGCGGCGCTCTGGCCGCTCTACCGGAGCTACGGCTTCCCCAAGGGGTGGAAGCCCAATCCTGTCGAACTGCTCCGGGTGGCCCGCAGGAACATCCCGCTCGCCGCCGCCGACGCGATCGAATGGGGGTCGCGGAGGCTCGACATCGCCATCCTCGGGCTCTTCGTCGCCCCGGCCTATGTCGGCGTCTATTATGTGGCGCAGCAGGTCGCCTCGCTTCCGCAGAAGTTGAAGACCAGCTTCGATCCGATCCTTGCGCCGGTGATCACCCAGCGGCTGGCCGAGGGCGATCTGAAGGCGGTGGCGAAGCAGGTGCGGCAGGTCGGCTTCTGGATCATCGCCGCCCAGGCGGGGATCGCGCTCGCCCTCGGCATTCCGGGCGAAGCGGTGATGGGGATCGTCGGCAAGGCCTTCGTCGGCGGCACCGCGGCGCTCGCCTTCCTGCTGGCGGCGGAAGTGGTGGCGGCGACCGCGGTCGTGTCGGAATCGGCGCTCGTCTACGTGGCGCGGCACCGGAATTTGATGATCTCGCTGCTCATGGTGGCGGTGCAGGCCCTGCTTACCGTCGGGCTGCTCTGGGCTATCGAGGAGGCACGCTGGCCGGCCGACCCGAACAAGCGCCAGGCCTATCAGGCCGCGGCGGCGGCGATGTCGCTGATGCTCGCGCTCGGCCTCTCCTCGATCCTCAAGGCGCGGCTGCTCTGCCGGCTGCTCGACGCGCCGGTGCAGGGCTGGCGCTGGCCTTTGGTGTGGGCGGCGGCGGGGGCTGTGGTGATCGGCGGCGCTTTCACAGCGCTTCCGCCGTCGCTGGAATGGCTGGAGCTCTCGCTCGGCATTCCGGCGATCCTGCTCGTCTTCGGAGCGATCGTCTGGAAGCGCGGCTTCACCCATGAGGACCGGGTGCTGTTCCGGATGAAGAAGCACGAGGAGCCGACGTTGCCGCTTCCGGTGGGGGTCACGCCGCCCGGTGCGGAGCCTCCGGTTTCATAGCTCCTCCCCGGAACGGGGAGGGGGACCGCGGCCGAAGGCCGTGGGGGAGGGGGGCGAGCGCAAGCGAGCATGGAGGCGCGGGCCCCCTCCACCATGCTTCGCATGGTCCCCCTCCCCGTTCCGGGGAGGAGTTTCCTCAGTGCCGGAAGTGGCGCATGCCGGTGAAGAGCATGGCAAGGCCGGCTTGGTCGGCGGCGGCGATGACTTCTTCGTCGCGGATCGAGCCGCCGGGTTGGATTACCGCGGTGGCGCCGGCTTCGACTGCGGCCAAGAGGCCATCGGCGAAGGGGAAGAAGGCGTCGGAGGCGACCGCTGAGCCGATCGTGCGCGGCTCCGGCCAGCCTTCGGTCTCGGCGGCTTCGCGGGCCTTGGCGGCGGCAATGCGCGCGCTGTCGCGGCGGTTCATCTGGCCGGCGCCGATGCCGGCGGTGGCGCCGTCCTTGGCGTAGACGATGGCGTTCGACTTGACGTGCTTGGCCACCGTCCAGGCGAACAGGCAGTCGGCAAGCTCGCGGTCGGTGGGGGCGCGCTTGGTCACCACCTTGAGGTCGCTTTCGGAGACGCGGCCGTTGTCCCGCGTCTGAAGGAGGTAGCCGCCGGCGATCGACTTCAGCGAGAGGCCGGGGCGGGCGGCGTCGGGTAGGTCGCCGGTGAGGAGGAGCCGGAGGTTCTTCTTGCGGGCGAAGACGGCGCGCGCGGCCTCATCGGCGCCGGGCGCGATCACGACTTCGGTGAAGATGGAGGAGATCGCCTCAGCGGTTTCCGCGGTGAGGGGCTCGTTCACCGCAACGATTCCGCCGAAGGCCGAGACGGAGTCGCAGGCGAGCGCTTCCCGGTACGCGTCGAGGAGGGTGGCGCCGGTCGCGACGCCGCAGGGGTTGGCGTGCTTGACGATGACGCAGGCCGGCCCCGCGCCTTTGAACTCGGCGACGAGCTCCAGGGCCGCGTCGGCGTCGTTGTAATTGTTGTAGCTGAGCTCCTTGCCCTGGACCTGTTCGGCCTGGGCGATGCCGCGCGTGTGGGGGCCCATGGGGAGGTAGAGCGCCGCCTTCTGGTGCGGGTTCTCGCCGTAGCGAAGCTCGGGGCCGCGGCGCATGGTCAGCGGCAGGGTGTCGGGGAAGAGCTTGCCCTGATCGGCGAAGGCGAACCATTGCGCGATGGTCGAATCGTAGGCGGCGGTGGCGGCGAAAGCCTTTGCTGCGAGGTACTTGCGGAAAGTGAGTGACGTCGTGCCGTCATTCTCCTCGAGTGCTCGGGGGAGCTCGGGATAGTCGGAGGGGTCGGTGACGATCGCGACATAGGCATGGTTCTTGGCGGCGGAGCGCACCATCGAGGGGCCGCCTATGTCGATATTCTCGATCACCTCGTCCCGCGCCGCGCCGCGGGCGACGGTCTGGGCGAAGGGGTAGAGGTTGACCACGACGAGGTCGATCGCGCCGATGCCGTGCTCGGCCATGGCGGCGGCGTGCTCGGCATCGTCGCGGACGGCGAGGAGTCCGCCATGGACCATCGGGTGGAGGGTCTTGACGCGCCCGTCCATCATCTCGGGGAAGCCGGTCAGGTCGGAGACGTCGCGGACCTCCAGCCCTGCGTCGCGGAGTGCCTTGGCGGTGCCTCCGGTGGAGACCAGTTCGACGCCCCGGGCGGCCAATGCCGCCCCGAGCTCGGCAAGGCCCGCCTTGTCCGACACCGAGAGGAGGGCGCGGCGTATTCTTACCTGGTCGGTCACGAAGCTCTCCGTACTCTTCTCAGCCGGCGCGGCGGAGGCCCCAGCCGATAGTCATCCCGTCGGGCGGCGTCTCGCCTGAAATGACGAGCTGCTGGGTCGGGTGGGGGCGCGCGTCGCCGTCGATCCACAGGCTCTCCTCGACCCCGAGCAGCCCGCCCCTGCAGCGGAACTGCCAGGAAGGCCCGCCGCGGATCCGGAGCAGGGCGCCCTGCCCGTCGGCGGTGGTCGCGACTTCGATTCCCGGCGCGAGATGGAAGCGGACGGCGAAGGGAATGGGCTCGCCGCGGCGGCGGCTGCCCTCGCCGATCAAACTGTCCTGGCCCTTCAGCTCCGCGCCGTCGGCGGAGAGGGAGAGCTGGCGCTGGTGGAGGAGGCCGTAGCGGCGGACATAGCCGTCATGGGTGGCGTCGATCTCGGTCAGGCCGCCGGTGGTGTCGAGGCCGAGCTCGACCTGGCCGACGCCCTTGCCGAGCGACCCGTCCTCATGGACCGCGGTCGAGTTGCGGTCGCCCAGCACCAAGGTGGAATGGGCGGCGGTGGTGCGGAGGCCGTAGGCAAGCTCGGACGGGAGCGCCCCCGCAGCCTCGCCCGCTCCGCCGCAATTGATGACGATCCGGCGGGCGCCGTCGCTCATTTCGAAGGCGAGGGTCGAGGCGGAGCCGCCCACCAAGGCTCGGCTCGGCGGCGGCGGCGCGGCGTCGAACACCACCACCACCGCCTTCGCCTCCATCCTCTGATAGCCCCAGCCGCGGGCCTGGCGGAGCGGACGGGCGCGGACTCCGGAGCCTTCGACGGCGGCGGCGACGCGGCGGCGGGAGAGCATGTTGCCGCCCTGCCAGCTCGACAGGGCCTGGTCGCCGAGGGTGACCGCGAGCAGGGCCGCGACCGAGCCGGACAAGGCTTCGGAGACGAAGTCCGGCATGTCGCGCTGGCCGGCATTGTAGACGGCGCGGAGCTGGCCGAGCAGCTCGACGAGAGCGAGCTGTTCGATCGGCGAGCGGCTGACCAGGCCGCCATCCTCGTGGAGCGAGGCGCCGAGTGCGCGGAGCAGGCCGGCCTCGCCGCTCTTCAAGCGGGCCGGGCCGCCCTGGACGATCAGGGCGGAGGCGATGACTCCGCTCCAGGCGGTGATCCGGGCGATCCCGGGCGGCGCCTTTTCGGCGCTCCGGTCGAGATGGCGGGCGCCGCGGGCGAGGCCGTTCAGGACCAATGAGCGGTAGACGAGGTCGCGGCTGGAGAGGATGTAGGGCGCATAGGCCGCCCAGAAGAGGATCCGGCGGCCCCACAAATCGGGGCGCCAGGCGGGCTCGGAGACGGTCTCGCCGTACGCCGTCAGCCACTTCTGGACGATCTTCTCGGCGACCTTGGCGCCCCGCTCGCGGGTGGCGGCGGCGGCGAGGTCCCGAAGCCAGGCGAAGCTTTGCAGATAGTTGGAAAAGTCCGCACCGAGATCGGGCGCGGCGAAGTCGAGGCTGTCGACCGGGATCGTACGGCCGCGGTGGACGATGTTGCCGGAGAGGATCGCTTCCCCTGCGGCACGGTCTCCCGCGACCGGGTCCTTGGGAACCGCGAGCAGCTTGAGCGGGAAGCGGCCGCGCAGGCGAAAGGCGTGGAAGGGGGTGCGCCAGGCCAGGCGGTGGAGCTGGTTGGAGAGGCGCTCGGCGAGCGACAGGCCGCGGTCGTCGCCGGCGCGGATCAGCCGCTTGCCGGGCTCGATCTCGTCCTCGCCCGCCGCGAGGCTCATCCCCTCAGCGCCCTGATATTCTCGGCATAAAGATCCGGCCCGCCGCGGAAGGTGGCGGTGCCGGCGACGAGCGCATCGGCACCGGCGGAGATTGCGAGACGCGCGGTCTCGGGGTCGATGCCGCCGTCGACTTCGAGGTCGATCGAGAGCCCGGCCTTGTCGATCTGCTTCCTGATCGCCTCGATCTTGCGGAGCTGGGAGGTGATGAAGCTCTGACCGCCGAAGCCGGGATTGACGCTCATCACCAGGACGAGATCGACCTCTTCCAGCACATAATCGAGCATCTTGGCGGGGGTGGCGGGATTGAGCGACACGCCGGCCTTCTTGCCGAGCGCGAAGGCGGCGAGGAACGGGTCGACCGGCGAGATCATCAGGTGGACGTCGAAGGTCTTCGCCGTGTGCGGGCGGAGCGCCTTCACCACGGCGGGGCCGATGGTGAGATTGGGGACGAAATGGCCGTCCATCACGTCGACATGGATCCAGTCGGCGCCCGCGGCGTCGACGGCGCGGACCTCCTCGCCAAGGCGCGCGAAATCGGCGGAGAGAATGGAAGGGGCGATGCGGACCGGCTGCTGCACGTCCGGCCATTAACCCTTGCCGATTCGCGCGGCAAGGAAGGGGCGCTACTTATCCCCGTCTAATCGCCTGAAACGCGCGATGAAGAAGCCGTCGGCCCCGCCTTCCTCGGCGAAGACGCCCGGAAGCATGCGGATGCGGTTGCCTTCGACCGGGATGGACGGCGGCAGCTCGCCGGCGACGATGTGGGCGGCTTCATAGTCCGGGCGGGGGGAGAGGAAGGCCTCGACGACCTGCTCGCCTTCCTCCGGCTCCAGCGAGCAGACCGAGTAGACGAGGGTCCCGCCGGGCTTCAGCCAGCCCGCGGCGCGGGTCAGCATCGCCTTCTGCGCTTCGGCCAATTCGGCGATTGCGCGGGGGCGGACTCGGTGGAGCACGTCGGGGTGGCGGCGGTAGATGCCGGTCGCCGAGCAGGGCGCGTCGAGCAGGATCGCGTCGACCTTGTCGGGCGGCGACCAGCGCAGGATGTCGGCCGCCACCAGCTTCGCGGAGAGGTTAGTGCGGGCGAGATTCTCGGAAAGTCGCGCGAGACGACTTTCCGAGGCGTCCAGCGCGGTGACTTGGAAGCCCGCGGAGGCGAGCTGCATCGTCTTGCCGCCGGGCGCGGCGCAGAGATCGAGGACGGTCCGGCCCTCCCCCGGTCCGAGCAGTCGGGCGGGGAGCGAGGCGGCCAAATCCTGCACCCACCAATGGCCCTCGCCATAGCCGGTGAGGCCGGGGACCGCGGTCCGCGAGGGGAGGCGGAGATGGCCGGGGAGGAGGCTCAGGCCCTCGATGCCGGGGTCGGTGCCGGGCGGGAAGCTGATGTCGAGCGGCGGCGGGACTGCGAGCAGGCGGGCGGCGGTGTCCGCGACCGCGTCGCCCCAGTTGCGGCGCCAGCGAATGTCGACGGCGGGGGGGAGGCCGGGGAGCTCTGGAAGGGTGGCGCCGCCGCGCATCAGGGCGCCGAACACGCCGTGGACCAGCCGGCGCGGGCCGCCGTCGAGCAAAGGGAGGACGGTGGCGATGGCGGCATGTGGCGGGGTGTCGAGGGCGAGCGCCTGGACCAGGGCGATTCGGAGCGCGAAGCGCGCCTTGGCGTCGTCGGGGAGGCGCTTCTTGGTGGCGCTGTCGATCAGTGCGTCGAGGTCGCCGAGCCTCCGCAAGGCCTCGGCGGCGATGGCGTGGGCGAAGCCGCGGTCGTCGGCTCTCGTGAGATCGCGCGCGGCGATGTCGAGCGCCGCCTCGAGCGGAAGGCCCTTCCTCAGCACCGCGTCGAGCAGGCGCAGGGCCGCCCGCCGCGAGGCGGTGCCGATCGGTTCCTGCTCGCTCAGCGCCTGCGCCCGTGCGGATCGAGCGCGCTTGCGCTGCGCCTGCGGCCGCTTGCCGGGACGGAGGGGCGGCGAGGCGCGGCGAGGCCCATCGTCTCGGCCATCAGCTGGAGCTGGGCGATCCGGTTGGCGGTGTCGGGGTGGGTCGAGAACAGGCTGTCGCGCCCGCCGCCCCCCGGAACGATGTAGAGCGCCGCCGCGGCCGGGTTGCGCGCGCTCACCGGGCCGGGGATTCGCGCGGCGCCGCGGTGGAGCTTGGCGAGAGCCGAGGCGAGGGCGCGGGGGTTGCCGCAAATCTCGGCCCCCGCGCGGTCGGCGCCATATTCGCGGGTTCGGCTGAGCGCGAGCTGGACGATCATCGCCGCAAAAGGCGCGAGCAGCATCGCGGCGATCATCGCCAGCGGATTGGCCCGCTCGCCGCGGAAGAAGAAGCCGAAATTGGCGAGCATCGAGATCGCGCCGGCGATGGTCGCGGTCATCGTCATGATCAAAGTATCGCGGTTGCGGATATGGCCGAGCTCATGGGCGAGCACCGCCGCCACTTCCTCGCGGTCGAGGATTGCGAGGAGGCCGGTGGTCGCCGCGACCGCGCCATGGGCCGGGTCACGGCCGGTGGCGAAGGCGTTGGGGTGGGGCGAATCGATCAGGTACACGCGGGGCACCGGGAGGCCCGCGCGCTCGGCAAGGCGGCGGACGATGCCGACCAGTTCGGGCGCGCAGCGGGCGTCGACCTCGCAGGCATTGTGCATGCGAAGGACGATACGGTCGGCGTTCCAGAAGGTGAAGAGGTTGAGTCCGGCCGCTACGGCGAGCGCGATCGCAGCGCCTCCGGGTCCGCCGAACATATATCCCAGGCCCATGAACAGCGCGCTGAGCGCCGACAGGAGCATCAGGGTCTTCATCCCATTCATCTTGCGCCTTGCCTCTCCACGTCCGAGATGTGGGTGGCACGACCCCTTTGTTCAATCGGAGCCGCAATGGGCCAGCGCCCGGCAGATGTGAAGCCACCCGCGCACTGGAAGAAGGCTGAGCCTGCTCCCGAGCCGGCGGCGCCGGAGGCCGGGGAGGAATCCGGCGGCCCCAAAGGCGAGGAACCCACGCGTTATGGGGATTGGGAGAGCGGCGGGAGGTGCTGGGACTTCTAGGGGATCGCCCCCGCCACTGCCTCCCCAACGTAGTTGGGGAGGGGGACCAGCGAAGCTGGTGGAGGGGTGACCGAACTCGGAATCAGAGCCATGTCACCCCTCCACCGCCTTCGGCGGCCCCCCTCCCCATCGCTCCGCAATGGGGAGGCAGGTGCGCCGCCGCCTGCGCCCTCAGACCCCCTCGCTGCGCAGCGGGCGGGAGAGGAGGCGTTCTACGACCTGGTCTACCGAGGCTTCGCCGGCCAGGAGGGCGCAGACGGCGGCTACTATCGGCATGTCTACGCCTGCCTCCTTCGCCGCGCGCTGGAGGACGGGGGCGGTGAAGGCGCCTTCGGCTATTGTGCGGCGGTCGGCGAGGAGTTCGGGGGCGGAGCGGCCTTCCCCTAGCCCTTTGCCGAGGGAGAAGTTGCGGCTGCTGGTGGAGGAGCAGGTTAGGACGAGGTCGCCTAGCCCCGACAGGCCCGCCAGAGTCTCGGCCCTCGCGCCTTTGGCCAACCCGAAGCGGGTCATTTCGGCGAAACCGCGCGAGATGAGGGCTGAGCGGGCATTGAGGCCCAGGCGCCGCCCCTCGACCACGCCGCAGGCGATGGCGAGGACGTTCTTGACCGCGCCCCCGATCTCCGCGCCGACCACGTCGTCCGAGAGATAGGGCCGGAACCAGGGCCGCGCGATTCGGGCGCGGAGGCGTTCCCCGACCTCGCGGTCCTTCACCGCCAAAGTCACCGCCGCCGGCTGCCGCGCCGCCACCTCATGCGCAAAGGTAGGACCCGACAGGACCGCCAGCGGCGCTGCCGCCTGCGCTTCGTGGGCGACGTCGTGCATCAGCTCCATCGTCGCCTCCTCCATGCCCTTGGCGCAGAGCACCAGCGGCACCTCCAGCGGAGGCAGCGAACGGAGCACCGAGCGCATATGCTGGGCAGGGGTGACGACGAGGAGGGCGCCGCAATCGGCGAGGTCTGCAAGGTCGCCGGTGGCGCGGATCGAAGGGTCGAGCGGAATAGCGGGGAGGAAGAGCCGGTTCTCGTGGTGGTCGTTGACGCCCTCGACCACCTCCGGCTCACGGGCCCAGAGGAGGGTCTCGCCCCCCTCCGCTGCGACCTGGGCGAGGGCCGTCCCCCAGGCGCCGCCGCCGATGATTCCGATCTTCACGCCTTCACCCCCGCGCCGCGCGCTTTCTCGGCGGACGGATCGAGCGGCCAGCGGGCGCGGGCGGGGGCGTCGAGGCCGTCGACCAGCCCCGCCTCGAAGCGAAGCGCGCCCGCCCAGGCGATCATCGCCGCATTGTCGGTGCACAGCCACAGAGGCGGGGCGACAAAGGGGAGGCCCCGCTCGGCGGCAAGGCCGGTCAGAGCGCCGCGCACAGCCTGGTTGGCCGCGACTCCGCCCGCGACGACCAAGGCCGTGGCCTGCGGAACGGCCGCGAGGGCGCGGCGGGTTCGGTCGACGAGGCAGTCGACCACCGCCTGCTGGAAGGAGGCGGCGATGTCCTCCGCCGAATATTTCCCGGAATCGCGGGCGCGGAGCACCGCGCTCTTCAGCCCGGCGAAGGAGAAATGCGGCTCGTCGCTTCCGACCAAAGGGCGGGGGAGCGGGACGGCCCGCGCGTCCCCTTCCGCCGCGGCGCGCTCCACCGCGGGGCCCCCGGGGAAGCCGAGGCCGAGCAGCTTCGCGCTTTTGTCGAACGCCTCGCCGGCGGCGTCGTCGATGGTGGTGGCGAGGCGCCGGTAGCGGCCGACCCCTTCCACGAACAGCAATTGGCAGTGGCCGCCGGAGACGAGCAGAACCCTTGGCGGTAACCAGGCCCACCATGACGCCACCGATCAGCCCCGGCCCGGCGGTGGCGGCGATCGCATCGACCTCGTCCAGCGACACGCCCGCTTCGGCCAGCACGTCCTGGACCAAAGCCGGCAATATCTCGACATGCGCCCGCGCGGCGATCTCCGGAACCACGCCGCCGAACGGCCGGTGGGCGGCTTCCTGGCCGGCGAGCTTGTGGGCGAGCATCCGCCGGTCGGAGGTGACCAGGGCCGCCGCAGTCTCGTCGCAGCTCGATTCTATGCCGAGGATCAGGCTCATCCTGCTTCCCTGCCACTGCCCGAGCCGCTAGCACAAGCGCCGCATGCCCCAGATCTACCGCATCGGCACCCGCGGCTCGCCGCTGGCAATGGCACAGGCCAGGATGGTCGCAACCGCGCTCCGCGACGTCCATGGCTGGACCGCGGACCGGATCGAGATCGTCCCAATCACCACCAGCGGCGACCTGATCCGCGATCGGCCGCTGTCCGAAGTCGGCGGCAAGGCGCTGTGGACCAAGGAGCTCGACCGGCAATTGATCGAGGGCGGCACCGACATGTCGGTCCATTCGATGAAGGACGTCGAGAGCGTCCGGCCGACCGAGCTCGCAATCGCGGCGATGCTTCCGCGGGCTGACGTGCGCGACCGGCTGATCGGGGCGGAGAGCCTGGAGGCGCTTCCGCCGGGGGCGCGGGTGGGGACCTCGTCGCCGCGGCGGGAGGCGCAGCTGCTGAGGAGGCGGCCCGACCTCAACATCGTCCCCATCCGCGGCAATGTGGAGACTCGGCTGAGGAAGATCGAGACCGGCGAGGCGGACGCGACTTTGCTCGCCGCGGCGGGGTTGGACCGGCTGGGGCGTCACGAGCTGGGGGCGGTGCTCGAGGATTTCCTCCCCGCCCCGGCGCAGGGGGCGGTGGGGGTCGAGGTCAGGGCCGGCGACAAGAGGATCCACGGGCTGGCGGCGGCGATCGACGATGCCGCGACCCACGCCTGCGTCTCGGCCGAGCGGCGGCTTCTGGTCGGACTCGGCGGTGACTGTCACTCCCCGGTGGCGGCGCTGGCGCAGCTGGAGGGGGATTCGATCCGGCTCCGGGCGGAGATATTGACCGGCGACGGGCGCGAGATGGAAAGCTGCGACGCCCTCTTCGGCGTCGACGACGAGACAGCGCCGGTGGAGCTCGCCCGCCAGCTCCTCGCCCGCGCCTCCCCGGCGCTGAGGGCTTTGTTCGCCCGGTGACGCCCGACATAATCATCCTGAGGCCGGAGCCCGGCGCTTCGGAGACCGCGGCGCGGGCGGAGGCGCTGGGCCTTCGGGCGGCGGTGGCGCCGCTGTTTGTTGTGGCACCGCTCGAGTGGCAGCCACCGGAGCCTACCGATTTCGACGCGGTGCTGCTCACCAGCGCCAACGCGGCCCGCCATGGCGGCGAGGGCCTGGGCCCCTATCTCCATCTGCCCTGCTACGCCGTCGGGGACGCGACCGCAGCGGCGGCCGGGGCTGCCGGTTTCACGGAGGTCTATGTGGGCCCATCAGACGGCGCTGCCGCGCTGGCGGACATACACGGAGACCAGGTGCTTCACCTCTGCGGACGGGACCATATCGCGCTAGAGCGGGAGGGGCTGGTCCGCTGCGTGGTCTATGCGAGCGAGCCGGTCGCCGAGCTTCCGCCTGTGGCGCCGGGCGCCCTCGCCCTTCTCCACTCGCCTCGGGCGGCGGCGTTGTTCGCCAACCTCGTGGAGGACAAAAGCCGCATCCGGATCGCAGCGATCAGCGCTGCGGCGGCCGAAGCCGCGGGCGAGGGGTGGCGTTCGAAGCACGTAGCGGAGGCGCCGCGGGATGCGGCTTTGCTGGAGCTTGCCGCCAGCTTGTGCAAAAGAAGCGCGTTCAAGCGTAAGGACGGCCGCGGATGAGCGTGGAATATCAGCCGGCGGAAATCGGAGTGCGGCCGCGCCGCTCGCTCGCGTCGCTGCTCGTCCTGCCCCTCATAGCCTTCATCGCGGGCATCGCGGCCATGGCCTGGCTGCTCACCCGCTGGAGCGCGGGCGCGGCGATGCTCGGCATAGCACCGGCCCCTGCCCCGCCGGTCGAGCAGGCACCCGCCCCCGCCGTCAGCGTCGAGGCCGAGGCGCCGCAGCCGCAGGCGGACCTGCCGCCCGGCGCCGAGCGCCTCGTGATCGACCCGGAGACGATGCGCCGGGTGAGCCGGGTCGAGGAGCGCCTCGCCGCCATCGACATGTCGCGGGGTCCAGCTCGGCTATCTGGAAGGCCTGCTCCGCCAGCGCTTCGCCCAAACCCAGCCGCAGGCGGTGGGCACGATCCTGACCGGCGCCCGCGCCCCGATCACCCTCCAGCAGCTCCGCGAAGAGCTCGCCGCCGCCGCCCCTTCGTTGACCGGCGGCGGGCCGGGCCAAAGCTGGTGGGGCGCGTTCAAGGCCGAGCTCGGCGACCTCATCACCATCCGCCGCGAAAACACCCCCTCGCCGCTCCCCGAGGAAAGACTGAAGCGCGCGACCGCGCAGCTCGAGTCCGGGGACGTTGCGGTGGCTTTAGCCGAGGTCCTTCGGATGCCGGCGCGGGACCAGGCGGCGAAGTGGATCGTCGACGCGCGGCGCTACGTCGCGGTCCGCCAGGCGCTGGATACGATCGAGACGGCGGCGCTGCTCGATCAGAAGCCGCCTGCTGCCGCGCCTCAGCCGGTGCCGCAACCGGGGCGTCGGTAGACCCACCCCTGCCTCCCCGCGAGCGCTAGCTCGGGGGGAGGGGGACCACCGAAGGTGGTGGAGGGGTGACCGAACACCGACTCTGAGCCCTGTCACCCCTCCACCAGCTCCGCTGGTCCCCCTCCCCATCTAACGATGGGGAGGCAGTTAGATCTCCAGCAAGGCGTAGGGGCGCCCGAAGGCGGGCTCGACCACGAACTGGGCGCAATTGTAGACGGGGATGCCGCGGGGGGTGGCGCCTTCGTAGGTGCCGCGGTGGGCATGGCCGTGAACCACCGCCTTCACATTGTCGAAGCGGTCGACCGCATGGGCTAGGCGCGAGGAGCCGAGGAAAGGGAAGATTTCGGGCGGCTCGCCTTCCACCGTCTCGGCGATCGGGGCGTAATGGAGCACCGCCACCGTCCGCTCGGTGCGCAGCGACCGCAAGGCATTCTCCAGGATCCGCGCCTCGTTGCGCGATTCGTCGACGAAGACCTTGATCGCCTCCTCGCCGAACGCGCCCAATTCGCCGCGGCCGAAGCCGCCGATGAAGCCCTTGGCGCCGGCGAAGCCCACGCCTTCGACCACCGTCGCCTGCTCGCCGAGCATGGTGACGCCCGCCTGCTGCAGGATCTTCGACACCTCGCCCGGAACGCCGCATTCGTAATCGTGATTGCCGAGCACCGCGACGACCGGGATTGTACAGCCCTGGAGGTCTTCCGCCAGAATCTCGGCCTCGCTCAGCTTGCCGAAATTGGTGAGGTCGCCGCACAGAGCGACCACGTCCGCGGCTTCCGACATCTCCTCGAACATCGCGCGGTACCGGCCCTGGCTGGTCTCGCTGACATGGAGGTCGCCTATCGCTGCGAGCGTGATCGGCCGCCCCGGCGCGGTGGGGGCGTCAGTGGTGGGGTTCATGCTTCTCGTCCACTCCCTTGCCGACGACGTCCGCGAAACCCCATTCGGTCACGTCGACGACATAGTCCGTCGGGCTGATCAGCCGGCCGCGGCAGATCTTGATCGAAGCCGCGGGCATCGCGTCCTGGTTCTTGAGGCGGGTGAGCAGCTCCTCGTAGAGCCAGCGAGGAATGAGGTCCCGCTCGGTCGGGTAGACGAAGCGGAAATTGAGGATGTTGATCAGCAGCACCTCCCAATAGAGCTCCATGTTCGAAAGCAGCCACTTCCAGTCGATCTCGTCATGCTTGATCAGGATGGTGTGGACGACGTCGGCCGCGTCGTAGCGGTAGCGCGTCTGGAGGAAGAGCTTCGAGAGGATGAACTGGGTGGGCGGGGTCACCCGCACGTTGGTGCCGTAGACCTCCGCATCATAGGCCACCGCAAACCATTCGTCGGTGATCGGGATGGAGGCGGAGGAGATGTTGAAGATGACGTCGAAAAAATGCTCCTCCTTCCAGACCTTGCCGATCCAGCGGACGTCCTCGACCTCGATTTTGTAGCCGCGCTCCTGAAAGAAGGCGAGGATTCGGGGCGCGTCCGACGGCTTGCAGAAGACGTCGAGATCCTTGGTCGGGCGGGTGATCCCGGTGAAGCAGGAGAGGGCGTAGGTCCCCGACAGGAGGAAGGGGATTTCGGACTCCTGGAGCAGCTTCAGGCTCTCGACATAGAAATCGACCGCCTCGGGCGGCGGCTCGAACAGGGCCGAATCGATGCTGCTCAACGTCGTGCTCATGGTCCTCGCAAGCGGCAGTTACGGCGACGAGCGCCGGCGGCCTCGTGTCCGAGAGTGCCTGGAGAACGGAGCGCCGGGGGAAGCGTTCCCCCGTTCACTTGCGCCTACTTGGCGGCGGGCGCGGCCTCCACGGGGGCGATGTCGAGCAGGGTGACGATGAATTCGAGCTCGGAATTGGGCGGGATCGCCCCGTCGCCGACCGTCTTGTCGCCATAGCCGATCGCCGGCGGGATCCAGAGCTTGTAGCGCCCACCCTTGGCCATCAGCTGAAGCCCCTCGGTGAAGCCGGGGATCAGGGCGGCGACAGGGAAGGCGACCGGCTGGGCACTTGCGTCGAACAGGGTGCCGTCGGCGAGATGGCCCTCATAGGTGACCAGCACCTGGTCGGTCGCGGTGGGCTTGGGCCCCGTGCCGGGCTTCAGCACCTGGAAG
>VBAE01000112.1 GCA_005882415.1 Alphaproteobacteria bacterium | reverse complement strand
ATGCCCGACGGGCCATAGCCCCAGCTCCGGCTGTAGCCCCAGGAGGGCAGGGCGCCCAAGAGGAGCAGGACGAGGACGATCAGAAGAATGGTGCCGAGCATGGGCGTCTCCGAAAAATCGATTGATGTTGGGGCCGAAACGAGCCGGTGGCGGAATGGTTGCGCGGACGAAACCCATGGGAGCGACTGATTTCGACGCGATCGTGCTCGGCGCGGGCGGCGCCGGGCTGATGTGCGCGGCGCTGGCCGGCCAGCGGGGGCGTCGGGTGCTGCTGGTCGACCATTCCGCCGAACCCGGCCGCAAGATCCTGATTTCCGGCGGCGGCCGCTGCAATTTCACCAATTTCGGCGCGGGGCCGAACAATTACCTCTCGGCCAACCCGCATTTTGCCACTTCGGCCCTCACGCGCTACCGGCCCGAGGACTTCATCGCCCTCGTCGACTCCTACGGCATCGCCTGGCACGAGAAGACGCTCGGCCAGCTCTTCTGCGACGGCTCCGCCCGCCAGATCCTCGACATGCTGCTCGACGAATGCGCGAAGGGGAGGGTGGAGACGACGTTCGGAAGCCCGGTCGGCGCGGTCGACCACGCGGACGGCCGGTTCACCGTCACGCTCGGCAGCCGCACCGTTTCGGCGCGCGCTCTGGTGATCGCGACCGGCGGCCCTTCGATCCCCAAACTCGGCGCCACCGGTTTCGCCTACGATCTCGCCCGGCGCTTCGGCCTCAAGGTGGTGGAGCCGCGGCCGGCGCTGGTGCCCCTGACGCTATCGGCCGACGAAGCGCTGTTCGGATCGCTGTCCGGCGTTTCCGCCGATGTCGTGGCGAGCGCGGGCAAGGCGTCATTTCGCGAGGCGGCGCTGTTCACCCACCGCGGGCTTTCGGGCCCTGCAATCCTGCAAATCTCCTCTTACTGGCGTCATGGCGAGGCGATCGCTGTGGATTTCCTGCCCGGCCGCGAGCGAGGCTGGATTCGGGAGGCGAAGCGCGCCCAGCCCCGAGCGACCTTGCGCTCGCTCCTCGCCCGCGTTCTGCCCGACCGGCTGGCCGAGGCGCTGGCCGAACGGCTGGCTCTTGCCGGCGAGCTCGCCAACCTCCCCGACCGCGCTCTGGAAGAGGCGGAGCGAAGCCTCGCCGCCTGGAGCTTTAAGCCCAGCGGCACCGAGGGCTTCGCCAAGGCCGAGGTGACCGTCGGCGGCATCTCCACCGACGGCCTCTCCTCGCGCACGATGGAAGCGCGCCGGACCCCCGGCCTCTACGCGATCGGCGAGGCGGTCGACGTCACCGGCTGGCTCGGCGGCTATAATTTCCAATGGGCTTGGTCGAGCGCCTGGGCCGCGGCGCAGGCCGTCTGAGACGGGCCCTTACTCCCCCGCCCGGACGCTTCCGCCGCCGCTGATCGAGGTGGTGACGTCGGGTCTGCCCCAATAGCGGATCGAGCCGCCGCCGCTCACCGCCGCGGCGAGGCTCTGCTCGGCTTTGACCAGCAGCCTGCCGCCGCCGTCGACCGAGGCCGCGACGTCGCGCACCGCCATCGCCCGCAAATCGATCACCCCGCCGCCCTCGACGGCTGCAGCGATGTCGTTCTGGTGGGTGAAGCCGCCCTCGGCGACGATCGAGCCGCCGCCCTGCACGGACACGGCCTGGACGTCCGGAGTGACCACCTCGATGGTGAGGTTATAATGCCGGGGACAGTTGCGGTTGCACGCGTCGACGGTCAGCCGCTCGTCGCCCTTGCGCCGCTCGACCCGGATTTCCGTGTAAGCGCTGCTCCCCTCCTGGATGGTGACGCGCTGCTCGGCGCCGTGGCGGAGAAGGATCCGCCCGCCGCCGCGAAGCTCGATGGTGCGGAAATGGGGGAGGTTCAAAGTCTCGGCGGCCGGGACAGGGGCTGCGGCGCAGGCCGCCGCGGCCGTGAGGAGGATCGTGATGAGGCGCATCTGGTTCACCCTTGCTCGCCCGCGGCACCGTGCCGGGGCATCGCCGGAGGCTCTGCAAGAGCCGTGCCGCGCCGAAGGGGGTCTCTTCGCTCCTCCGACCTAAAGCTCCACAACGGATTGATTTTTAGGCGTTCGGTAACCCTGCCCGATTAAAACATGGATCAAGAAGCGGGGAGTGGGCGATGGCGGAAGCGGACAGTGACGGGATAAGCGGCAAGGCAGCTCCGACATGTCCGGTCGATCTCGCGACCCTCGTCGAGGGGACGCTCGACTGCGTCTATACTCTCGACCGGGACTGGCGTTTCACCTTCCTCAACCGCCGCGCAGAGGCTGTGCTCGGCCCCGCGGCGAAGCTGATCGGGCGGACTCTTTGGGAGGCCTTCCCGGACGCGCTCGGCAACGCCTTCGAGCGGAATTACGGAGTCGGTCAGCTTCGAAGCCTTTTATCCACCCGATTACTGGGCGGAGATCCACGCCACCGGCATCGAGCAGGGTCTCGCGGTGTTCTTCCGCGACGTCTCCCAGCGCAAGAATGTCGAGGCGAAGCTCCGCGCCACCGAGGAGCGCTACCGCCTCGCCGCCCGCGCCACCAACGATCTGATCTGGGACTGGGACCTCGCCACCGACTCCGTCCAATGGGCAACCAGCCGGATCTCCTTCTTCGGCTACGAACCGGCGCAGTTCGGCGACGACATCCACTGGTGGTCCGGCAACATCCACCCCGACGACCGCGAGCAGGCGACCGCCGCCATCTACGGCGCGATCGAGAGCGGCGCCGAGCAATTCGCAGTCGAATATCGCTTCCGCCGCGCGGACGGCAGCTATGCCGACGTCTTCGACCGCGGCTATCTGATGCGCGACCGCGACGGCGCACCCGTCCGGATGGTCGGCGCCATGCAGGATTTGAGCCGGCAGAAGCAGGCGACCGAGGCGCTTGCCGAGCGGGAACGCCAGCTCGCCACCGTCTTCGGCCAGGCCATGGTCGGAATCCTCCACTGCCGCCTCGACGGCACGATCCTGATGGCCAACGGCCGCTTCTGCGAAATCCTCGGGCGGAGCGAGGAAGCGCTGAAGGCGCTCACCTTCCGCGACCTCACCCATCCCGACGATCTCGGCGCCAATGTCGAGCTGTTCCGCGACCATGCCGAGAGCGGTGAGCCCTTCCAGATCGAGAAGCGCTACCTTCGCCCGGACGGCTCGACCGTCTGGTGCGCGGTCCACGTCTCCTATGTCGCCGGCGCCGACGGGCCGGAGACCTGCATCGTCGTCGCCGAGGACGTCACCGCCCGCCGCACCGCCGAGCTCGAGCTGGCCAACAGCCGGATGCTGCTCCAGAACGTGATCGACAGCGTCTCCGACCTCATCTTCGTCAAGGACAAGGAAGGCCGCTTCGTCCTTTCGAACCGCGCCCTCGACGAGGCCTGCGGCAACATGATCGGCCAGCGCACCACCGACTTCTTCCAGCACGAGCTCACCGCCGTCTACGAGGGCGTCGACCATGAGGTCGTAGAGAGCGGCGAGGCCCGCACCGTGGAGGAGTATATCCCGGTCAGGGGCGACTGCCGGCTGTTCCAGACGGTGAAAGTGCCCTGGATGATCGACGGCGGCATTTCGGGGGTGATCGGCGTGTCGCGCGACATCACCGAGATGAAGGCCGCCGAGCTCGCGCTTCGCGACAGCGAGTCCCTGAACCGGAGCATCGTCGAGGCCAGCACCGATTCGATCAAGCTGCTCAGCCACGACGGCAAGCTGCTGTTCGTCAACAGCCGCGGCCGTGAGGGGCTGGAGATCGACGACGGCGTTCCGCTCGCCGGGCGGCATTGGGAGAGCTTCTGGCCCGAGGAGGTCCGCGAGGTCGCTCTGGAGGCGCTCCGGAAGGCGCAGGCCGGCGGCATCGGCCATTTCTCCGCGCCGCGCCCGACCGGCAGGGGCAAGCTCAAATGGTGGGACGTGGTGATCTCGCCGGTCAAGAGCGAGAACGGCCGCGCGACCCGGCTGGTCAGCATCTCCCGGGATGTCACCCAGCAGAAATCGTCCGAGGAACGGGTGCGCTGGAGCGCCACCCATGACGCGCTGACCGGCCTTCCCAATCGTCTGCTCTTCCAGGAACGCCTCGCCGAAGCGATCGCTGCGTCGGCAGAGGGCGGCCGCAAGGTCGGGCTGCTCACCCTCGACGTCGACCATTTCAAGCAGATCAACGACAGCCTCGGCCATGACGCCGGAGACCTGCTGCTCAAGACGTTCGCCGAGCGCCTGAGGGGCTGCGTCCGAGCCGGCGACACCGTCGCGCGGCTCGGCGGCGACGAGTTCGCAATCGTCCTTCCCGGCCTCGCCAGCGAGCGCGACATCGGCCGGGTCGTCGACCAGATCCTGGCGCGGATGCAGGAGCCGTTCGTCCATTCCAGCCGGATTTTGGACTGCCGGGCGAGCATCGGCGCGAGCATCCACCCCGACCATGGCCATTCTCCGGAAGAGTTGCTCAAAAATGCCGACATCGCCCTCTACATGGCGAAGTCGCGCGGGCGGGGCAGCCTCGCTTCGTTCGAGCCCAAGATGCGGCACGAAATCCAGAAGCGCTCGACGATGATCGAGCTCGCCCGCGACGCCGTCGGCCACGGCCGGGTCGCGCCTTTCTACCAGCCCAAGGTCGATCTTCGCACCGGGCGGATCATGGGCTTCGAGGCGCTGCTGCGCTGGCGCGACCCGCAGGGGAGGCTCCAGCGTCCCGGCGCGATCTCGGCGGCGTTCGAGGATCTCGACCTCGCCGCAGCCATCTCCGACTGCATCCTCGCCTCGGCCGTGTCGGACATGCGCTTCTGGCTCGATCGCGGAGTCCCCTTCGGCCATGTCGCGGTCAACGCCGCCGCGGCCGAATTTCGCCGCAACGACTTCGCCGAGCGGGTGCTGGAATCGCTGCACAATGCGGGAATCGCCCCGCGCCACCTTCAGCTCGAAGTGACCGAGACCGTCTTCCTCGGCCGCGGCGCCGAATATGTCGAACGCGCCTTGAAGATGCTGAGCGCCGCCGGGGTTGAGATCGCACTCGACGATTTCGGCACCGGCTACGCATCGCTGCGGCATTTGAAGCAATTCCCGGTCGACGTGATCAAGATCGACCAGAGCTTCGTGCGCGATCTTGAGGACGACCCCCAGGCGGCGATCGTCCGGACGGTCCTGAACCTGGGCCAGAGCCTCGGCATCGCTGTCGTCGCGGAAGGGGTGGAGACGCGGGTCCAGGCCGACAATCTTCGCGCGCTAGGCTGCGAATATGGCCAGGGCCACCTCTTCGCCAAAGCGGTCCCCGCGGCGCGGGTGCCGAAGCTGGTGGCGGAATGCTCGCGGTGGGAATGGGCTGCGGGCGATGATCCGCTGGGGGCGGCTGCGTAAAGCTGCCTCCCTGCCGCGCCAGCGGCGGGGAGGGGGACCACCCGTAGGGTGGTGGAGGGGTGACCTAACTCGGACTCAGAGCCAGATCACCCCTCCACCCCGTTCCGGGGTCCCCCTCCCCATCTTCGATGGGGAGGCAGTTTACTTCTTCGACTTCGACCCAGTCTCCGACCGGCTCGCCATCACCTGCGGGATCGCGACCGCCGCGGCAACGCCCGCAACCACCGCCGCACCGGCGGCGATCGCGGTCTTGGGGTTGTCGCGGACCAGCTGCTTCACCTTGTCCAGCCCGGCCGACACGCCGCCGCCGCTCTCCTGGCTATCGGAAGAATTCTGGCTCGGCTTGGCGTGGGGCATTGCGCTGTTGGGGATGCTCGACATGGTCTTCTCCGATTGATGGATGTTAAGTTGCGAACGAGCGTCCGCGCCGCCCGGTTCCGCTTTAATGCCCGGGAGTTGCGCCGCCCGCCGGCAGCGTCTGCGGCACTCCGGTCGCGGAAGGATTGGGCGCGTCGTCCGCCGAGCCGGTCCAGGCGGCGAAGGCCAAGCCGGCGACGGCGATCAGCAGGATCAGGATCAGGAGCACCCCGGTTCCGCCGGTCGGGCGCCTGGGGGGTTCGCTGGGTGCCATGCTTCGTCCTCTTCGCTTCGGGACAGATGCAAACCCGCCGCCGCCAATTGGGTTGCAGCCGCGCAGCGGAAGTTTCGCTGGACAATAATGCCCCTTCGGCACGACATTGCCTGCGGGGTTCGGCAGGGGGGCCAAGCTGATGACCGATGAACGTCAAGCGCGCAAAGTCGCGCCCAAGGTGAAAGCCGCGCAGCCGCGCAATCTCGTCCTCTGCCTCGACGGCACCGGCAATGAGGTGAACGGCAATCTCTCGAACGTGCTCAAGCTGTTCCGGATCGTCGACAAGGATCAGGATCAGCTCGTCTATTACGATCCCGGAGTCGGCACCGTCGGCCAGCCCGGCTGGTGGAGCCAGGTCAAGCAGCAGACCCGCGCCGTCCTGGGCCTCGCCCTCGGCCTCGGCCTCGATGACAACGTCCTCAACGCCTATAGCTGGCTGTGCAGGACCTGGCGGGAAGGGGATCAGGTCTACATCTTCGGCTTCAGCCGGGGGGCCTATACCGCCCGGGTCCTCGCCGGCTTCATCCATCTGATCGGCCTGCTCCAGCCCGAGCAGCTCAATATCTGCGGCTATGCGCTGGTCGCTTACAAGAGGTGCGCGGACAGCCACAATCTCTCGATCGGCTGGGACTTCAAGCGGGTGACCGGCGCCCGTTCAATCCCGATCCGCTTCCTCGGCTGCTGGGACACGGTCGCATCGGTGATCGTGCCCCGGGCCGACCGCCTCTATCTGCCGAGCCTCCAGACGCTCCCCTACACACGCACGAACGAGAGCGTCCAAACCTTCCGCCACGCCATCGCGATGGACGAGCGGCGGCGGATGTTCCGTTTGAACCGCTGGGTCGACCCGCAGCCTTACTGGCCCGGCCGCGTCGGCAGGAAAATGGAGCAGGACATCAAGCAGGTCTTCTTCGCCGGCGTTCACAGCGACATCGGCGGCGGCTATGCGGAAGACGAAAGCGGCCTTTCGAAATATCCTTTGATCTGGATGCTTCGGGAGGCCGAGGGGTCGGGCCTGCGCCTCGACCAGAGGATGCTCCAGCACCTGGTGTTCAACGGCCCGAGCCCCGACCCGAAGAGCCACCACAAATATGCCCCGCCCGATGCGGCCGGCGAGCTCCACGTCTCGCTCACCGCAATGTGGTGGGTGCTGGAGGCGATCGTAAAGAGCCTCGGGCTCAAGGAATGGCCGTGCGTCTCGCGCGAATGGCTGAAGCGGAAGCTCGGCCTCGCCACCTTCAGCCCGCGGCTGATCGTCCCGCCCTTTTTCTACATTCCCTGGGCCGAGCCGCGCCCCGTCCCCAACCGCCACATGTTCGAGAAGGGGGAGCCGGAGCCTTATCTCGTCCACACCTCGGTGCTGGAGCGAATCCGCGAGCGCGAGGATTACCGGCCGGTCAACCTGCCGAAGAGCTTCGTCGTGGAAGGCGCACCCGTCGAGCCCGGCCTCCCGCCGCCCGCAGTGCCGCCTTCGGTGCCGCCGACGCCGTTCAAGCCCGCCGGCTTCCTCGCTTTGCTCCGAAAAGGCTTCACCACTCTTCCCGACGCCAAAGGCTGGAAAGCCGTCGGGATCGCTGCTGCGGTGCTGACGGTCGTGCTCGGAATCTTCGGCTGGATGGGCGGCTACCTCCACTGGAAGCCGGATTTCGGCGGCGATTTCCTTCTGATCGCCCTCATCGGCTTCTTCGTGCCGGTGATGGCGGAGGAAATCGTCTTCCGCGGCTTCTTCGTCCGCCCGCCGCCCGACGGGGTGAGCGGCTTCGGGCCGATCCTGCTCGGGGCGGTGCTGTTCATGCTCTGGCACCCGTTCCAGGCGTGGTTCTTCCCCGCGGTGGTCGGGCAGAACCTCCCCTGGTACGCGCTGACCTGCAATGGCTGGTTCCTCGCCTCGCTCCTTGCGCTCGGCTTCGCCTGCGGCTGGGTGTACCTCAAGACCCGTTCGCTCTGGCCGGCCATTCTCCTCCACTGGGCGGTAGTGCTGGCCTGGAAGGGTCTGTTCGGGGCGCCGCTGGTCCTTCCCTGGTAAGGGCTTCAGGGGCTATTCACCGGCGGAAGGGCTTGAAGCTTCCGAGCCTTTTCCACGGGATGAACCATGTTCCTGACGCTTCCTGCTTTGCTCCTCCTCGCTGCCGCGCCTCCGGCGCCCGCGCCGCCGGGCCCCGGCCTGTTCATCAGCCCGATGGGCGAGCCGTTCCGCTCGCCGGCGGGGCAGGGGGAGGCGCTCGGCGCCTGGATCGCCGGCGCCGATACGGACAAGGACGGGGCGCTGAGCAGGCCCGAGGTCGAAGCAGACGCCGCCCGCTTCTACGCTACGCTCGATGTCGACAAGAACGGCGAGATCGATCCGGCCGAGCTCACCCGCTACGAGAGCGAGGTCGCGCCCGAAATCCAGCTCGGCCGTCAGATGGGCAATGTCCTCGGCATCGGCCGCCGCCGCGGCGGGGACAAGGGCTGGGGCAAGGACGGCCGCCGGAGCGAGTGGGAGCGCGCCACCGGCGGCTATGACGAGGGCCTGGAAGGCGCCGGCCGCTATTCCTTCCTGAACATCCCCGAGCCGGTGATCAGCGCCGACCTCGACCTGAACCGGGGGGTCTCCCGCGCGGAGTTCGTTCAGACCGCCGGCCAGCGGTTTCTCATGCTGGACAAGAATCGCGACGGGCGGCTGACCCGCGGAGAACTCCCCCCGCTCCCCCAGCCCCGCACGCGCAGCGTCCCCCTCAAGCACGAGAACAGGCCTCACCCGAGCTAGTCCTCCCCGCGCGAAGCGGGGGGAGGGGGACCACATGCAATGTGGTGGAGGGGTAGGTGTCGTAGGGGGCTGAGGTTCTCGCTGGAACCCACTGATTCCTCGCCTCTTACCCCTCCACCACACTGCGTGTGGTCCCCCTCCCCATCGTGCCGATGGGGAGGACTATTTCTCCGGATACTCGATCGCCACGACCTCCAGCTCGCGCTCGCCGCCGGGGAGCTGGATCCGCCGCACATCCCCCACCGCCGCCCCGCGGACCGCGCGGCCGATGGGGGAGTTCCAGCTGATCCGGCCGTTCGAGCTGTCGGTCTCGTCCTCGCCCACGAGGGTCACGACCCGCTCATTGTCCTGCTCGTCGGCCAGCGTCACCGTCGCTCCGAACCAGATCCGCGCGCGGTCCGGCTGCTCGGCGGGGTCGACCACCCGCGCGTCCTTCATCCGCCGCGACAGGAAGCCGATCCGCCGGTCGATCTCGCGCAGCCGCTTGCGGCCGTAGATATAGTCGCCATTCTCGGAGCGGTCGCCATTGCCGGCGGCCCAGCTGATCGTCTCGACCAGCTTCGGCCGCTCGCTCCCGAACAAAGCCTCATATTCCTCGCGAAGCGCGCGGTAGCCCGAAGGCGTGATGTAATTGGGTCGGTCGGTCACCCGACGCTCCTAGCCCGGATTGCTCTTCCCGAGATAGTAAGAGAGGCGATTGAGGCCCGGCGCCCGCCCGCGCTCCGCCGCGAGCGCGTCGTAGACCACCGCATTCTCAAGCACCCGCTGCACATAATTGCGGGTCTCGGAGAAGGGGATTTCCTCGATCCAGCGGACGATGTCGGCGCCGCCCAACCGCGGGTCGCCATTGTCGCGCACCCAGCGGCGGACGTTGCCGGCGCCTGCATTGTAGCTCGCCACCGCAAGCGGCACGCTCCCGCCCCATTGGTCGAGCAGGGTGCCGAAATAGCTGGTGCCGAGCATGATGTTGTAGCTCGGGTCCGAGGTCAGCCGCGACACGTCGTAGCCCATCCCGAGCTTGCCCGCGGTCTCCCGCGCAGTCCCCGGCATCAGCTGCATCATCCCGCGGGCCCCGGCATTGCTGACCGAGGTCCGGTCGAACGAGCTTTCCTGGCGCATGATCGCATGGGCGATCGACCAGCGATTGGCGAAAGCGGCGGGCACCGTCACTTCCGGGAAAGCGGCGTGGTTGTAGAAATTCTCGCCTTCGTTGCGCGCCTCGCGGGCGATCCAGACGCCGAGGTCGGGCCGGCCGATGCTCCGCGCCCAGTCCGCAGCGAGCAGCCTCTCCTGATGGGTCTGGAGCGAGTCGGCCAATGCCCGGACGAAGATCGACTGGTCGCCATAGCGGCCGAGCTGGCCGAGCGCCTTGGTCGCCTGGACGAGCGACTTGCTCTCGAACGCGATCTTCTCCGCCGCGGTCGGCGCGAAGGGGACGGCGGGCGGCGGCGCAACCTGGCGCCCGAGCCGCTCGATCGACAGCTGGCCGTAGAACTGGTCGGGGTTGGCCGCGGCCTGCTCGAGCATCGCCGAGCTCTGCGCCGGCTGCCCCGCGGCTGCGGCGGCGCGCGCCGCCCAGTAGAAGCCCTTCGACCTTGTCTGCGGCGACCGCGCCGCCCTTGCGTAGCGCTCGAACATCAGCGCCGCATCGCGCGGCTGGCCGAGCTTGTTCAGAGCCGCGCTCCCCGCCATCCAGGCGAGGCTCGTATAGGCGTCGTCGAGCTGGGAGGCGATCTGCCAGACGGTCGACCATTGCCCGTCGGCGGCGGCGCCGCGGGCGATGGTGAGCAGGGTCTCGTACCAGGTCTCGGCATTGGTCGGCGGCGCCGTCAGCCGGTGAGGCTGGGCGAGCAATTGGCGCGCGGCGAGGCTCTGCCCGGTCGCCCGATACCAGTTGGCCCGGTCCTGGAGCAGCCCGGCATCGCCGTCGACAGGCCCAAGTGCCGTCAGCCGCGAGGCGGCGTCCGACGCTTTGGTCTGGAGCGCGAGCCTCGTCTCGAACAAGGGCCGGCGGGCAGGGGAGGCGAAGGAGAGGGCGCGCTGGGCGCTCTGCAGGTCGCCGCTGCCGAGCAGGGCAAGCACCCGCCGGTCATGGTCGTCGGGCGAGAAAGCGCCGCCGAACTGACCGAGCAGCCGGTCCTCGTCCGGCTTGGGCAGGAGCCCCGCCGTCCAGGCGTTGCGCGCCTCGGCGCGAGCATCGTCGACCCGGCCCAGCGCCAGAAGCGCGCAGGCGTAGCGCGCATGCCCGGCATTGGTCAGCGGCGGGAAGATTCGGAAATAGGCGATGACGTCGCCCGGCGAAGTCGTCTCCGGCGAGATCGCCTTCTCGGCATTCTTGCGCATCGCCGTCTCGCCCGCGCGTTCCAGCGGGCGAGGGCCGAGGAGATGTCGGGGGACACGTAGACGGGGGGCGGCGCGGGCGGAGTGGGCGCCTGGGTGGCGACCGGAAGCGCCGGCTGCACGGCAGCCGTCCCTGGAAGCTGGACGATCACCTGCATTCCGCTGGCGACGGTTGCGATGGCGACGGCCGAGGCGGCCAACAGGCCGGATTGCAACGCTTTTTTCTGCATGCTGGACAGAATGGCGACCCCCTCCTTATCAGGCGCTGAACGGCCTCCTACGTTCCATGTCGGGATGCGCTCCAAAGGTGAAGGAAATCATGATGTTCCAGGGGTCGATCCCGGCTCTGGTGACCCCATTTCGCGACGAAGCGTTGGACGAGGCGGCATATCGCGCCTTCGTCGACTGGCAGATCGCGGAAGGGAGCCATGGCCTCGTGCCCGCAGGCACCACCGGCGAATCGGCGACGCTCACCGATAGCGAGCATCGCCGGGTCGTGGAAATCTGCGTCGAAGCCTCCGCGGGGCGTGTGCCGGTCATTGCCGGCTGCGGCTCCAACGACACCGCCCACGCCATCGCTCTGACCCGCTCGGCCAAGGAAGCGGGTGCCGACGCCGCCCTCCACGTCCCCCCTTATTACAACCGTCCGAACCAGGAGGGCATCTACGCCCATCTCGCCGCGATCGCCGAAGCGGTCGATATCCCCATCGTCCTCTACAACGTGCCGGCGCGGACCATCACCGACATCGCGGTCGAGACGATGGCGCGGCTGGCGAAGATCGCCAATGTGGTCGCGGTCAAGGACGCCACCGGCAACCTCGCCCGGGTCACCGCCCAGCGCCTCGCCTGCGGGGAGGATTTCATCCAGCTCTCCGGAAACGACGACATGGCTTTGGGCTTCATCGCCATGGGCGGCAAGGGCACCATCTCCGTCACCGCCAACATCGCCCCCCGTCTCTGCGCCGATTTCGAAAACGCCTGTCTTTCAGGCAATTGGGACGAGGCGCTAAGACTCCAGGACAAGCTCTACCCCCTCCACGCCGCTCTGTTCAGCGACGCGTCGCCCGGCCCGGCCAAATATGCCCTGAACCGCCTCCGCCCCGATTTCCCGGCAGACCTCCGCCTCCCCATGACCCCGCCCTCCGAAGCCAGCCGCCGCGCCATCGACGCGGCTCTCGCCCATGCGGGACTCACCTGAGTGGCACGCCCCCGCACAGCCACTTTCGACAAGCGCAAGATCGTCGCCGAGAACCGGCGCGCGCGCTACGATTATGCGATCGAGGAGACGTTCGAGGCGGGGATCGCGCTGACCGGCACCGAGGTGAAGTCGCTTCGCTTCGGCGAGGGGTCGATCGCGGAGAGCTATGCCGAAGTGAAGGGCGGCGAGGTGTGGCTGGTCAATGCCAACATCCCCGAGTTCAGCCATGGCAACCGCTTCAATCATGAGCCCAAGCGCCCGCGCAAGCTGCTCCTCCACGAGCGCGAGATCGGCAAGATGTTCGGCGCGGTCGCGCGCCAGGGGATGACGCTGGTACCGCTTTCGGTCTATTTCAACGGCAGGGGACGGGCGAAGGTCGAGCTTGCCATCGCCCGCGGTCGCAAGGCCCACGACAAGCGCGAGCATGAGCGCGAGAAAGACTGGAAGAGGGAGCAGGGACGGCTGATGCGGCAGCATGGCTGACAGGGATGGGCGCCTCCAGGCATGGGCGAAGAAGAACATGCCGACTCGGGAGGAGCTCGCCAAAAGCCGCTGGATCCGGATCCTGGGAACCCGCGTCACCCACTCCGAATATTGGCGCTTCACCCGCCGCTCGGTCCCCCGCGGAGTCGCGATCGGGCTGCTCGTCGGGATCTTCGTGATGATCCCGGGGCTTCAGATCGTCGGCTCGGCCCTGCTCTGCATTCCTTTGCGCGGCAATATCCCGATCGCCGCCTTCATGACCTTCCTGTCCAACCCGGCGACCACACCCTTCATCCTCCTCGCCTCGCTGGAGATCGGAAGCTTCCTGGGTTTCCGGACCGACATCAACAGCTTCTACGCCCTTCGCGACAGCGGCGCGGGCGTCGGGCAGTGGCTGACCTGGCTGTTCTCCGACGCCGCCCCGGCGCTGGTCAGCGGCCTGTTCATCATCGCCTCGGTGTCGGGGATAATCGGCTATTTCCTCTCCATCTGGGTCTGGCGCTGGTGGCAGGGCCGCAAATGGCGCCGCCGCTCGGACCGCCACAGGCTTGAGAATCCCAAGGAGCTTGAGATTTAAAACGCCTTCACGCTCTGCTATTCGCCCCCCCATTCCTCCTTCTTCACGAACGGAAAAGCACCGCCATGCGTAAACTCGTCGCACTCCTTGCAGCCACCACCGCTTTGTCCGCCTGCGCCAGCACCGGGGGCCCCTCCCGCGCCGAGGTCGCCGAGCAGACCGCGACCGTCGCCACCGCCGCCGAGGGCCCCGTCGCCCCCGCCACCGCCGAGCGTCCGCAGATCGGCGCCTTCGGCTTCGACGAGGAAGGGATGGACCGCTCGGTCGTTCCGGGCCAGAATTTCTACCAGTTCGCCAACGGCACCTGGGCCAAGAACACGCCGATCCCGGCCGACCGCTCGAATTACGGCATGTTCACCATGCTCGACGACCTCTCCCGCCAGCGCACCCGCGAGATCCTCGACGAAGCGGTGAAGGACCCGTCGTCCAAGATCGGCAACGCCTATGCGAGCTATCTCGACGAAGCCGGCGTCGAAGCGCGCGGCCTCGCCCCGATCAACCCCTGGCTGAGCCGGGTCCGCGGCCTCAACGCCAAGTCGGGCTATGCCGCGCTCGTCGCCGCAGCCGACCGCAACGGCATCTCCGGACCGCTCGGCTCCTATGTCGGCCAGGACGACAAGAACCCCGAGCAATATGCGCTGATCGTCTACCAGGCCGGCCTCGGCATGCCGGACCGCGATTATTATCTCAGCAAGGACGAGAAGCTCGTCCAGACCCGCAACGCCTATCGCCAGCATCTCGAGCGGATGCTCGGCCTCGCCGGCGAGCCGAATGCCGCCGCCCGGGCCGCCGCCATCCTCGCTTATGAAACCAAGATCGCCCAGGTCCACTGGACCCAGGTCGAGAGCCGCGACGCGACCAAGACCTATAACAAGATGACGGTGGCGCAGCTCAAGAAGGCGGCCCCGGGCTTCGACTTCGGCACCTATTTCAGCGGCGTCGGCGCCAATGTCGACAGCGTCATCGTCGGCCAGCCGAGCGCGGTCACCGGGATCGCCCGCCTGATCTCGCAGACCCCCTTGGGCGTCCTCAAGGACCAGCTCCTCGTCCGCTCGCTCGACACCTATTCCGATTACCTCCCCAGCGCCTTCGACAAGGAGAATTTCTCCTTCTACGGCACCGTCCTCTCGGGCACGCCGGAGCAGGAGCCGCGCTGGAAGCGGGCGGTCGATTTCACCACCAATTCGGTGAGCGACGAAGTCTCCAAAATCTACGTCCAGCGTTACTTCCCGCCGGAGACCAAGGCCGCCGCCGACGCTCTGGTCCGCAACGTCATCTCGGCGATGGACCGCCGCATCGACCAGCTGGAATGGATGGCCCCCGCAACCAAGGTCGCCGCCCACGCCAAGCTCGCCGCCTTCACGCCCAAGATCGGCTATCCCGACCGCTGGCGCGATTTCTCCGGCCTCGAGATCCGCCGCGACGACCTCGTCGGCAATGCGATGCGCTCGGCCAATTTCGAGCACCAGTACAATATCGGCAAGCTCGGCCAGCCGATCTACCGCTGGGAATGGGGCATGACCCCGATGACGATCAACGCCTATGCCAATTTCGGAATGGTCGAGATCGTCTTCCCGGCCGCGATCCTGCAGCCGCCCTTCTTCGATCCCAAGGCGGACCCGGCGGTCAATTATGGCGGCATCGGCGCCGTCATCGGCCACGAATTGAGCCACCATTTCGACGACCAGGGCGCGAAGTATAACAAGGAAGGCCGCCTGGTCGATTGGTGGACGACTCAGGACGTCGCCAACTTCACCTCGCGCCTCGATGCGCTGGGCGCCCAGTACGACGCCTATGAGCCGCTCCCGGGCATGCACGTCCAGGGCAAGCTCACCATGGGCGAGAATGTCGCCGATCTGGCCGGCCTCAGCCTCGCCCACGATGCCTGGCTGACGTCGCTGAACGGCGCCGAGCCGCGCACCATCGGCGGCTTCACCGGCGATCAGCGCTTCTATCTCGGCTGGGCGCAGGTCTGGCGGCGCAACTATCGCGAGGCGAACCTTCGCCAGCGCCTGCTGACCGATCCGCACTCGCCGTCCGAGCAGCGCACCGCGGTCGTCCGCAACATGGACCCCTGGTATTCGGCCTTCAACGTCCAGCCCGGCCAGGCGCTCTACCTCGCGCCGCAGCAGCGGGTGCGCATCTGGTAGGATGGCGAGCGCGGCAGCACCGATGAGCGCTCCGCGCCAGCCGTTCGGTCCGGCGCTGGCAGCAGCGATCGCGGCGGCGATAGTCTCCGCCGCGATCCTGCTCTGGCTGGTCGGGAGCCCGATCTTCGCCGGCGCCTTCTTTGCAGGCGCGCTGGCGATCGGGGTCCCGCTCGCCGTCGCGGGGAGGCGGGGCGCCTCGGCCGTAATCGAAGAACCCGCCCCCCGCCCGGACGTGCCATTGCTCCGGGCCGCGCTCGACGCTTCCGCCGAGCCGCTTGCACTGACCGGCCCCGACGGAAGCCTCGTCGCCGCCAACGCAGCCTATGAACGCTGGTTCGGCGCCAGCGCCCCCGAAGCCGCCGAGGCTGCCGCCGCCGCCCGCCGCGACGGCCGCTCCACCGTCGAGATCGAGGCGGAAGGCATTCCCTTCACCGCCGAGATCGCCGCGGCCGGCTTCGGCGAGGCCCACCTCCTGTGGAGCTTCCGCCGCGCCGCCGCCACCGATGACGCCGATTCCGCCGCCCGCCTCCTCACCGGCGACGCCGGCGCCCGCTTGGGCCTCGCAGGCGTGATGGCCGCGCTCGCCGATCCCGATGGCCGCCTGCTCGCCGCCAATTCCGCCTTCGCAGCCCGCACCGGGGAAGGGGAGGAGGTGCTTCGGAGCGCCTCCCTCGCCGACCTGCTCGCGGTGACCGAGGACGGCCAGTTCCACTTCGCCCGCGAAGGCGCCGAGGCCGGCCCGCTGCGCATCGTCCACGTCCCCCTCGCCGACGCCGAGACCGGCCCGACCCTCTTCCTCCTCCTCGACGATTTCGCCGCCGCCGGCCGCGAAGGCGCCGCCAACATCAACGCCCTGCTCGACATCCTGCCCTTGGGCCTCGCCCTTGCCGACCGCGATGGCCGCTTCACTTATCTGAACAGCGCCTTCCGCCGCGCCGCGGGCGTCGGCAAGGACATGCGCCCGGTCTGGCCCGGCGACCTGGTCGTCGATGAGGACAAGGCGGCAGTCTCCGATTCCGTCCGCCGCTTCGCCCGCGGCGCGCCGCTTCACGGCGACATCTCGGTTCGCCTCCGCGCAACGCCCGAGGAGCCCGTCGCGCTCACCGTCGCCGGGGTGCGCGGCCTCGCCAACGCCGCAGTCCTCCTCTCGATCAAGGACAATAGCGAGGAGGATAGGCTGAAGCGCCAGGTCGCCCAGGCGACCAAGATGCAGGCGGTCGGCCAGCTCGCCGGCGGAGTTGCGCACGACTTCAACAATATCCTCACCGCCATCATCGGCCATTGCGACCTGATGCTGATGCGCCACGGCCCCGGCGACAGCGACTATGACGACATCCAGCAGATCCGCTCCAACTCCAACCGCGCCGCCAGCCTCACCCGCCAGCTCCTGGCATTCTCCCGCCAGCAGACGCTCAGGCCCCAGATCCTCCAGCTCCCCGACGTCATCGCCGAAGTGTCGAGCCTCTTGAAACGCCTGCTCGGCGAGACGGTCGAGCTCCAGGTCAAGCACGGCCGCGCCCTCGGCGCCGTCCGCGCCGACCCCGGCCAATTGGAGCAGGTCATCGTCAACCTCGCGGTCAACGCCCGCGACGCGATGCAGGGGCAGAAGGAGGGGAGGGGCACCCTCACCATCCAGACCTACTCCGTCTCCGCCGACGACGTCCGCCGGATGGGCAGCGAGATCCTCCCCATCGCCGATTTCACCGCGCTCCGGGTCAGCGACACCGGCACCGGCATCCCGCAGTCGATCCTGCCCAAGATCTTCGAGCCCTTCTTCACCACCAAGGAAGTCGGCAAGGGCACCGGCCTGGGGCTCTCCACCGTCTACGGAATCGTCAAGCAGTCGGGCGGCTTCATCTTCGCGGAATCGGAGGAAGGGCGCGGCACCAGCTTCGTCATCTACCTCCCCGTCCACCGCGCGGACACCGTCAAGGCCCCGCGCAAGGTCAAGGAAGCCGCCGGCGAATTGTGGGGTTCGGGCACCATCTTGCTCGTCGAGGACGAAGCCACCGTCCGAGCCGTCGCCGAGCGCGCGCTTTCCCGCCACGGCTACACCGTCCTCGTCGCCGAAAATGGCGAGGAGGCGCTGGAGATATTGGGCCGGGAGCCGCAGATCGACCTGATGATCTCCGACGTCGTCATGCCGACCATGGACGGCCCGACCACCGCCCGCGAGGCCCGCAAGTCGCACCCCGATCTGCCGATCCTGTTCATCTCCGGCTATGCCGAGGAGCAGCTGCGCCAGTCGATCGACCTCGACCATGTCGGCTTCCTCGCCAAGCCCTTCTCGGTCCAGAAACTCGCCGAAGCCGCGCGGGATTCCCTCGCTGGAAAATAAGTGTTTGGATTCCGTGGCGAAGGCCCTAAGCGAACGTCCGTGACCGTGGGGCGCAACATTCTGATCGTCGAAGACGAGCCGCTGATCGCGATGATGCTCGAGGATTTCCTCGACTCATTGGGGCACCATGTCGCCGGCACCGTCGACAGCGTCTCCGAAGCCCTCGCCAAAGTCGAGCAGGGCGGCTTCGACATCGCCATCATCGACGTTCACCTGAAGGGTGGCGAGCCCAGCTGGCCGGTCGCCGACCTCCTCGTCGCCAAAGGCATCCCCTTCATCCTCGCCACCGGCGGCCACATCGAGCCCCCGCCCGCGGCCCACGCCAACGCCCCCGTCCTCGCCAAGCCCTTCACCATCGACGCGATAGAACCCGCTCTAGCCCGCGCCTGCGCCGCCGCCGCCTGAAGGGCGCCGCGGCTCGCGCAGCCCCGTCATCCCGGGCTTGACCCGGGATCCATGAACACAGGTTTGTGAATACTGGACTCGATCCGTGTTCATGGATGCCGGATCAAGTCCGGCATGACGATCGGGGGGACATCCACTTCTGCGCACGCTAAGCTCCCCGCGTGTCGCCCAAGCTCCTCCTCATCCCGCTCTTCCTCTACGTGGCGGTCTGCCTGGCGCTCTACCTCGCGCAGGACCGGATGCTGTTCCCGGCACCCCCCGCCCGTCCCCTGCCCCCAGGCGCCGAGCGGCTCGAGCTCAATGTCCCCACCGGCGAACGCCTCGAAGGCGTTCACTTCAAATCCAGCCAGCCCAACGAGCAGCGCCTGCTGATCCTGGGCTTCGGCGGCAATGGCTGGAGCGGGTCCGACATGGCCGAATTCCTCCACGCCCTCTATCCGTCGGCCGACGTCGCCGCCTTCCACTATCGTGGCTACGCTCCGAGCGGCGGCAGGCCGAGCGCCAAGGCCCTCCTCGCCGACGCGCCCCTGGTCCACGATTATGTCCGCAAGCGCTTTGCCCCCGCGCGCCTCGTCGCGGTAGGCTTCAGCATCGGCACCGGCGTCGCCGCCAGCCTCGCCGGGGAACGCGAGCTGGACGGCCTCATCCTCGTCACCCCCTTCGACAGTCTCGCCTCGGTCGCGGCGAGCCAGTTCCGCTGGGCCCCCGTCCGCCTCCTCTTCACCAACGAAATCGATGCCGCCTCCGCCCTCCGCCGCACCCGAACGCCGGTCGCGCTGATTGAGGCGGGGTCTGACGAACTTATCCCTCACGCCCGAACCGAGGCGCTCCGCCGCGTAGTCCCCAACCTCGTCCTCGACCGCACCATCGCCGGCGCCGGCCATAACGACATCTACCGCCGCGACGAACTGGAACAGGCGATGCACCAGGCGCTCGCCAAGGTCCTCGCCCGCCGCTGAAGTTCCGTACTTGTTCTCCCAGAACAGATGCTGTACAGGCCAACTCTCGCGTTGAATGGGCGGCGCGGACCGAATAGTGGGAGCGAGGCCGTGGTGGCATCTCTGAAAGTCGTAACCGACAGGACTTCCGACAATATGGACAAGCAAAAGGCTCTCGAGGCCGCCCTCGCGCAGATCGACCGCGCCTTCGGCAAAGGGAGCGCAATGAAATTGGGCTCGCGCGAGGCGGTGGAGATCGAGACGATCTCGACCGGCTCGCTCGGCCTCGACATCGCTTTGGGCATCGGCGGGCTTCCCCGCGGCCGGGTGATCGAGGTTTACGGACCGGAAAGCTCGGGCAAGACGACGCTGGCCCTCCACGTCATCGCCGAGGCGCAGAAGGCCGGCGGAACCGCCGCCTTCGTCGACGCCGAGCATGCGCTCGACCCGGTCTATGCCAAGAAATTGGGCGTCGACATCGACGAATTGATCGTGTCGCAGCCCGACACCGGCGAGCAGGCACTGGAGATCACCGACACCCTCGTCCGCTCGAACGCGGTCGACGTCCTGGTCGTCGATTCGGTCGCCGCCCTAGTTCCCCGCGCCGAGATCGAGGGCGAGATGGGCGACTCCCATGTCGGCCTTCAGGCGCGGCTGATGTCCCAGTCGCTGCGGAAGCTCACCGGCTGTCATGTACGGCAATCCGGAGACGACGACGGGCGGAAACGCTCTGAAATTCTACGCCTCCGTCCGCCTCGACATCCGCCGCACCGGCCAGATCAAGGACCGCGACGACATCATCGGCAACACGACGCGGGTCAAAGTCGTCAAGAACAAGGTCGCGCCGCCGTTCAAGCAGGTCGAGTTCGACATCATGTATGGCGAGGGCATCTCCAAGATCGGCGAGATCCTCGATCTCGGGGTCAAGGCCGGCGTCGTCGAGAAGTCGGGCAGCTGGTTCAGCTACGATTCGACCCGGATCGGCCAGGGCCGCGAGAACGCCAAGACCTACCTCAAGGAAAATCCGGAAATGGCGACCCGGATCGAACGCGCCATCCGCGGCAACACCGACACCGTCGCCGACGCCCTGATGGTCGGCCCCACTCCCGAGGACGACGTCTGACCCGGAAAAACACCCGCACAGGTGTGACTTTAGTGTGACCTTCCGAGCCCCCTCCCTCCCCGGGGAGGGGGTTAGGCAGGCCGCGAGGCGATCTCCTCCGCGTCCACCGTGCCCTCGTCGCGGCAATCCTTTGACGGGGGCCTGTTCGCCCACCAGGCGGCGGCGAGGCCGAGGCCGCCGCTGATCGTGAAGCCGGCGAGGAAGGGGAGGGTGGTCCCGTCGAACTGCTGGCCGATCGCGAAGCCGATCAAAGCCCCGCCGACGGTGGTGAACACGCCCTGTAGCGAGGAGGCGGTGCCGGCGATATGGCCCAAAGGCTCCATCGCCAGCGCCCCGGCGTTGGCGCCGATCAGCCCGAAGAAGGTCATCGTCCCCGCCTGCAGAAGGACGAAGCTCCAGATCGTCTCGCCCAATGTCGCCGCGACCAGCAAATGGATGCCCGCCATGCTCGTGAACGCGGTCAGCGCAAGCAGCAGGATCCGCCGCGAGCCGAGCCGCATCACCAGCTTGGAATTGGCATAAGAGCTGATCGCCATCGGCCCGGCGATCAATGCGAAGGCCACCGCCATCAGCTCGGGCCGTTCGAACACGTCGAACACGATCTGCTGGATCGAATTGATGAAGCCGAACAAAGCCCCCATGGTCAGCGTCTGCACCAGGCTGTTGCCGATCGACTGGCGGTTGCGGATCGTCGTCGCCGCCGCCTCTCCGATATGGCCGAGCGACAGCGGCCGGCGCTTCTCCTTCGGCAGCGTCTCGGGAAGCCGAAGCCCGGTCCACAAAGCCAGCCCGACGCCATAGACGGCCAGCCCGATGAAGATGTGCCGCCACCGCCCGATCGACAGCACGCCCTGGCCGAAGGAGGGCGCGAGCACCGGCACGATCATGAACACGATCATCACCAGCGACATCACCCGCGCCATCGCCGGGCCGTGATAGCGGTCGCGGACCACGGCCACGACCAGCACCCGGCTCGCCGCGGCCGAGATGCCCTGGAGCACCCGCGCCCCGAGCAGCATCGGGAAGCTGGAGGCGAGGCCCGCGACCAATGCGAAAGCGCCGTAGAGCACCAAAGCCCCCGACATCAGCCGCTTCCTCCCGAAGCGGTCGGCGAGCGGCCCCCAGAAGAGCTGCGCCCCGCCGAAGCCGAGCAGATAGAAAGTAATGACGAGCTGGCGCCTGTTCTCCTCGTCGATGCCGAGGTCGCCGCCGATCGCCGGAAGCGCGGGCAGCATCGCGTCGATGGCGAGCGCGTTCGACGCCATCAAAGCCGCCATCATCGCGATGAACTCGCGCATGCCCGGGCCCTTCTGGGCCTCCGTCTCGGGGACCGGATGCGCCTCCGCCTTCATCATCGCTCCTGTGCTGCCGGAAAAAACGTCCCCTGCCGGACGCAAGATCGAGCGGCAAGTTCCGCATCCCGGACGATGCCGCTAGGAAAGCCCATGGACCCGAACATCACCCGCCCCACCGTGCGCCTGATCGGCGCCCCGACCGACGTCAATTCCTCCTTCCTCCGCGGCCCCGCAGCCGCCCCGCCCCTGATCCGAGCCGCTCTCTCCTCCGACCATATGAACATGGCCGCCGAGAACGGCGTGGAGCTCGGCGAGGACGTACTCCTGGAAGACGCGGGCGACTTGGCGCTGACCGAAGGGGAGGGCGATCACGCCGCCATACGCTCCGCAATCGCTGCCGCCCTCGCCGACGGCCGCATCCCGCTCCTCATCGGCGGCGATCATTCCATCTCCTGGCCCTCGGTGGAAGCGGTCGCCGCCCACCACGGCCCGGTCAACATCCTCCACTTCGACGCCCACCCGGACATGTACGACGATTTCGAGGGCAATCCGCGCTCCCACGCCTCGCCCTTCGCCCGAATCCTCGAGGCCGGCCATTGCAAGCGCCTCGTCCAGTTCGGCATCCGCACCATGAACCGCCACTGCCGCGCCCAGGCGGAAAGGTTCGGCGTGGAAGTGGTCGAGATGCGCGGCTTCTCGCCCGACAAGGTGCCCATCCCCGAAGCCCCGCTCTACATCAGCGTCGACATGGACGGCTTCGACCCGGCCTTCGCCCCCGGAGTCTCCCACCACGAGCCCGGCGGCGCCTCGGTCCGCCAGTTCCTCGACGTCCTCCACCGCATCCGCGGTCCGATCGTCGGCGCCGACCTCGTCGAGTACAACCCCGCCCGCGACTTGAACGGGGTCACCGCCGTCCTTGCCGCCAAGCTGGTAAAGGAGCTAGCTGCGCTCGCCGCAGGGGGAAGAGCATGATCGTCGTCCACCATCTCGAGAACAGCCGCTCGCAGCGCATCCTCTGGCTGCTCGAGGAGCTCGGCCTTCCGTACGAGGTCAAACGCTACGAGCGCGACCGCAAGACCATGCTCGCTCCCCCTTCGCTCAAGGCCGTCCACCCGCTCGGCAAGGCGCCGCTGATCGAGGATGACGGGCTGGTGATCGCGGAGACCGGCGCGATCGTCGAATATCTGGTCGAGAAGGCCGGCGGCCGCCTCGGCCCTCCAGCCCGCCGCGACTCGGTGCTGCGCTACCGGCAGTTCCTGCACTATGCCGAGGGCTCGATGATGCCGCCTTTGCTCGCCATGCTGGTGGTGAACCGCCTCGGCCTGCTCGGCCGCCCGGCCCGCGCCCCGCTGCAGCGCATGTTCGGCCAGCATCTCGACTGGCTGGAGACCGAGCTAGCCGGCCGCCCCTGGTTCGCCGGCGACGAATTCACCGCCGCCGACGTGATGATGAGCTTCCCTCTGGAAGCAGCCCGCCACCGCGCCGGCCTCGACGAGAGCCGGCCCAACCTCATCGACTGGCTGGAGCGCATCCACGCGCGGCCCGCTTATGCCGCCGCGCTCCGCAAAGGGGGACCCTATGCCTATGCCTGAGCTCAGCCGCCGCGGCTTCGGCCTCTCCGCTTTCGCCGCCGGAGCCGCGTTCTACGCGCCCAAGTTGTCGGCGGCCGCCGCGCCGGAGCTCAAGGACATGACCGGCGACATCGCACCGATCACCACCGCCGAGCGGCTGGCGCGGGTCGACAAGGCGCAGCGGCTGATGCGCGCCCACAAGCTCGGCGCGATCCTGATCGAGCCCGGCGCCTCGCTCGATTACTTCACCGGCGTCCAGTGGCACCGCAGCGAGCGCGTCACCGCCGCGATCATTCCCGCGGAAGGCCGGCCGCTGGTCGTCACCCCCTTCTTCGAGGAGCCGTCGGTCCGCGAATCGCTCGCCATCCCCGCCGATGTCGAGACATGGCAGGAGGATGAGGACCCGCTGAAGCTCGTCGCGACCCGTCTCGCCAAGTGGAAGACCCGCACCCTCGGGATCGAGGAGACCGCCCGCTACCTCGCCTTCAGCCGGCTTCCGGCCATGGTCCCCGGCCTCGCCCTCGACAATGCCGCGCCGGTCGTCCGCGGGTGCCGGATGGTCAAGTCGCTGCACGAGATCGCGTTGATGCAGAAGGCGTCGGACGTCACCATCGCCGCCTATCGCTACACCTGGCCGCGGATCGAGAAGGGCATGACCCCGGCCGAGATCGGCGCGATCATGAACGGCGCCACCGAGAAGCTCGGCGGAAGCCCGGAATTCGCGCTGGTCCTGCTCGGCGAAGCGGCGGCCTATCCGCACGGCAGCGGCAAGCCGCAGCAGGTCAAGGACGGGGAGGTGGTGCTGATGGACTGCGGCTGCACCGTCCACGGCTATCAGTCCGACATCTCGCGCACCTTCGTCTTCGGCGGCGCCAATGCCGAGCAGCGCAAGGTCTGGAACCAGGTCCGCAAGGGCCAGGACATCGCCTTCGCCGCCGCCCGCATCGGCACGCCCGCAGGCGCGGTCGACGACGCGGTCCGCCGCCAGTACGAGGCCTGGGGCTACGGCCCGCGCTACAAGCTCCCCGGCACCTCCCACCGCACCGGCCACGGCATCGGCATGGAGGGGCACGAGCCGGTCAACCTCGTCCACGGCGAGACGACCAAGCTCGCCCCCGGCATGTGCTTCTCCAACGAGCCCGGAATCTACATCCCCGGCCAGTTCGGAATCCGCCTCGAAGACTGCTTCCACATGACCGAGACGGGCCCCCGCTGGTTCTCCGAACCGCCCCCCTCGATCGACCGGCCTTTCGGGTAGGGAAGGATTTTGTTCGCGCAGAGACGCAGAGGCGCAGAGAGTCCGAAGCGCTCGAACCGTCATGCCGGACTTGATCCGGCATCCATGAACACGGTTCGCGTCCAGTTCTCGCAGACCTGTGTTCATGGACTCCGGGCCAAGCCCGGAGTGACGGGAACCTCAAACCTCTCTGCGCCTCTGCGTCTCTGCGCGAACCTCTCTTCCTAGAAGGGCTCGTCCCCAGGCGGCGGCGGGGGCCGATGCGACGGCGCATGCGGGGGCTCGATGTCGACCGGCTCGGGCGGGTCGAGCTGGCCTTCCCAGCGGGCGACGACGGTCGACGCCACCGCATTGCCGACGACGTTGGTCGCCGAGCGCCCCATGTCGAGGAAATGGTCGACGGCGAGGATCATCACGATCCCCGCTTCCGGGATGTTGAACTGGGCAAGCGTCGCGGTGATCACGACCAGGCTCGCGCGCGGCACGCCGGCGACGCCCTTCGAGGTGATCATCAGCGTCAGCAGCATCAGGATTTCCTGGGTGAGGCTGAGCTCGATGCCATAGGCCTGGGCGATGAAGATCGACGCGAAGGTCATGTACATCATCGAGCCATCGAGGTTGAACGAATAACCCAATGGCAGGACGAAGCTGGCGATCCTTGGCGGGACGCCGAAGCGGTCGAGCGCCTCCAGGGTACGCGGGAAGGCCGCCTCCGACGAGGCGGTGGAGAAAGCGAGCACGATCGGATCGCGGATGTAGCGAACGAGGAGGCGGGTGCGCGATCCGACGATCAGGAAGCAGGCGCCGATCAGAAGCACCCAGAGCAGCACCAGCCCGGCGTAGAAGCTGCCCATGAAATAGCCGTAGGTGGCGAGGATCTTGGGCCCGTTCTCGGCGATGCTGGCGGTGACCGCGGCGAACACCGCGACGGGGGCGAAGCGCATCACATAGTCGGTGACCTGGAGCATCACCTTGACCAGGGCCTCGAGCGCCCGGACCAACGGCCGCGCCGGCTCGCCCACCGCGGTGATCGCGACGCCCAGGAACAGCGAGAAGACGACGATCTGGAGGATGTCGTTGGTCGACATCGCGCTGACCATCGATTCCGGGAAGATGTGGGCGATGAACTTGGAAAGCTCGAAGCCGGAGCGGTCCACGCCGCTCGCCGCGTCCGCCGCGGGGATTGCGAGGTCGAGGCCGACGCCCGGCTTGAGCGCATTGACCAGGACCAGGCCGAGGCTGAGCGAGATGAGGCTCGCGCTCAGGAACCAGCCGAACGCCTTGAGCCCCACCCGCCCCAGCGCCGACGTGTCCCCCATATGGGCGATGCCGACCACCATCGTCGACAGCACCAGCGGCGCGATGATCATTTTGATCAGGTGGAGGAACACCGTCGTCAGGATTGAGAAATAGCCGGCGATCGACTTCAAATGCGTCGCCGCCTCGGGCGTCCCGTCGTCATAGGCGAAGTTGATCGCCCAGCCGACGACGATGCCGAGCACCAGGCCGGCGATAATGAAATAGGTCAGGCGCTTGGCCACTTGTCGCTCCCCGGCTGGTAAGGCCGCCTAGGAAGGCGATTGCAGCGCCGGGGTCAAGCGGCTCCTTCGGCTATGCCGGCTCCAGCGCCTTGTGGGTGACCTCCTCGGCGAGCTTGCCGTTGAGCTCGGAGAGATGGTCGAACTCGGCTTCGTAGCTGGCCAGGCCCTGGCTGAGCGAACGAAGCTCGGCGTCCAGGCCCTGGAGCTCTGACGCGGGCACCAATGCCTCGACCTTGTCCCAGCGCGACCAGCCTTCGAGCGAATCCATGCCCAGCATCTGCCCGCGCCGGCCGGCGATGGCCGAGGTGATGCGCGAGGTGGCGCTGCCGGGGGTCCTCACGGAGACCTTGTGGACCGGCTCCAGCAAATGCGGCTGGGCTGCGGCCAAGGCTTCCGACATCGCAATCCGGCCTGCGGTTCGGAAGGCGATCTCGGAGCTGTCTACGCTGTGATAGCTGCCGTCGACCAGAGTCACCGCGACGTCGACCACCGGGAAGCCGAGCGGCCCCTTGGCCATCGCGTCGCGCACGCCCTGCTCGATCGCTGGGAACCATTGCTTGGGCACGACGCCGCCGCTGATCCGGTCCTCGAAGCGGAAGCCGCCGCCGCGGGGGAGGGGCTTCACCTCGATGACGACGTCGCCGAACTGGCCGTGGCCGCCCGACTGCTTCTTGTGCCGCCCGCGCTGCGTGACCGGCCGGCGGATCGACTCCTGATAGCCGACCGTGGGCTGGCGGGCATCGACCGCGACCCCGTAGCGTCGCTTCAGCCGGGCGAGGGTGACGTTGAGATGCTCGTCGCTGACCCCCTTGAGCCGCGTTTCGTGAAGCGCCTCGTCCTGCTCCCAGTCCAGCGTCGCATCCTCCTCGACAAGCTTGTGGAGCGCGGTGGACAGGCGGACGTCGTCCTTGCGGTCGCGGGTGGTGATGGCGAGCGTGTAGTTTGCGGCAGGAAAGGGGATTGCGGGCGCCTTGCCGGTACCGCCGAGCCATTCGCCCGCCTTCACCCCTTCCGCCTTCGCAATGGCGACGACGTCGCCGGTTGCGGCCTTGGCGAGCTTCACCGTCTTCTCGCCCTGGACGGCGAAGAGGGTCCCGGTGCGCACCGTCTCGCCGGACGCGGTCTTGAGGTCGGCGCCTTCGGTCAGAGTCGCGCCGAACACCCGGGCAAGGGCGAGCCGCCCCATCGCGCCCCCATGCGAGATCTTGAACACGAAGGCGCAGCCGCCCTTGGCGCTGAGCCGTTCCGCCGCCGCTTCGGGCGCCGGCGCGTCGTGGCGGAGCGCCTTCATCAGCCGCCGCACCCCGAAGCCGTTCAGCGCCGAGCCGAACAGCACCGGCACGATGAGATTCTCCCGGGTCTCGCGGGCCAGGTCGGCATAGACGACGGAGGGGTCCGGCATCTCGTCCATCAGCAATTGCTCGAGCAGGGCATCGTCATGGTCGGCGAGCTGCTCGAGCAAATGGAAGCGGTCCTGCGCCTCGCGCTCGGCGAGGTCGGCGGGGATGTCGACCTGCTCGGAGGCCTTGCCGGCCCGGTAGTGGAAGGCGCGTTCGAGGGCGAGGTCGACGAAGCCCGTAATCTTTTCCCCCTCCCGGATCGGGATCTGCCGGGCGAGGAGGGTCGACGCGCTCATCGGCTGGAGCGCCTCCAGCAGGTCGCGGATTCCGCCCTTGGCCTGGTCGATCTTGTTGACGAAGATCATGTGCGGGACGCCCAGCGCCTCGATCTGGCGGAGCATCGGCTCGACGAGTTGGGCCCGCGCCGGATCGGGATCGATCACGACCAAAGCGAGGTCCGCCACTGCGAGCCCATAAGCGCCGTCGGCCGCGAAGCCGACCGAACCCGGGCAGTCGAGCAGGGCGAAGCGATCGCCCAGAAATTCGAAGTTGAGCAAGTTGATCTCGGTCGACCCGCGCCGCGCCCGCGCTTCCGCGCTCGAATCGCCGGTGCTGGTGCCGTTGTCGACGCTGCCCTGCCGGTCGACCGCGCCGGCCGCGAAGAGGAGCGCTTCGGCGAGGCTGGTCTTTCCCGTTCCGCCGGGTCCGACGAGGGCGATCATTCTGGCGCCAACCGATCTTTCGGGCATGAGTTTCTCCTCCGTTCGCCTCAGCGAGCGCGAAGGAGCGCCTTCGCGCCACGGCCAGCACCTTTCTCCTCTTGGAAGGCGCGCGCAAGTGCGTTTCGGCGCGGAACCGCCCCGTCCGGTCGGCGTCTAGCCGGGAAAGACCAGGAGAGGCCGAACCGATGACCGACAGCACCGACACCCGAACCTATTGGAACGCCACCGCCGAGGCGCCCGATTTCCCGTCGCTTGCAGGCGACCTCTCGGTCGACGTCGCGATCATCGGCGGCGGAATCGTGGGCGTGACCGCGGCGCGGCTGATCAAGGATGCGGGGCTCACCGTCGCCTTGGTCGAGGCTCGGCGCGTTGGGCGCCAGGTCACCGGTAAGTCGACTGCCAAGATGACGTCGCAGCACGGAATTCTCTACCAAACCCTGGTCCGCAAGTTCGGGGAGGACAAGGCGCGCCTCTACGCCGAGGCGCAGGAAGCAGGCATCCGCCGCATCGAGGCGCTGGCCCGTACCCACGGCATCGAGGCGGACATCGAGCCCAGGGCAGCCTACGTCTACACCAACGACGATAGCTACGTGTCGCAGATCGAGAAGGAGGTGGAGGTCGCGCAGCGGCTCGGCCTTCCCGCGACCCTGACCCGCGAGACCGGCCTTCCGTTCGACGTGCTCGCGGCGATGCGCTGGGACGGCCAGGCCCAGTTCCACCCGACCAAATATGTCGCCGGGCTCGCCGCCACCGTCCCCGGCGAGGGAAGCCATGTCTTCGAGAACAGCCGCGTTCTGGATTACGAACCGACCAAAGTCGTCACCGACCGCGGCACCGTCACCGCCCGCCATGTGGTGATGGCGACGCACCTGCCACTCGGCCAGGTCGGCATGTACTACGCGATGAACTATCCGATGGCCGAACCGGTGATCGCGGCCCCGATCGGCCGCATCCCGCCCGGCATGTACAAGAATGCCGAGCAGCCCGGCCATTCGATCCGCACCCACCAGAGCAATGGCAAGACCTATGCGATCGTCGCCGGCAATCATTTCAAGCCAGGCCATCCCGACGACGAGAAGACCTATATGGCCGACATCGAGCGCTGGCTGGCCGAGCATTTCGAGGCCGGGCCGGTCGAATATCGCTGGGTCAACGAGGATTACAGCGCGATGGACTCGGCGCCCTTCGTCGGCTGGTCCTCGTCCGGCGGGGACGGCTATCTCGTCGCCACCGGCTTCGCGGCCTGGGGCATCTCCAACGGCACGGCGGCAGCGATGATCATAGCCGACCTCGGCCAGGGCCGCGACAATCCCTGGCTTGCGATGTTCGACGCGGCCCGGATCAAGCCGGTCGCGGGTGCGCCCGAGTTCATCAAGGAGAATGCCGAGGTCGCCGCCC
>VBAE01000111.1:50726-60315 GCA_005882415.1 Alphaproteobacteria bacterium | reverse complement strand
CGCGTCCAAAAGCAGCGCCCGGCGCGCGATGCTCGAAGGGGCGGGCGTGCCGTTCGGCCTTGCCGAGGCGGAGGTGGACGAGGATGCCGCCAAGGCCGGGCTCCTCGCCGCTGGCTTCGAGCCGCGGGCGGTGGCCGAGGAGCTTGCGCAGATGAAGGCGTTGAGCGTCCGCGATTCCGCGCCGGGCGACTTGATCCTCGGGTCCGATCAGGTGCTGGAGCGGATCGACGGCAGCCTGCTCAGCAAGCCCGGCTCGCGCGCCGAAGCGCATGAGCAGCTCCGCTCGCTGGCCGGAACCACCCATTATCTCCATTCCGCCGCGGTGATCGCGGAAGGCGGCGAGCCGAAATGGTGGGGCAGCGAGACGGTCGAGCTGGTCATGCGCCCGCTCGGCGACGCTTTCATCGAGACCTATCTCGACCGCGAATATGAAGCGATCCGCTGGAGCGTCGGCGGCTACCGGATCGAGGGGCTGGGCGCGCAATTGTTCGAGCGCGTGGACGGAAGCCACTTCGCCATCCTCGGAATGCCGCTCCTCCCCTTGCTCGGCTACCTGCGCGAGCGCGGCCTGGTGGAAAGCTGATGGGCGTTCCCTATGCCGAAGTGATCGGCGACCCGATCGAACATTCCAAATCGCCGCTCATCCACAAATTCTGGCTCGAGACGCTGGGGCTCAAAGGAGAGTATCGACGGACGAGGGTCGCGCCGGGTGAATTGTCTGCGTTTCTGGAGGCGCGCCGCCGTGATCCCGATTGGCGAGGCTGCAGCCTCACCATGCCCCATAAGGAAAGCGTGATTCCGCTGCTCGATGGACGCAAGGATTACGACCTCGGCGCGGTCAACTGTATCGTTCCGACCTCCGCAGGGCTGATTGGCCACAACACGGATCTCGTCGGTGTGGACGCGGCAGTAGGGACACAACTCCGCTTCGACGACCCGATTTGCATTATCGGAGCAGGTGGCGCGGCGTCTGCGGTGCCGCTGGCGGTCGATTGGAGCTGCGTCTTCACCTTCCATGTCATCGTTCGGGATCAGGAAAAAGGGAGGGCATTCCTGAAACGAATGGGCATGGCCGGCGACGTTTTCGGCTTCGACCGGGCTGCCGAGGCGATGAGAGGCGTCCAGGGCGTCGTCAATGCGAGTCCACTCGGCATGGCGGGCTTCCCGGACATGCCCGATACGGTGCTCGATGCCTTGACCGAGCTCCCGCGCCAACGGTTGCGCGAAGGCTGGGTCGTCGACATGGTTTATTCGCCACTCCAGACCCGGCTGCTTCAACGGGCGCAGGCCCTGGGCCTCCTGACCGAGGATGGGCTGACGGTCCTCATCGGACAGGCCGCGGCGGCGTTCAAATTGTTCTTCGGAAAGGCGGTGCCGAGCGAACATCTCGATGCAGTCCGCCCCCTTCTCGTCGAATGATCCGGCTCGGGCTCACCGGTTCGATCGGCATGGGCAAGTCGACGGTGGCCGCCATGTTCGCCGCGGAAGGGGTGCCGGTGTTCGACGCGGACGCGGCGGTGCATCGGCTGCAGGGGCCGGAAGGGGCGCTGGTCGCGGAGATCGAGGCGCATTTTCCCGGCACTACTGGGCCGGACGGGGTGAATCGGGGTGCCCTGGCGGAGCGGGTGCTTGGGGAGCCGCGGGCGCTTCAGCGGCTCGAGGCCCTGGTCCACCCCGCGGTGGCGCGGGAGCGGGACGCGTTTCTCTCGCAGCATGCGGAGGCGCCGCTGGTGGTGCTCGACATTCCTTTGCTGTTCGAAAAGGGCGGGTGGGACCGGGTCGACAAGGTCGCCGTGGTCTCGGCGCCCGCGGACGTGCAGCGCGCCCGGGTCCTCGCCCGGCCGGGGATGAGCGCGGAGAAGTTGGACCGGATCCTGGCGCTCCAGATTCCCGATGAGGAAAAGCGCGCTCGGGCCGATTTCGTCATCCCCACCGGCGGCTCTTTCGAGGAAACGCGGCAAGCGGTTCGCCGCATCCTCGCTTGTCTGGGAAGCCCAGCGGATTCATAAGGTTCGCATGCGCGAGATCGTCTTCGACACCGAAACCACGGGGCTGAGCCCGCTCACCGGCGACCGGATGGTCGAGATCGGCTGCGTCGAGATGTTCAATCGGGTCGAGACCGGGCACACCTTCCACGCGTATTTCAACCCGGAGCGCTCGATGCCGAGCGGGGCGGAGGCGGTGCACGGCCTCTCCGACTCGTTCCTCGCCGACAAGCCGCGCTTCCACGAAAGGTGCGACGAGCTCCTCGAATTCCTCGGCGACTGTCCGCTGATCGCGCACAATGCCAGCTTCGACTTCGGCTTCCTCAACCACGAGCTCAACAATTGCGGCCGGCCTTTGGTCTGCCTCACCCGGATGGTCGACACGCTGGCGATCGCCCGCACCCGCCACCCGGGCGCCAAGCACAGCCTCGATGCGCTCTGCATGCGTTTCGGCATCGACCGGAGCATCCGGGTGAAGCACGGCGCGCTGATCGACGCCCAGCTCCTCGCTCAATGCTAAACACCCGACACGACCATCGAGAGTATACCCGATGCGGGTGCGCCCACCATCACCGTCCGGCCGCCGAGGCACCATGCGCCGAGCGAGGAAGAGCTCGAAGCGCACGCCCACTTCCTTGCCAGCATCACCGACCCCATATGGGTGAGGCTGGACGCGCGCGGTTGACGCGAAAGCCGCGCGGCGCCTAATCCGCGCCCGCAGTCCAACTGGAGAATCGCATGGACATCCGGGTCTCTGGTCATCAGGTCGATACCGGTGCGGCATTGCGCACCCACGTCGAATCTCGGTTGAGCGCAATCGCCGACAAATATTTCTCGCGCGCCATTTCGGCGCAGGTGACCTTCGGGAAGGGGCCGCACGACCACGGCTTCACCTGCGAGGTGATCGCTTATGTGCCGCAGGGCGTGGTGCTGAAGGGCAGCCACCGCGCCGCCGACGCCCATGCCGCCTTCGACGGCTGCGCGGAGAAGGTCGAGAAGCAGCTCCGCCGCTACACCAGGCGCCTCAAGGACCGCCAGGCGCCGCCGCGCGACCTGGAGATGGCCGAGATGGCGGATGGCGGGGGCGGGGGGGGCGACGCGTCCTATCGCGTGTTCCTGCTCCAGGAGGATGAGGACGAGGCGCCGGCCGACAATCCGCCGGTGATCGCGGAAACGCGCGTCGACATCCCCGATGCGAGCGTCTCCGACGCGGTGATGATGCTGGACCTGCGCAACACCAACGCGTTGATGTTCCGCAACAGCGGCACCGGCACCTTCAACATGGTCTACCGACGAGGCGACGGGACCATCGGCTGGGTCGAGCCGCGGAACGGCCACTAAACGCCGCGGCGAGGCCGCAGCTTCCATTTCCTTTTGAGAAAGCAGAGAGGGCGCCGCCCTCCGATCGGTGCATGATGAGCGATCTATCCGGGCTGCTGACGATCGACCGCATCGACGCGGCGCTGAACGTCCCTAACAAGAAGGGACTGTTCCAGCTCCTCGCGACCGCGGCCTCGCGCCGGACGGGCGTGCCCGCCAAGCAGATCGCGGCGGCGCTGACCGAGCGGGAGAAGCTGGGATCGACCGGTTTCGGCGCCGGAGTCGCGATTCCTCACGGCAAGATCGAGGGGCTCGATCGCGTGTTCGGCTATTTCGCCCGGCTGAATTCGCCGGTCGACTTCCACTCGGTGGACGGACTTCCGGTGGACCTCGTCTTCCTGATCCTGTCGCCGCCCGATGCCGGCGCCGACCATCTGAAGGCGCTGGCCAGCGTCAGCCGCGCTCTCCGGGACCGCAACACCGTCGCCAAGCTGCGCGGCGCCCGCTCGCGCGACGCGATCTTCGCTCTGCTCGCGGGCACCGAAAGCCTCCATGCCGCCTGAGCGGGAAGCCGGCGCCGCGGCGCATCTTCGGGCGCTGGAATCGCTCTACCGCTCGGCGCCGGTCAACGACCTGTTCCGCTCCACGATCGAGATCGCCGAGCAGGGCTTCGCGCGGATCCGATTCGAGGTGGCGCGGGAGGTCTTCCACGCCGCCGGCGCGGCCCACGGCACGCTCTATTTCAAGATGATGGACGATGCGGCCTTCTACGCCTGCAACTCGATGGTCAGCGACCGCTTCCTCCTCACCACAGCCTTCAACCTCAATTTCACCAAGCCGCTGCGCGAGGGCCCGGTGATCGCGGAGGGGCGCTGGGTGAGCGGCAAGCGCCGGGTTCTGGTCGGCGAGGCGCGGTTGATCGATTCGGAAGGGGAGGAAGCCGGGCGCGGCACCGGCACCTTCATGCGCTCCCACATCCCCTTGAGCACGCTCCCCGGCTACCGGCCATGAGCGACGGGAGGCTGGCGGCGTCGGTCGTTGTCGGCGGCCTCATTCGCAAGGCCGAATCGGACGGGGGATTCGCGGCGGTGCTCGCAAAGGGCGATTCGACCGCCGGCTCGATTCTCGTGATTCTCACCGAAAAGGGCGGAAATCCGCGCTTTATCGAGCGGGTGCTGCAGCCCGACGGACAGTACATCTGGGGTGATTCCCCCACCCAAATATCTGGAAATGCTGCAGAAGTTCCGAATCTCGTCGCCAAAAGAAGGCGCTTCGACCCGGATTTATGGGTAATTGAACTGGATATCCCGTCTGCCGAACGGTTCGCCGCTGAAATGAGTGCGTTCGGTTGACCATGACGCGGTGCAGCACGTAACCGCCCCCCACGCGAGACGGAAGGCGGTCCTGGATGCATTTGTTTGTTGCGCATCCGGCGTAGACCGACCTGCCGCACTGTTTTGAGAGCCAATGCGTTTTGTCGTTCGTGCCGCGGGTATCGCGGCCACACTCCTTTTTGCCACCGCCGGCACTTTCGGCGCCGCCCCTTCCAAAGCCTGGGAGCTGGTGCCTTCTCCCCTCCCCGAATCCGGTCATAGCTACGCCTCCGCGAATGCGTCGCAGGTACTTCCGGATGAGGCCGCCGCCCCCACCGATATCGCTCCCGCAGCCGAGGCCCCCGCGCTTCAGCCCGCGGCCGTGGTCGAGCCGAAGCGCTCGCTCGCCGAGCTAGTTGACGCCTTCTCGAGCAGCGAAGTCAGCGATTCCGAGCATGAATGCCTCGCCGGCGCCGTCTATTTCGAATCGAAGGGCGAGCCCCTGAAGGGCCAGCTCAGCGTCGCGGAAGTGATCCGCAACCGCGCCAGCTCGGGCCGCTTTCCCTCCACTTATTGCGGCGTCGTCAAGCAGCGCGGCCAATTCTCCTTCGTCCATGGCGGCCGCTTCCCGGCGATCCCGCGCAGCTCCCCCGCCTGGCGCAAGGCCGTCGCGGTCGCGAGAATCGCGATGAACGACCTCGCGGACGGCGGGGCGCCCAAGGCGATGTTCTTCCACGCGACCTACGTCTCGCCCAAATGGCGCGGCCGCACCCGGGTCGCCACGGTCGGCAACCACGTCTTCTACCGCTGATAATATAAGGGGAAGGCTTCCAAGCGTTCCCCTTATATTCTAATCCGGGGCCATGGCCTCCGTCCCGAGTCTTCAGCCGCAGCTCTGCTTCGCCGACGCACCGCCCGCGGCGCAGGACGTCGCGCGCGGCATAACCCGGCTGTTCTTCAACCAGGATTCGTTCGCCTTGTGCGAGGTGCCGCTGCCCAACGGCCGGCGGGCGGACATGATGGCGATCGACGGCAAGGGCTTCATCACCATCGTCGAGATCAAGGTCTCCCGGGCCGACCTTATGGGCGACCAGAAATGGTGCGACTATCTCGGCTATTGCGACCGCTTCTACTGGGCGGTGCCGGCGGGGTTCGAGCTGGCGCCGTTCGAGACGGAGGCTTTCCAGCCGGACGTGTGCGGATTGATCGTCGCGGATCGCTACGACGCGGCGGTGCTGCGTGAGGCGCCGATGCGGCAACTCGCCGCGGCGAGGCGGAAAGCGGAGACTCTGCGCTTCGCGCGGAGGGCCGCGCGGCGGCTGATCGGCGGGCTGGATCCGGCCTTGGCGAGCTTCGCCTAGAGCTTCGGCCCTGCCACCGGACGCGGGGCGGCGACGGGGGCTTCCAGCATCTTCACCAACTGGGGGGCGTCGCGCTTGGCGTAGTCGAGGGCGGAGAGGCCGGAGAGGCTGTCGGTGCGCCTGGGGTTGGCGCCTTTCGCGAGGAGCAGCCGGACCATCGCGAGGTCGCGGTGGTGGACGGCGAGAATCAGCGGGGTCTCGCCCTGCCGGTTGGGGAGGTCGACGCTGGCCCGGCGGGCGAGGAGGACGACGGCGCCGTCCTCCCAGCCGATCTGCGCGGCGAGGGCGAGCGGCGTATTGCCCTCATTATTCTGGATGTCGGGACGCGCGCCCTTCCCGAGCAGGAAATTGAGCCAGACGAGATCGCGGTCGCGGACCAGGTAATGGAGCGCGCCCTCGCCGCGGTCGCGGTCGCGGGCGTTGATGACTGTGGTGCCGGGCTCGCTGACCAGGCTCGACACCTTGTCGCCGTCGCGATCCTTGACGCCCTTCAGGAACGTATAGCTGTCGGAATAGCTCTGCGCCGTCGCCGGCACCGTCACGCTCGCGATCAGCAGAGCCGCCGCCCATGTGCGGCCGAACCCCTTCACCATGGTCTTCCCCATAATCCCGACTTGATCCCCGCCCCTTAGCAAAGCAAGGCTGCCAGTGCCATGAACGAAAGTGCCAAGCCCCGCTTTTTGCTGACCCTTTGCCTGCTCGCGGGCCTCGCCGCCTGCACGCCTCCCGCCGATCCGCCGCTCAAGGGCGCGAAGCTGGGCGGGGCCTTCACCCTCACCAACCAGGACGGTGGCACGACCAAGGACACCGACTTCAAGGGCAAATACCGGCTGGTCTATTTCGGCTACACCTATTGCCCCGACGTCTGCCCCGTCGACCTGCAGCAGATCGGCAAGGCTCTGAAGGCGTTCGAGAAAGAGGAGCCGGCGCGGGCGGCGAAGCTTCAGCCGATCTTCATCAGCGTCGATCCCGAACGCGACACGCCGGCGGTGCTCAAGGAATATGTCGCCACCTTCCACCCGCGCCTGATCGGCCTGACGGGGACGAAGGAGCAGGTCGCCGACGTCGCGAAACGCTATGGCGGCTATTTTGCCAAAGCCGAACGCACGGGCGCCAGCGGCTATCTCGTCGACCACACCAGGGTCACGCTGCTGTTCGGCCCGGAAGGGGAGCCCATCGTCATCGTCCCGCAGGAGCAGGGCGCCGACGCGATCGAGGAGCAGCTCGAACGGTGGGTAAAATGAGCGAGCCTTTCTGGGAGAAACCGCTCGCCAACTTGAGCCGGGAGGAGTGGGAATCGCTCTGCGACGGCTGCGGCAAATGCTGCCTGCACAAGCTGGAGGACGATCTCTCCGGCGAGGTCCACCCGACCAATGTCGCGTGCAAGCTGCTCGACCTCAACAGCGGCCGCTGCTCCAATTATCGCGGGCGGCGGGCGCTGGTGCCGGATTGCCTGAGGCTGTCGCCGGTCAATGTCGAGCGCTTCGCCTGGCTTCCGACCACCTGCGCCTATCGCCTCCGCTCCGAGGGGAAGCCGCTTCCGGAATGGCATTATCTGATCAGCGGCGACCCGGAATCGGTGCATCGCGCCGGAATCTCCGTGCGCGGCTGGACGATTTCGGAAGTCGACGCCGGCGACCTCCAGAACCACCTCGTCGACCGTGAGCTCTGAGCTTCGCTTCGAGGGCGGCGGAGTCTCGGCGCCGCTCACCATCCGCGAATCGGCGCGGGCGCGGGTGATGCGGCTGAAGGTCGACCAGCGCACCGGAACCGTGCTGCTCACTTTGCCGCGGCGGGCGTCGCGCAAGAAGGCGCTGGAATGGGCGGCCGGCCAGCGCGGCTGGATCGAGGCCGCGCTTGCCTCGGTGAAGCCGCGGACCGACCTGGCGCCGGGCGCCGAGCTGCCGCTGCACGGGATGCCGCACCGGATCGACTGGAGCCCGGAGCGCACACGGACGGTGCGGGTCGAGGAGGGCCGGATCGTCACCGGCGGGCCGCTCGACACTCTCGAGCCCCGGCTGCTGCGCTGGCTGAAGCGCGAGGCTGCGGAGTTGCTCGCCGCCGAGACCGCCGAGTTCGCGGAGAAAGCCGGCGTGATCGTCAGCCGAGTGGCGGTGGGTGACCCCGTCTCCCGCTGGGGGAGCTGCTCCTCCTCTGGCGCGATCCGCTATAGCTGGCGGCTGATCCTGGCCCCGGACTGGGTGCGGCGGGCCACCGTGGCCCACGAAGTAGCGCACCGCGTCCATATGAACCACGGGCCGGACTTCCACTTTTTGGTCGAGCGGCTGCTCGGGACCGATCCCAAGCCGGCGCGGCTATGGCTGCGGCGTAACGGGCTCTCGCTCCACCGGATCGGGCGCGGGTGAGCGCTGCCGCCGCCGGTCGATCGGTGGCGGGAAGCGGCGCGAGGCGTTCGGATCGCGCGGCGCAGGCGGCGGATCGCGGCGGATCGCACGGTCGAGCCAATCCTGATTGAGGCGGTCGTCGTCGGCGGCGTCCGGTTCGTCGGCCGGGGGCCGGCGGCCGTCGGCGACGGGCGGAGCGTCGGCGGGCGGCGGCGGCGCTGCTCCATCGGGCGCAAGAACGACGCCGTTATCAGGGGCTTCGAACCAGGTCTCTTCGTCGGGTTCGCTCGCCCATGTCGGCTGCGGGACCGAGATTTCGAAGGCCTCGGGCGGGCGCTTGGCGACGGCGCGGATCATGAAGTCGTGGAAGGCACGCGCCGGGGCCGTGCCGCCCTGCAGGCCGGGCACCACCTTGGCGTCGTCGCGGCCCATCCAGATGCCGGCGGTGATCCCGCTCGAGAAACCGACGAACCAGCCGTCCTTATTCGCGGTGGTGGTTCCGGTCTTGCCGGCGACGGGGCGGCCGATCTGGGCGGCGCGGCCGGTTCCGGTCATCACCGAGGCCTGCATCAGGTCGGTCATCTGCGCCGCGACCCAGGGGGCGACGAGGACGCGCGATTCGGCGGCATCGTGCTGGTAGAGGATGGCGCCGTCGGTGGTCGTCACCCGGACGATTCCGTAGGGCATTGCGGCGATGCCCTTGCGCGCCACCGAGGCGTAGGCGCGGGTGAGATCGAGCAGGCGGACGTCGGAGCTGCCCAGCGCCATGGAAGGGTGGGTGACGATCGGGGTGGTGATCCCGAACCGCTCGGCCATGCTCTTCACCGTCGAGAAGCCGACCTCCTGCGCCAGGCGGACCGAGACGCTGTTCAGCGACTGGGCGAAGGCCTGGCGGACGGTGACGTTGCCGGAATAATGGCGGCTGTTGTTGCGCGGGGTCCAGCCGTTGATCGTGATCGGCGCGTCGGCGACGAGGTCGTCGGGCTTGTAGCCGGCCTCGAGCGCGGAGAGGTAGACGAACAGCTTGAACGAGGATCCGGGCTGGCGGACCGCCTGTGTGGCCCGGTTGTAGATGGACGAGACATAGTCGCGGCCTCCCACCATCGCCCGGACGGCGCCGTCGCGGTCGAGGGCGATCAGTGCGCCCTGGGCCCCGGCGGGCGCATTAGCGTTGATCGCGGCATCGCCGGAGCACTGCATTTCGGGGTAGATCGTAGTCCAGACGTCGATCGGCTTCTCGCGCTCGTCGATCAACGTGTCGAGCT
>VBAE01000111.1:42824-50700 GCA_005882415.1 Alphaproteobacteria bacterium | reverse complement strand
GCCTCCGGGCCGGCGGCGGCGGCTTCGGCGGCGGTGATGTAGCCGCCCTCGCGCATCGCCTGGATGACGATCCGGGAGCGCTGGCGGGCGGCCTGCTGGTCGGCGGTGGGGGCGTAGTTGGACGGCGCCTTGACGAGGCCGGCGATGATCGCGGATTCCGACAGGCTCAGCGTATTGGCGGAATGGCCGAAGAAGGTGCGCGACGCCGCGTCGATGCCGTAGGCGCCGCCGCCGAAATAGACGCGGTTCAAGTACAGTTCGAGGATCTGGTCTTTGGTGAAGCGCCGCTCCAGCGCCAGCGCGAGCACCCATTCCCTGAATTTGCGCCCGAAGGTCTTGGTGTTGGTGAGGAAGATGTTGCGGGCGAGCTGCTGGGTGATGGTCGATCCGCCCTGCACCCAGCGGCCGCGCTGCACCCTGACGGTGACGGCGCGCATGATCCCGATCGGGTCGACGCCGGGGTGCGAGCGGAAGCGCTTGTCCTCGATCGCGATCATCGCATTCTTCATCGAGGCGGGGATCTGGTCGTTGCTCAGCCAATTGCCGAAGCTCGGGCCCAATGAGACGACGACGCTGTTGTCGGCGGCGTGGACCCGGATCATCTGGCCGAGATCGTCGCGGCGGACGAGCTTGTCGTAGCTCGGAAGCTCGTTCATCGCGACCGCGACCGCGACGACAAGGGCGATGATCGCCACCACCGTCGCGTAGACGCCGATCTTGAAGCTGGTGATCAGCGCGCGCTTGAGGCGCCCGCGCGGGGGGGAAGCGTCACTGTCCATCGCGCTTGAGCCTAAAGCGGGACGGGTGGGGCCACAAGCGGCGCGGAGAATCCGCTATTTGTCGTTCCTGAAGTCGAGCGCGGCGCTGTTGATGCAATAGCGCAGGCCCGTGGGCCCGGGGCCGTCGGGGAAGAGGTGGCCCAAGTGGCCGTCGCATTTGGCGCAGCGCACCTCGACCCGGCGCATGCCGTGGCTGGTGTCGGCATGCTCGACGATGGTCGACGCCGCCGGCTGGGTGAAGCTCGGCCAGCCGCTGCCGCTGTCATATTTGGAGTCGCTGGTGAACAGGAGCTCGCCGCAGCCGGCGCAGCGATATTCGCCGGTCTCGTGATTGTGGACGTAGCGGCCGGCGAAGGGCGGTTCGGTGCCGGCCTCGCGGAGGACATGATATTGCTCCGGCGACAGGCGCTCGCGCCATTCCTTTTCGGGAAGGTCCATTCGTTGCTCGCCTCCGTCCGCCATGGCGTCACTCCTGCTGCTGCGCGGGAGCCGGCGAGATAGGGACGGCCTCGCCCGCGGGCAAGCGGCTGCGCATGACGAGGTAGAGCGGAATCGCAGCCGCGGTCATCAGGAGGCTCCACAGGCTCGCCTCCAGCCCCGCGCCGTAAAAGGCCCAGAGCGCATAGGCCATGCCGGCGGCGGCGACGAGGGCGAAGCCGCGCGAGCGGCCGATCCGCCCCTCGCGCGCGAGCTTCACGCTGGCCGCGGCGCCGACCACGTAGAAGATGATCGTCACCGATGTCGTCACCAGCACCATGAACTCGAACAATTTGGAGAGGCCGCGGGAGTAGTTGGTGAGGACGAGCAGGCTTGCGAGCAGGCTGGAGAGGATGTGGATCCGGTAGGGCGTCTCGAACCGGTTCTCGACCGCGAACCAGCGTGGGAACAGGCCGCCGCGCGCCATCGCCAGCGGAAGCTCACCCTGGAGCAGGGTGAAGCCGTTGAGCGCACCCAAGGCCGCCACCGCCGCGAAGATCGCCACCGCGGCGCCCGCCCGCGGGCTGACCAGCTCGCTGAAGAAGAGCGAGAAGGGGGCGTTGGAGGCGTGGACCGCCTCGGCCGGGAGCATCAGAGTCACCGCCGAGCAGGCGAGGAGGTAGACGAGGCCGATCACCATCGTTCCGATGAAGGTGGCCATGGGGATGGTCCGCCCGGGATTGTCGACCCGGTCGCCCGCCGCCATCGCGCTCTCGAAGCCGAGCATCGGGAACAGGGCGAGAGTCGCCGCCATGTTGATCGAGGCGCCGCCGATCGGGACGCTGTTGTAAGGCGCGAGGTGGGCGGTGCCGCGGGCGAGGAGGACCACGCCGATGACGATCGCCGCGCCGAGCGGGATCAGCTTGAGGACGGTGGTCACCACCTGGGTTTCGCCGGCGGTTCGGACGCCGAGGCAGTTGATCAGCACGAACAGCCAGACGAAGGCGACCGCGATCAAAGCCGCCACGCCCGGCGTCCCGACCGCCGGCCACAGCACTGCGAGATTGCGCACCACCGCGACCGCGAGCACCGCATTGGTCACCCAGATCGAGATCCAGTAGCTCCAGGCGACGACGAAGCCGGCGGCGGGGCCGAAAGCGGCGGCCGGGTAGGAGAAGGGGCCGCAGCCGCTGCCGAGGTCGCGCGCCAGCCGGCACAGCACCACGGTGAGGCAGAGGGTGCCGGCAAGGGTCGCGAGCCATCCGTAGACGGAGTTCCAGCCGAGTGGCGCGAGATCGGCGGGGAGGAGGAAGACTCCGGAGCCGACCATATTGCCGACCACCAAGGCCACGCACATGGCGAGGCCGAGCTTTCGCTTGTGGATCGGCAGGGCCCCCATCGGCCGCCCTTATGCCCCCGCGTATGCGCCCGGGCAAAGGGAAATGGTGCGGTCGAGAAGACTCGAACTTCCACGGCCTTTCGGCCACAGCGACCTCAACGCTGCGCGTCTACCAGTTCCGCCACGACCGCACGTGATACCGCCGGGCGAGGGCCCGGCGCCGGTAGGAGCGGGGCCTCTAGCAAAGCACTTTGAGCGGCGCAATGGCTCAGTAGAGGAACATCGGCATGCCTTCGACGCGCATCAGCTTGGCGCGGTAGGCGGAGGCGTCGTAGAGGCCGGAGACGTCGACCGATTTGCGGCCGTGGAGCAGGGTATCGGCGGGGACGTGGCTGTAATTGCCGTCGCTCAAGGTCACCATCCGCCCGCTCTCGCCGCGGGCGAGGAGTTGCACCGCGAGGCCGCCGAAGGCGAAGCCGACCATCCGGTCCATCGCATCCGGCTCCCCGGCGCGCATCAGATAAGCGAGCTCCTGGATGACGGTGCCGCAGCCGAGGCGCTGCTTGATCGCCTTGGCAAGGCGCTGGCCGACGCCAAGCTCGCTGCGTTCGCTCGCCGATTGGGACAGATCGTCTATTCCGTCCGCGTCGCTGCGGATCCGGGCACCTTCGGAAATGACGCACATCGCATAATTGGCGGGGTTGGACGCCTTGTCCTCGGCGAGCAGCGGAAGCAGCGTGTCGAGGTCTGCAGGCACTTCTGCAATCACCGTCCGGTCGACCTGGGCGAGGAAGCCGGAGAGGAGCGCCGTCTCGCCGCTCCGCCGCCCGAACAATTCGATGACGCCGATCCGCTCGTGGCTCTCGACGGTGGTGCGAAGCGCGTTGATCGCCTCGACCGAGCGGCTGACCGCGGTCGAGAAGCCGATGCAATAGTCGGTGCCGAAGACGTCGTTGTCCATCGTTTTGGGGACGGAGATCACCTTCACCCCTTGGGCGGCGAGATGGGCGGAGAAGCGCAAAGTGCCGTCGCCGCCCAGAGTGATCATCGCGTCGACGCCCAGCCGGTCGAGCACGCGCATTACCTGCTCGGTCATGTCGCCGGCGGGGACGGTGCGCGGGTCGGTGCGCGAGGTGTGGAGGATGGTGCCGCCCATCCGGTCGAGCCCACGCACGCCTTCGCGGCTGAGCGGGACGGTGCCGGCGGCGACGCTTGCTTCATCGTCCGGGTCGATCTCGAGAAAGCCCTGCCAGCCGAGGCGGAAGCCTAAGACCTCCCAGCCCAGGTCGTCCGCCGAGAGGGTGATCGAGCGGATACACGGATTGAGGCCGGGTACGTCGCCGCCGCCGGTCAGGATTCCGATCCGCATGTGTTTTATGACGCCGCTCGGAAGTTGAGCTTCAGGGTTTTGGCGGCTTTCGGCGCGTCGACCTCGGCGCTGTTGAAGGTCGCACTCTGGTGGGGCTGGAGCTCGGTCACCGGCGCGGAGATCGACCAGCTGTAGACCACCTTGTCGCCGGCATCGCGAAGCTCGGCATGGATCGGCGGCACCCGCTGGACCGAGCCGGTCGGGTTGGTGATGGTGCCGGTCACCTGGAGCAGCTCGTTGCCGCTCGCCAGCGGCTGGCGTTCCGCGCTGCCGACGATGGTCAGCGGGGTCGTCCCCGAAGCGCGGGCGATGGCGATACGGCCGAATTCGGGAAGGCCGAACCAGGAGATTGCGACGGTCGCGGCGAGCATCAGGGCGGCCGCGACGACGGCGGCGATGGTCCACAGCTTCGCCCGGTTGCGCCGCGGGCGGAAGGGCGGCTGGTTGGCGAAGGCATCGTAGCTCTCCGCCGCCGGCTCCGGTCCGAGCATCGAGGCGGCGGCGCTCGGCCGCTCCGCCGGCTCGCGGACCACGCTCTGCGGCGGGGGAGGAGGGGGCGGCGCGAAGACGGGCGGAGGCGGCGGAGCGGCCTCCATCTGCGCCTCGCGCAAAGGCGGCGGAGCCTGGAACCAGCTATGCTTGCAATTGGCGCAGCGCACCTGACGCCCGGTCTGCCCGACGGCGCTGTCCGGGACGGCATAGCGGCTCGCGCAGGCGGGACAGGTCAGGATCATCGTACAGGAGGCCCCCGGGTCTGGTGCTCGCCGCGAATCCAAGCACATGTGGCCCCCGCCATCAAGCAAACCATTTACCTTAATGCCGCCGCCATGCCATGGAATCGCCATGGGAAAGCGGTTCGAACGGGTATTGGGTCGGTGAGCGCCGCTGGAACCATCGTCCAGTTCGACAATGTCGGCCTGCGCTACGGCACCGGCGCCGAGACGCTTTCGGACCTGAGCTTCTCATTACGCGAGGGCGGCTTCTACTTCCTCACCGGCCCTTCCGGCGCCGGCAAGAGCTCGCTCCTGCGCCTGCTCTACCTCGCCCAGCGGCCCAGCCGGGGCCTCATCCGCCTGTTCGGCGAGGATATCGTCACCATGCCGCGCGGCCGCCTTCCGGGCTTCCGCCGCCGGATCGGGGTGGTCTTCCAGGAATTCCGCCTCGTCCCCCACCTCTCCGCCTACGACAATGTCGCGCTTCCGCTCCGGGTCGCGGGGGTGGAGGAGAAGGATCTCGAGACGCCTGTGCGCGAGATGCTCGCCTGGGTCGGCCTCGGCCACCGTTCCAGCGCCCGGCCGGCGACGCTTTCGGGCGGCGAGCAGCAGCGCGTCGCCATCGCCCGCGCGGTCATCGCCCGGCCCGAGCTCCTCGTCGCCGACGAGCCGACCGGCAACGTCGACCCGGAAATGGCCAAGCGCCTGCTCCATCTGTTCGATTCCCTGAACAAGCTCGGCACAACCGTTCTGGTCGCGACCCACGATCTCCACCTCATCTCCCGCGTCGCCCGGGCCGAGATGCTCCGCCTCGACCGCGGCCAGCTGCTCGATCCGACCGGCGCGCTGCGCAACCCGCCGCGCGGGCCGAGCGCGTGAAGGCCGGGAACCGCAGGTTCGGCGCCGCCGACCGGCGGCTGCTTCCCGAGGGGCGGCTCGCCGGGCCGATGCCCTGGGTGATCGCGATCATGATGTTCCTGACCGTGCTCGCCGCAGCCGCCGGGCTCGGCCTCGGCACGGCGGCGTCGAGCCTCAGCGCCAATGTCGGCCAGCGGCTCACCGTCCAGCTGGTCGAGGCGAACCCGGACCGGCGCGAGGCGGAGGCGGCCGCCGCGGTCAGGAAGCTTCAGGGAATGAGCGGAGTCGCCGAAGTCCGCCGCCTCGCGCCGGAGGAGATGCAGAAGCTGCTCGAGCCTTGGCTCGGATCGGGCGGTCTCGAGGCGGACCTGCCGATTCCCGCGCTGATCGACGTCGATCTCAATCCGGGCGCGCCGGGGATCGAGACGTTCCGCTCGGCGATCCTCGCGGTCGCGCCCTCGGCCCGGGTCGACGACAGCGCCGCCTGGCTCGCCCCCCTCGCCAAGCTCATCTCCGCCCTCCGGATGCTGGCAGGCGCTTTGGTCGTGCTGATGATCCTGGCTTCGGCGGCGACGGTGGTGCTCGCGGCCAAGGCTGCGCTCGACACCCACCGCAACACGATCGAGGTGCTGCACCTGATGGGCTCGACCGACGTCCAGGTCGCGCGGCTGTTCCAGCGCCGGATCGCCCTCGACGCCCTGTTCGGCGGTCTTTTGGGGCTGATCGGGGCTGGGATCGTGCTTCTGCTGATCGGCCAGAGGGTAGGCGCGCTCGGATCGGAGCTGCTCGGCTCGGCCGGCCTTCCGGCGCTCAGCTGGGCGCTGCTCGCGGCTTTGCCACTGGCCGGCGTCTTGCTTGCAATGGTCGTTGCACGTTTCACCATCTTGCGGGCATTGGGTCGGATGTTGTGATCCGGCGCGCCATCTCTGCTCTCATCCTGCTCTACCTGCTCGGCTATGCGGCCTTCGCGGTGTTCCTGCCGCGCGCCGGCGACGAGAGGGTGACCGACGGGATCGTGGTGCTGACGGGCGGCGCCAAGCGCATCGAGCGCGGGCTCGACCTGATGCAGCGCGGCAAGGCGAAGCGGATGCTCGTCTCCGGCGTGGCGCGGACGGTCCGCCCGCAGGAGCTCGCCGCCCAGTATAAGGCCGACCCGAAGCTGTTCGCCTGCTGCATCGATCTCGGCCGGGAATCGGTCGATACGCGCTCGAACGGCGAGGAGGTCGGCCGCTGGCTCAAGGAGCATAAGTTCAGGAGCGTCCGGCTGGTCACGACCGACTGGCACATGCGCCGCGCGCGCTTCGAGATTTCGCGCCAGGTGCCGGACGGGGTCGAGCTGGTCGGCGACGCGGTGGAGAGCGACCCGCAGTTCCGCCAGCTCTTCATGGAATATAACAAATATCTGCTGCGCCGGGCGACGGTCCTCGCCGGGTTCGGATGAGCGCGCTCCGCTCGCTCCTGTTCGCGATCATCTTCTATCCGGCGACGGTGTTCTTCGTCCTCGCCGCCGTGCCGGCCAATTGGTTCGGGCCCGCGGCGCTCCGCTCGGTGCCCAATGGCTGGGCGCATTTCCACCGCTGGTGCGCGCGCTGGATCCTCGGCATCCGCACGAAGGTGGAGGGCGAGGTTCCGACGGGGCCGGCGCTGGTCGCGTGCAAGCACCAGTCGATGTACGAGACGATCGACATGGTCGTGATCCTTCGCAACCCGGCGGTGGTGATGAAGAAGGAGCTCGCCGACATCCCGATGTGGGGTCCGCTGGCGCAAAGGTACGGGATGATCCCGGTCGACCGTTCGGGCGGCGCTTCGGCGCTGCGGCGGATGCTGAAGGCGGCCGAGGCGATCGTCGCCGACCGGCGGCCGATCGTCATCTTCCCCGAAGGCACGCGGGTGGCGCCGGGCGAGCGGCCGGAGCTTCAGCCGGGTTTCGGCGGCCTGTACCGGGCGCTGGGACTGCCGGTGGTTCCGGTGGCGCTGGACAGCGGGCAAGTCTGGCCGCGGCGGCGCTTCATCAAACGGCCGGGAATCATCACCATGCGCTTCGGCGAGCCGATCCCGCCCGGCCTTCCGCGCAAGGAGGTGGAGGCCCGGGTCCACGCCGCGATCAACGCGCTTGATGACTGAGCTCGGCCTCATCGAGGGCTTTTTCGGCCCGCCCTGGAGCTGGCAGGACCGCGCCGACACGATCCGCTTCCTCGCCCCGCACGGCTACCGCTTCTATTTGTATGCACCCAAGGCGGACGCATGGCTGCGGCGGCGGTGGCGGGAGCGGCATCCGGAAGGAGAGCTGGAGGCGCTGGCCGGGCTGGCGGCGGAATGCCGGGCGGCGGGGGTGCGGTTCGGGATCGGGCTTACGCCGTTCGAGGCGCAGCTCGGCGATGAGGACTGGCGGCCTTTCCTC
>VBAE01000111.1:36240-42814 GCA_005882415.1 Alphaproteobacteria bacterium | reverse complement strand
GCGGCGACGTGCCCGATCTCGCCGCGCGCCAGGCGGAGATCGTCGCCTTCGCCGCCGAGCGGAGCGGGGCGTCGCGCGTGTTCTGCTGCCCGAGCTATTATTCCGACGATTCCGTCCTCGACCGGGCCTTCGGGAAAAGGCCGGATCGCTATCTCGAGGATCTCGGGCTTCGGCTCGATCCGGCGGTGGAGATTTTCTGGACCGGCGAGGAGGTGTGTTCGCGCGAATATTCGGCCGGGCATCTCGACCGGGTGGCGGAGCGGATCGGGCGCCGGCCCTTCCTGTGGGACAATTATCCGGTGAACGACGGGCCGCGCATGTCGCAGCATCTGCACCTGCGCGCCTTCACCGGGCGGTCGGACCTGCCGCGGCATGTCGCCGGGCACGGGATCAATGTGGCGCTCCAGCCGGTGCTGACCCGAATTCCGGCGCTGACCCTCGCCTGGGCCTATCTCGGCGACTATCGCTATGGTGAGGCGTTCCGGGGTGCGGCGCGGGTGGTGGCGGGGCCCGAGCTCGCCGAGCGGCTGGAGCAGGATCTGCTCTCCTTCCAGGACCGCGGGCGGGACCGGCTGTCGGACGAGCGGCGGGCGGAGCTCGCGGGGATTTATTCCAGGTTCGACCATCCGGCGGCGCGGGAAGTGATCGGCTGGCTGGACGGCGCCTATGAGGTCAGCGGCGAGACCGTCGAAACCCAGTGAATCGACCGGCCGTGGGGGTGGGCGGTGGCGAGCAGCCGGTCCGAACCGTCCGGCCAGATTTTGAGCCGAAGCGAGAAATTCTCCTCCCCCTCGATCTTCTCGTAGCGGAGCCAGGCGAGCGGTTCGGCCTCGTCCGCCGCTGCGCCGGCCTCCGCCATCGCCGCCTCGATCCGCGCCTGCACCGCTGACGGGAAGTATTGGAAGGCGACCGAGTGGAGGACGACCCGGACCGTTCCGGGCAGGCGAGGCTCGTCCAGGCGCTGCTCCAGCCAGTCGGCTGCGTCGCCGGCGTCGATCTGCGGCGGATCGGCCGCGGCGATGGCGAGCGCCGTCTCGAGCTGGGCGAGGCGCTGCGGCTGGTCGGGCCAGACATAAGCGAGCAGCCGCTCCCCGTCGCGCCGCGCGTCCATCGGCTGGAGGTCCACCCCGCGCCGGGCAGCTACCTCGACCCGTGCATCGGGCGGCGGCGGGCCTTGCCAGTCGGGGCGGAGGGTGAGGGCTGAGCTGGAATCGCCTCGCTGCTCGCCGCCGAGGACATAAGCGTACCGGTCGAGGATCAGGTTGAGGCCGGCGCTGGCGCCGAGCTCGAGCAGGTCCATCGGCTTTTGGACCTGCTCGGCCAGGGCGAGCAGCCCGCTCATCAGCACCGCCGAGCGTCCGACCTCGTTGGTCTGCGGGGCGATGTCGAGCCAGGGGAGCAGGGCTTCGTCATGGGTGCGGACGACGTCTTTCAACGTCGCCGGCAGCGGAAGCGACTTCGGCGGATAGCAGTCCGCAAGGTCCGGCGCGGCACCTTTGCGGACCAGCGCGTGGAGGCCTCCGCACAGCCTCAGCGCCACCACGTCGGCGCCCGGGCGGGGGTCGCCGGGCCAGTCGAGCACCCGCCGGCCGGTCTCCGTATTCCGGTCGAGATCGCGGCCGAGGGCCCTGCACAGGGCTGCGGTGAGGGGCGATCCGAGCCGTTCGCACCAGCCCGCCTGCTCCTCGAAGGAGGCGCGGATTTCCGCCTCAGTCACGAAGCCGGGCGCCGGCCTTGGCCGCCGCGGCGACGATGCGCTCCGAAATCCCCTTCAGTTCCTCGTCGGTGAAGCTCTTCTCGCCCGGCTGCAGGGTCACCTCCACAGCGACGGACTTCTCGCCCTCCGGGACGCCCTGACCGGTGAAGACGTCGAACAAAGACACGGCAGCGATCGCCTGCTTGTCCGCGCCCCGCACCGCCCGGAGCAGGGTATCGGCCGCCGCATCGCTGGGGACGAGGAAAGCGAAATCGCGCTTCACCGCCTGGAGGGCCGGCGGGCTGTAGGCCTCGCGCATATGGCCGGAGGCGCCGCGCTTTTTCGGGAGCGCGTCGAGGAAGATCTCGGCCGCCACGACCGGGCCGGAAAGGTCGAACGCCTTCAAGGTCGCCGGGTGGAGCTCGCCGAACTCGGCCAAAGCGTTCTTCGGGCCGAGGCTGAGGCGGGCGGAGCGGCCGGGGTGGTAGACGCCCGACGCGCCGGCAAGCGCCTGGAGGTTTTCGACCGGGGCGCCGGCCGCGGCGAGGATGGCGAGCGCTTCCGCCTTGGCGTCATAGGCGTCGAAGCCGCCCGCTTTGCCGGTGCGCCAGTGGCGCGGGCCGCGCTCGCCGGCGAGGACCAGGCCGAGGGTCGGCCGCTCGCCGTCGGCGAGATAGCGCCGGCCAACCTCGAACAGGCGAACGCTGTCGGCGCCGCGCGCGATGTTGCGGCTGGCGGCGGCGAGAAGGCCGGGGAGGAGCGACGGGCGCATCGCCTTCATCTCCTCGCTGATCGGATTTTCCAGCACCCAGGCCGAGCCGCCGAACGGCGCCGCCTCGCTCTCGGCGATGAAGCTCCAGGTCACCGCCTCGTTGAGGCCGCGCGCGGCGGCGGTGCGGCGGACCTTGCGCTCGAGCATCTGCTCAGGCGTGGCGGTGGGCGCGGCGACTCCCGGCCTGCGGGGGAGCGGGGTGGTGAGGATCTTGTCGAAGCCGTGAATCCGGGCAACTTCCTCGACGATGTCCGCCGACCCATCGACGTCACGCCGCCAGCTCGGGACTCCGATGGTCCAGCTCTCGCCCTCCTCGACGGTGAAGCCGAGCCGTTCGAGGATCGCGCGCTGCTCCGCCTTCGGCACCTCGACGCCGCCGAGCGCGCGGGCGCGTTCGGGGCGGTAGGAGACGGTCTTCGTGACGCTGGGCGGGCTGCCGGCGCGGACGATCTCGGACGCCTCACCGCCGGCAAGCTCGACCGCCATCTGCGTCGCCAGGGCGAGGCCGGTGTCGAGGAAAGCGGGATCGACCCCGCGCTCGAAGCGCTGCCGCGCGTCCGAGGTGAGGCCGAGCTTCTGGCCGGTGCGGGCGATATGCTCAGGGTCGAAATAGGCGCATTCGATGAGGATGTCGGTGGTCGCTTCGGTGACCCCGCTATGCTCGCCGCCCATGATGCCGCCGATGTCGTGGACCTGGGCGTCGTCGGCGATCACCGTCATCGTCTGGTCGAGCCGGTAGGACTTGCCGTTGAGCGCGAGCACCTCCTCGCCGTCGCGGGCGCGGCGGGCGACGATGGCGCCCTTCAGAGTGGCGAGGTCGTAGACGTGCAAGGGGCGGCCGTAGCTCAGCATGATGTAGTTGGTCATGTCGACCAGGGCGCTGATCGGGCGCTGGCCGACCGCCTTCAGCCGCTGCTGGAGCCAGCGCGGCGAGGGGCCGTTCCTGACGCCGCGGACGACCCGGCCGTAGAAAGCGGGGCAGCCTTCCTCGTCCTCGGTGCGGATCTCGATCGGGCAGAGGAAGGCGCCCGCGATTTCTTTGATAGAGATGGGCCTCAGGCCCCCGAGGCCGGCGGCGGCTAGGTCGCGGGCGATGCCGTGGACGCCCATGCAATCCTGGCGGTTGGGGGTGATGGCGACGTCGATCACCGGATCGTCGAGGCCGGCATAATCGGCGAAGCGGGCGCCGACGGGAGCGTCTTCGGGGAGCTCGATGATCCCGTCATGCTCCTCGCCCAGCTCGAGCTCGCGGACCGAGCACATCATGCCGCGGCTCTCGACGCCGCGGATGGCGGCGACTTTGAGCGTGATGTCGCTGCCCGGGACGTAGGCGCCGGGGGCTCCGAACACGCCGACCAGGCCGGCGCGGGCGTTGGGCGCGCCGCAGACGACCTGGATCGCTTCCCCCGTGCCGGCATCGACGCTCAGCACCTGCAACTTGTCCGCCTGCGGGTGGCGCTCGGCGGTGAGCACGCGCGCGACGGTGAAGGGGGCGAGCTTCTCGGCCGGGTTCTCGACGCCTTCGACTTCGAGGCCGATGGCGGTCAACGTCTGGACGATCTCGGCGGCGGAGGCCTCGGTGTCGAGATGCTCCTTCAGCCAGCTAAGGGTGAACTTCATGCGCCCACTCCTCCGCTCAATGTGGGGACATCGAGCGCGGAGAAGCCGTAATGCTTCAGCCAGCGCAGGTCGCCGTCGAAGAAGGCGCGCAGATCGTCCATTCCGTATTTGAGCATGGCGAGGCGGTCGATTCCGCAGCCGAAGGCGAAGCCCTGCCATTCTTCGGGATCGAGCCCGCAGGCGGCGATGACCTTCGGGTGGACCATTCCGGAGCCGAGCAGCTCCATCCATCCCTCGTTGCCGCCGAGCACCCGCCGGCCCTTCACCATCGTATAGCCGACGTCGACCTCGGCCGACGGCTCGGTGAACGGGAAGTAGGACGGGCGCATCCTGAGGACGATGTCGTCGCGCTCGAAATAGGCCTTGAGGAAGGTCTCCAGCGTCCATTTGAGATGGCCGAGATGGATCCCGCGGTCGATCACCAGCCCCTCGACCTGGTGGAACATGGGCGTGTGGGTGGCGTCGCTGTCGGAGCGGTAGGTGCGGCCGGGCGCGATGATGTAGATCGGCGGCTGCTGCGACTGCATGGTGCGGATCTGCACCGGGGACGTGTGTGTGCGAAGTAGCATGCGCTGCCCGCCCGCGTCTTGGTCGGGGAAGTAGAAAGTGTCGTGCATCGCCCGGGCCGGGTGGGTCTCCGGGATGTTGAGCGCCGTGAAGTTGCGCCAGTCGTCCTCGATCTCGGGGCCGGTGGCGACCGCGAAGCCCAAGTCCGCGAAAATCTCGGCGAGCTCGTCCATCACCTGGCTGACCGGATGGACGCTGCCTTCCAGGGGCGGCGGGACGGGGAGGGTGAGGTCGAGCTTCTCGGTGGCGAGGCGCTGCTCGAGCGCGGCGCCTTCGAGCGCGGCCTTGCGGGCGGCGATGGCGTCGGTGACCGCCTCGCGAAGGGCGTGAATTCGGGGGCCTTCGGCCTGGCGCTGCTCGGGGGTCATCGCGCCCAGCGTCTTCAAAAGCTGGGTGATCGCGCCCTGCTTGCCGAGCGCCGACACGCGTTCGGCCTCCAGCGCCTGGAGGTCGGGCGCGGCTTTAATCCGGTCGATCGATGCGTCTGTGTCACTTGCCATGCGCCGCCCCGTACCGGAGAATGTCGGGCGTTTGAAGAGGAGCGCGGGCGTGGCGGAGCAGTGGCCTGAACTGGACGCGGCGCGGGACGGCCCGACGATCGCGACGCTGCACCTGGCTTCGGACGGAGCCGCTTTACGGCAGTGGCGGGCCGTTCGAGCTTGGGCTCGACCTGGTGGAGCATGTCGTCACTCTCAGCGATAGCGCTGGGGTGAGGACGGTCCCGCTCGGACCCGGGACCATCGCCGATTTCCACAGGGCGGTGCTGGGGCTGCTGGCGGAGGCGGGGCATGAGGTTCGACTGAGCGGCGCTCCGAACGAGGTCGAGCCCGCGACGCGGTTCGCGGAGGACCGGGAGCAGCGCGGCTACGATCCGCACGGTGCAGGCCGGCTGCTCGGGGCCTTGCTTTCCGCCGACCGGGTGTTCCGCCTGTTCCGCTCGTCCTTCCTCGGCAAGGTCAGCCCGGTCCACTTCTTCTGGGGCAGCTTCGACCTCGCCGTCACCCGCTTCTCCGGGCGGCCGGCGCCGCCCCACCCCGGCGGAATCCCGCATTTGCCGGACGAGGTGACCCGGGAGGCGTACAGCCACGAAGTCTCCAGCGCCGGCTTCTGGCCGGGCGGAGCAGGCGCGCCGGGAGGGCCGTTCTTCTACTCCTACGCCTATCCCGCGCCTGAGGGGTTCGGAGCGGCGGCGGTGAAGCCGGAAGCGGCGCGGTTCGACGAGGCGCTGGGCGAATTCGTGCTCGACTACGAAGCGGTCCGAACCGCCCCCGATCCCGACGCCGCCCTCCTCGTCTTCCTGACCACCACCTACGAAGCCGCGGCGGACCTGGCGAAATGGGACCGCTCAGCGCTGGAATGCGCACCGGGCGTGCCGAGGGTGCCGCGGCGAGTTTAGTGCGGACGGCCGTGCTGAGCCTCGGTGATCACGAATCTGTCCGCATCGCTTCCAGGTCGCCCTCCCAAAGGAGCTTGCCGCGATATTGGCGCACGTCCGCCTGAAGCCGCACCCGGACCATCTCGCGAAGTGCGAGGTCGACCACCCCTCGCTTGGTAGACACGCCGGAGACCGCCATCGCCTTGCGGATGAGCTCGTCGTCTATGTGGAGGGTGGTCCGCATGCAGGAGATTCTACGCTCTCTTGAGCGTGCCGCAAGCGTCAGCCTACGAACGGGTAAGGCGAGATCGTCTTCTGCATTTCGTTCAAAGCCAGAGTCCGGCCGGCGGGGGCGGCGGCGCGTTGGGGGCAGCGGATTCGGGGGCAGATGGTGCAGGCGGGGCCGATCGGGGTGACGAGGGGGCGCACCAGGTCCTGGCCGTCGGCGTAGACGATCTTCCCCGCGTGGCGGACGTCGCAGCCGAGGCCGATGGCGAGCTGGGACGATTCGCGCGGATCGAGGCGGACGGGACGCTCGACGGTC
>VBAE01000111.1:0-36220 GCA_005882415.1 Alphaproteobacteria bacterium | reverse complement strand
GGCGGCGTGGAGGTTCCAGCGCGGGCAGGTGCCGCCGGAGCGGGAGAAGGGAAAGCTCTCGCCGGCGAAGCGCTTGGAGATGTTCCCGGCGGCGTCGACGCGGAGCATGAAGAAGGGGATGCCGCGGGCGCCCGGGCGACCGAGCGTGGTGAGGCGGTGGGAGACCTGCTCGACGCTGGCGCCGAACTCCGCGCAGAGCCGGTCGACGTCGAAGCGCTGCTTCTCGGCGGCGGCGAGGAAGCGGTCGTAGGGCATCATGATCGCGCCTGCCGCGTAATTGGCGAGGCTCATGGTGAGGAGGCGGCGGGTCGGCACGTCGGGCGCCGCGGCGGTCTCGGCCATGCGCTTCAGCATCGGGCCGCATTCTATGAGGGCGAGCTGATAGGCGATGGCGAAGGTCCGGCTCTCGGAGCGGAGCAGGGCCGAGAGCATCAGGCGCTTGCGGTGATAATCGTAATGCTGGCTTGCGAAATCGAGAAGCTCGGGCGGGACGACTCGGGTGTCGATTCCGAAGCCTTCGCGGAGGCGCCGGCGGAGCGGCTCGAAGGCGCTTGCTGAGTCGCCCAACGCGCCGGCGAGGGTCTCGGCCGCCTCCTCGATGTAGGGGAAATAGTTGCGCTGGGCCTGGATATAGTCGCGGACCCAGGCTTCCGGGGTGACCAGGCTGGTTTCGTCCGGCGCGCCGCCGACCGGGTGCTGGCGGCGCTCGACGAGGGCGGCGTAGAGGCGGGCGACGGCGTCGGCGACGGACGGTGCGTTGTCGGCGACTTCGAGCAGTTCGTAGCGCGGCACGCCCAAGTCCGCGAACATCGGGTCGGCGAAGATTTCGGCGAGCTGGTCGGCGCCCGTGCCCTCGCTCCCCTCGGCGGCGAAGCTTCGAAGGTCGATGTCGTAATTGTCGGCGAGGCGGAGCAGGACCTGGGCGGTGACCGGGCGCTGGTTGCGCTCGAGATGGTTGAGGTAGCTCGGGCTGATCCCGACTTCGGCCGCCATTGCGCTCTGATTGAGGCCGAGTTCTCGGCGAAGTCGTCTGAGACGACCGCCGAGATAGAGCTTGCGTTCGGGAGCAGCCATGGCTGCAACTCTGTCAAAGATTTACAAGCTCTGCAAGTCGCAGCGTGACAGCGCGACCCGATTTCGTGCGGCGGATCGGCGGAAATGCGGTTGTTGGGGGTACGATATGCGACACTCGAGGAGCCTTTGATGACCGATTTCAGCAGCCTCGTCCCGGCCCCCACCGGCCGCTTCGACGGAATCTCCCGACCCTATTCCCCGGAGGAGGTCGAGCGGCTCCGGGGGTCGGTGGCGATCGAGCACAGCCTCGCCCGCCGCGGCGCCAACCGGCTGTGGGAGCTGCTGAACAGCGAGGATTATGTGCATGCGCTGGGCGCCGTCACCGGCAATCAGGCGATGCAGATGGTCCGCGCCGGGCTCAAGGCGATCTACCTCTCTGGCTGGCAGGTCGCCGCCGACGCCAACACCGCGGGCGCGATGTACCCGGACCAGTCCCTCTACCCCGCCAATGCCGGGCCGGAGCTCTGCCGCCGGATCAACCGCACCCTCCAGCGCGCCGATCAGGTCGAGCATGCCGAGGGCGGGGCGAGCCGCGACTGGTTCGTGCCGATCGTCGCCGACGCGGAGGCCGGCTTCGGCGGGCCCTTGAACTGCTTCGAGATCATGAAGGCTTACATTGAGGCCGGCGCCGCGGGCGTGCATTTCGAGGATCAGCTCGCGTCGGAGAAGAAGTGCGGCCACTTGGGCGGCAAGGTGCTGATCCCGACCCAGGCGCATATCCGCAACCTCAATGCAGCGCGGCTTGCGGCGGACGTGTCCGGCGTGCCGACGCTGCTGGTGGCGCGGACCGACGCGGAGAGCGCGAAGCTGATCACCTCCGACGTCGACGAGCGCGACCATGAATTCCTGACCGGCGAGCGGACTCCCGAGGGCTTCTTCCGGCTGAAGGACGGCACCGGCGTCGACCATTGCATCAAGCGCGGGATCGCCTTCGCGCCCTACGCCGACCTCCTCTGGTGGGAGACGAGCAACCCGAACCTCGACGACGCCAGGCGCTTCGCCGAGGCGGTGCAGAAGGCGCACCCGGGCAAGATGATGGCGTATAATTGCTCGCCCTCGTTCAACTGGGAGGCGAAGCTCGACAAAGCGACGATCGCGAAGTTCCAGCGCGAGCTCGGGGCGATGGGCTACAAGTTCCAGTTCGTAACCCTGGCCGGCTTCCACAGCCTCAACCACGGCATGTTCGAGCTGGCCAGCGCCTACCGCGACCGCGGCATGGCGGCTTATTCCGAGCTCCAGCAGGCGGAATTCGCAAGCGAGGCGGCGGGCTACACCGCCACCCGCCACCAGCGCGAGGTCGGCACCGGCTATTTCGACCTGGTCGCCCAGACGGTGGCGGGCGGCGAAGCCTCCACCACCGCGCTCGCCGAATCGACCGAAGCCGACCAGTTCATCACCGCCGTCGCGGCCGAGTAAGGGGTAGGATCATGACCAAAAGATACTGGGTGATCGGCGGGGAATATGAGGATCCGGCCTTCCGGGCGCTCATCCCCGGCACCGAGACCATGGCCGGCCCGTTCGAGGACGAGCGCAAGGCGCGGACCGAGTGGACGAGGCTGAGCTGCTGCCCGGAGAAAAGCGGCCACGCGACGGTGCGCTATTCGATCGCCGCGGAGAGCCTGCACTAGGTAACTCGTCATGCCGGACTTGATCCGGCATCCACCTTCTTCTGCCATTGGACCTAAGAAGGTGGACCCCGGATCAAGTCCGGGGTGACGGCAAGAAAAAGGCGCCGAAGGTTTCCCCTCGGCGCCTTGTCTCTGATCAGTCCGGTGAGGCTCAGGCTTCCGCCGGCAGCGCTCCGCGGGCTTGGGCGATGATGGCGCTGAACGCCTCGCCTTCGTGCATCGCGATGTCGGCGAGGACCTTGCGGTCGAGATCGACTCCGGCGAGCTTCAGGCCGTGCATGAACTGGCCGTAGGTCAGGCCTTCGGCCCGGACCGCGGCGTTGATGCGCTGGATCCAGAGCGCCCGGAACGAGCGCTTCTTCACCTTGCGGTCGCGATAGGCGTATTGACCCGCCTTCTCGACCGCCTGCTTGGCGATCCGGATCGTGTTCTTGCGACGGCCGTAATAGCCCTTCGCCTGCTCGAGAATTCTTTTGTGGCGGGCCTTGGTGGTGGTCCCGCGCTTGACGCGTGCCATGTGCGGTTCTCCTTACCTGAGGCCGTAGGGGGCCCAGGCCTTCACCCGCGCCGTATCGGCAACGGCGAGCACCTCGGTACCGCGATTCTGACGGATATACTTGGCGTTGTGGCTGATCAGCCGGTGGCGCTTGCCCGCGACGCCGTGCTTGATCTTGCCGGTCGCCGTGAGCTTGAAGCGCTTCTTGACGCCGCTCTTGGTCTTCAACTTGGGCATTTTCGTCTCCTTGGCCACCACGGGGGGCGGACGGTTGAGAACAGCCACGGCAGCCCTTGATGGCCGGGCGGTTCGAATCTTCCAAAGCTGGAAAGAAGCGGCGCCTATAGAGGGAGGCGCCCTCTCGCGCAAGTCAGTCGAACAGGCTCGACACGCTGGTCTCATCCGCAATCCGCTTGATCGCCTCGCCCAGCAAAGGGGCGATGGTGAGGGTCCGGATCTTGGCGGCGGCGGGGGCGGTTTCCTGGGTGTTGATCGAATCGGTGATGACGAGCTCGGACAGGACCGAATTCTGCACCCGGGCGACGGCGCCGCCGGAGAGGACTCCATGGGTGCAGTAGGCGACGACGTCCTCGGCGCCGGCTTCCTTCAGCGCCGCCGCGGCGTTGCACAGGGTGCCGGCCGAATCGACGATGTCGTCGATGAGGATGCAGAAGCGGCCGCCGACGTCGCCGATGATGTTCATCACCTCCGATTCGCCGGGCCGCTCGCGGCGCTTGTCGACGATGGCGAGGGGGGCGTTGTCGAGGCGCTTGGCGAGGGCGCGGGCGCGGACCACGCCGCCGACGTCGGGCGAGACGACGATCAGCTCGCGGTTGCCGAAGCGGGCGTGGATATCGGTCGCGATCACCGGCGAGGCGAACAGATTGTCGGTCGGGATGTCGAAGAAGCCCTGGATCTGGCCGGCGTGGAGGTCGACCGACAGCACCCTGTTCGCGCCGGCGACGGTGATCAGGTTCGCGACCAGCTTGGCGGAGATGGGGGTACGCGGGCCGGGTTTGCGGTCCTGCCTTGCATAGCCGAAATAGGGAAGGACGGCGGTGATCCGCTTCGCCGAGGCGCGGCGCAGCGCGTCGATGCAGATCAGAAGCTCCATCAGATTGTCGTTGGCCGGATAGGAGGTCGACTGGACCACGAACACGTCCTCGCCGCGGACATTCTCGTTGATCTCGACGAACACCTCTTCGTCCGCGAAGCGGCGGACGCTGGTGTCGGTGACAGGCAGCTCGAGATAGGCGGCGATGTCGCGCACCAGCGGCAGGTTCGAATTGCCGGCCATCAGCTTCATATGCTTGTTCCTCAGGCGCCCCGTTGCCGCCTCCTTAGATTGCGCTAGTGAGGTGCGGCAAGGGGCAGCGGGAGTGGACATGGCGGGAGAGGTGACGGTCGAGGCGACGGAGGCGGACTATGTCGCGGCCAATCGCGACTGGCTGCGGCTGTACCTGACGAGCCGCTGGGCGTGGCGCCGAAGGATGCTGAGCGTGGGCGCGGTGACTCTCGCCTCCGGATGGGTCGGCCTTACTGAATACGGCATCCTCGAAGGGGCGTTGGCTGCAGCGGCCGGTTTCCTGGCCATGGGCCTGCTGTTGCTGACCGTCTACGCGCTCGCCCTCTGGCATTTTCCGCGGCGCGCGGCCCGGCTGTATCGCCAGCACAAGCCGATGCGGGAGGACTTCCACTATCGCTGGTCCGACGAGGGGCTCACGCTCACCACGGCGAAGTCGAGCGGACGTTATGCCTGGTCGGATTTCCACCAATGGGGTGCGGGGCGAAGCGCGGTCCTGCTTCTGTTCAACGACAATCTCTTCTTCTTCCTGCCGCGGCATGTGCTGGGCGAGGAGGGGGCCGCCGACCTCATAGGGACACTCGAGCGCTCGGGCGTGCCGAAGCGCTGAGCGGCTTGCCCCTCGCCGGGGCAGAGCCTAGGCGGCGGCGATGAGCGTCGTCACCCGTTTTGCGCCTGCCCCGACCGGGCGGCTCCATGTCGGCAATGTCCGGACCGCGATCCACAATTGGCTGTGGGCGAGGAAGGGCGGCGGGCGGTTCATCCTTCGCCTGGACGATACCGACGCGGAGCGGTCCGAACAGGCGCATGTCGAGGCGATCCGGGAGGATCTCGCCTGGCTCGGGCTGGAGGCGGACGAGGAGCATCGGCAGTCGCTCCGCTTTGCGCATTATGAGGAGGGGTTCGAGCGGCTGAGGGCGGCTGGGCGAGTCTATCCGGCTTATGAGAGCGCTCAGGAGCTGGACCTGAAGCGCAAGGTCCAGCTCGGGCGGGGCAGGCCGCCGGTCTACGATCGGGCGGCGCTTGCGCTGACGGCGGACGAGCGGGCGCGGCTGGAGGCCGAGGGGCGGCGGCCGCATTGGCGGTTCCGGCTCGACCATGACGCGCCGATCGCGTGGGACGACCTGATCCGGGGGCCGCAGCATTTCGATCCCTCGCTGCTGTCCGATCCGGTGGTTCGGCGCGAGGACGGGAGCTGGCTCTACATGCTTCCGAGCGCGATCGACGATGTGGAGATGGGCGTCACCCATGTCGTCCGCGGCGAGGACCATGTCGCCAACACCGCGCTCCAGGTGCAGATGTTCGAGGCGCTGGGCGCGGCGCCGCCGGCCTTCGCGCATGAGGCGCTGCTGGTCGGGTCGGAGGGGAAATTGTCGAAGCGGCTGGGGTCGCTGGGGATGGATTCGCTTCGTGAGGCGGGAATCGAGCCGATTTCCATTCTCGCCAAGCTGGCGCGGATCGGGACGAGTTTGCCGGTCGAGCCGGTGACGGACGCGGCGCCGCTGATCGAGAGCTTCGACTTCGCCACCTTCGGCCGGGCGCCGGCGCGGTTCGACATGGCCGAGCTCGAGGCGCTGAACGCCAAAGTGGTGCACCAGCTTCCCTACGCGGCGGTGGCTGAGCGGCTTCCCGAAGGCATGGGTGAGGCGGATCGGGAGGCGCTCCGGCCCAATCTGAAGAGCGTCGCCGAGGCGGCGGGGTGGTGGGAAATCCTCCACGGCCATGTCGAGGCGGAGCCTGCGCCGGAGGATCGCGACTTCCTCGAAGCGGCGGCCGAGGCTGCGGGGGAGATCGACTGGAGCGAGTCGCCCTGGGCGGCCCTGGTCGCTTCGCTCAAGGAACGGACCGGGCGGAGCGGCAAGGCGTTGTTCCACCCCTTGCGCCGGGCGCTCACGGGGCGGGACAGCGGCCCCGAAATGGCGGCCCTTCTTCCGCTCATCGGCCGCGACCAGGCCATCGCCCGCCTCCGCGGCTGACTTCCGGAAAAGCAACTTCTGCAGCGGGAACAAAATACCACTTTACAGCTTTACGATATATTATATCATCCTGTGATGAGATAACACCTCATTCAAGAGCCAGAAGAGGCCGGACAAGGAGAGTGGCCATGACAGAAGGAGCATTGACCCTCAGGAGGAGTAGCAACTCGACCGCGCTCGCCGTCGTCGTTCTGATGCACGGCGCCGCGATCACCGCGCTCGCCTTGAGCAAGATGGAGGTGATCCGCGACCCGCTCGGAGTGCTGAAGGTGATCCCGATCGCGCCGGACAAGCCGCCGCCGCCGCCCGTCGACGAGATCAAGCCGCAGCCGAGGACGCAGATCGAGCGGGTGACGGTGACCCCGCCGAAGGTCCCCACCGTGGAGAAGCCGGTCTACGTCCAGGTGGACCCGGTGCCGCTGCCGCCGCTGCCCATCTATACCGCGGGCCCGGTCAGCATGGACCCTCCGCAGCAGCTCCCGCCAACGCCGCCGGCGGCGATCAAGGTGCAGCCGGCGCGGGCCAAGGCGAACCTCGCTTCCTATGTGTCGAACGACGATTATCCGGCGTCGGCGCAGCGGGACGGGCAGCAGGGCACGACCCGCTTCAAGCTCGGGGTCGATCCCAATGGCCGGGTGTCGAACTGCACGATCACCCAGTCGAGCGGATCGGCGGCGCTCGACGCGGCCACCTGCCGGCTGATGAAGCAGCGCGCCCGCTTCAACCCGGCACATGACGATCTGGGTCGCGCAATCCCGGATCAGGTGACGAACGCCATCCGCTGGGTGCTGCCCGAAGCCTAAACACTGGCGCGGGGAGCGGCGAAGGATTATCTTGCCCCTTATGCCGCTTCCCCGCCCCTCTTCCCCCCGAGTCCTGCTCCAGGACCTGCGCGCCTTCGCCGCCGAGCGCCGGCCCCACCAATGGCTCGCCGCAGGGGTCGCCATCCTGATGCCGATCGGGATCATAATCCTGTTCATCACCGACGGGCGGACCAACATCATGCCCGGCGAGCAGATCGTCTATGTCGACAGCTGGCGCGCCGACCGCACCGATGCCGAAATCAAGGCCCAGCAGAAGAAGGACCAGGCGGAGCTGGACGCGGCGCGCAAGGAACGCCAGCGCCAGTTCCAGAAGCTCGACAAGGACCTGGACAGACTGGGCATTTGAGCGTGAGCCGAAACGGGGGCGTGCGCTGGATGGCTGCGGCCGCCGCTTTGGGCGCCCGCGCCAGGGGCGCCACCGCCCCCAACCCCAATGTCGGATGCCTGATCGTCAAGGCCGGGCGAGTCCTCGGGCAGGGGTGGACGCAGCCGGGAGGGCGCCCCCATGCCGAGGCGGTGGCGCTCGCCGAAGCGGGGGACGCGGCGCGGGGCGCCACCGCTTACGTCACCCTCGAACCCTGCGCCCATCGGAGCGAACGCGGCCCCGCCTGCGCGGACTTGCTCGTCGAAGCCGGAGTGAAGAAGGTTGTCGTCGCCCTGGTCGATCCGGACCCGCGCACCAACGGCGCCGGAATCGAGCGGCTTCGGGCGGCGGGGATCGAAGTTGTGGTCGGACCCGGCGCGGCGGAGGCGGAACGCTCGCTCTCCGGCTTCCTCACTCGCATGCGGCTCGACCGCCCCTACATCACGCTCAAGCTTGCAATGTCCCTGGACGGCAAAATCGCGCTTCCCTCGGGTGAGAGCCGCTGGATTACCGGCGAGGACAGCCGCGCCCATGTCCACCGCGAGCGCGCCGCCGCCGACATGATCCTGGTCGGCCGAGGCACGTACGAAGCGGACAAGCCCGCGCTCGACGTCCGGCTCCCCGGCCTCGAGGACCGTTCCCCGCGTAAGGCGCTGCTCACCCGCGGCGCCGGGGTCGAAGGCTGGCTCCAGCTCTCGTCGCCCGAAGAGGTCCACGGGCTTCATGACGTCAACGATCTCCTCGTCGAGGGCGGCTCGGCGACCGCGTCCGCCTTCCTCACCGCCGACCTCGTCGACCGGCTGCTCATCTACCGCGCGCCGATCCTGATCGGGGAGGGTAAGTCGTCGATCGGCTATATCGGCCTCACCAGCCTCGCCGACGCCCACCGCCGCTGGCGCCTCGCCGACCAGCGCATGCTTGGCATCGACCGGCTGGAAGTCTACGAGCGCGAGCGGGATTAGCATGTTCACTGGGATCATCACCGATGTCGGGCGGATCGCCGCGACGGAGGAAAGGGGCGACCTGCGCCTCCGGATCGGCTGCGGCTATGACATGGCCGGGGTCGATCTCGGCGCGTCGATCGCCTGTTCGGGCGTGTGCCTGACCGTCGTCGACAAAGGTGAGGCCTGGTTCGCGGTCGACGTGTCGGCCGAGACGCTTCGCCGAACCGCGTCCGACATGTGGAGCGAGGGCGCGCGGCTCAACCTCGAGCGCTCGCTGAAGCTCGGCGACGAATTGGGCGGCCATATCGTCACCGGCCATGTCGATGGCGTCGGAACCGTGTTGTCGGCTGAGGCGGAGGGGGATTCGACCCGGCTGGTCATCGAGGCGCCGGCGGAGCTCGGCCGCTACATCGCCGCCAAAGGCTCGATCGCGCTCGACGGCGTGTCGCTGACCGTCAACGAGGTGGACGGGAGCCGCTTCGCCCTAAACATCATCCCGCACACCGCCGAGCAGACCACGCTCGCAGGCATCGCGCCGGGGCGGGCGGTCAATATCGAGATCGACATCCTCGCCCGCTATATCGGCAGGATGATGGAGATGCGGGGCTGATGATGCGCGGTTTCCTGTCCAGCCCCGAGGAGCTGATCGACGAGGCCCGCAACGGGCGCATGTTCATCCTGGTCGACGACGAGGATCGGGAGAATGAGGGCGACCTCGTCATCCCGGCCCAGATGGCGACTCCGGACGCGATCAACTTCATGGCCACCCATGGGCGCGGCCTGATCTGCCTGGCGCTGGCCAAATCACGGGTCGACCAGCTCGGCCTGCAATTGATGAGCCGCCACAACGGCACCCGCCACGAAACCGCCTTCACCACCTCCATCGAGGCGCGCGACGGGGTCACCACCGGCATCTCCGCCGCCGACCGCGCCCGCACCATCTCGGTCGCGATCGATGCCGGCAAGGGACCCGAGCATATCGTCACCCCCGGCCACGTCTTCCCCTTGGTCGCGCCTCGAGCGCGCCTACCAGCTCGCGCCGCAGGACCCGAGCCTGCGCTTCGCAATGGCGCGGATGGACGACCTCGTCGCCTTCGCCCAGCGCCATGGCTTGAAGATCGGCACCATCCGCGACCTGATCGCCTATCGGCTGAAGAAGGACCACCTCGTCGAGCAGACCGCCGAGGCCCAGTTCGAAAGCGCCTGGGGCGGCACCTGGACGGCGAAGTCCTTCCTCAACAAGGCGACCGGGACCGAGCAGGTGGCGCTGATCAAAGGCCGGATCGACCCGGACAAGCCGACACTGGTCCGCATGCACCAGCTCAGCCTGTTCACCGACACGTTCGGGGAAGCGGACGCCCGCGGCGGGCTCCTGAAAGGCGCGATGAAGCTGATCGGCGAGGAGGGGGCTGGGGTGATCGTCGCCCTCACGCGTTCGATCCCGATCTCCGACATCCTCGACGCGCGCTCCGGCAAGCAGCCGCGCGACATGGACCAGCTCCGCGACTATGGCGGCGGTGCGCAGATCCTCTCCGCGCTCGGCATCCACGACATGATCCTCCTCACCAACACCCACCACACGCCGGTCGCCCTCTCCGGCTACGGCCTCACCATCGTCGGCGAGCGGCCGATCCCGCTGGAGGATTGATCATGGCGAAGCTGCTGATCGTCGAGGCGCGCTTCTACGACCATCTGAACGACCTCCTCCTCGCCGGTGCCCGCGCCGCGATCGAGGCGGAAGGCCATGCGCATGAGACGGTGACGGTGCCGGGCGCCCTGGAAGTGCCGGCGGCGATCGCACTGGCGAGCGAGAGCGGGCGCTTCGACGCCTATGTCGCTCTGGGCGTGGTGATCCGCGGCGAGACCTATCATTTCGAGATCGTCGCCGGCGAGAGCGCCCGCGGAATCATGGCCCTCACCATCGACGGCCTCGCCATCGGCAACGGCATCCTGACCGTCGAGAACGAAGCCCAGGCTTTGGCGCGGGCAAGGCCGGACGAGAAAGACAAAGGCGGCGAAGCTGCCAAGGCCGCGCTGGCGATGATGAAGCTGCGGCAGAGATTCGCTTAAGCTGCCTCCCCGCGAGCGAAGCTCGGGGGGAGGGGGACCACCGAAGGTGGTGGAGGGGTGACAAGGCTCGAAGTCATCGGTTCGCGCGGGAAGCCACCGGCCTGTTAGCCCGGTCACCCCTCCACCAGCTCCGCTGGTCCCCCTCCCCATCTGGCGATGGGGAGGCCGGCTATTTCGGCGGTTGTTTCGCCTCTTTCGCCTCGGCCGGTTTCTCCTCCAGCTTCGCGCGAAGCGCGGCTTTGTCGCCTTTATCGATCAGCGCGATCAGCCGGGCGGCTTCGTTGTCGGCCGCGGCGTGGGGGTCGTAGGCCAGAGGCGCGAGCGCCACCCGCGCTTCCTCCAGCCGGTCCGCGGTGATGAACTCGCGCGCCATTGCGAAGCGCAGGCTCGGGTCCTGCGGCGCGAGCTGGTAGGCGCGCTCGAGGCCGGTGATGGCGTTGGCCGTCGGGCGGATGCCCTGGCTGTGGAAGCTCTCGTAGAACAGGATCAGCGGCTCGGCGGCGTCGGGCTCGGCCCGGTTGGCCTTGACGAACCAGCTTCGCGCCTCCTTCCACACCGCGGCATCCTCGCTCTTCGCCTTCTGTGCGCGGCGGACCCGGGCCCGGCCCTTGTAGAGCAGGGCCTCGCGATTCTTCGGATCGGCGGCGAGGGCGCGGTCGGCCGCGGCTTCGGCGGAATCGTCATTGCCGACGTCATATTCGGCTTCGGCGAGTGCGATCTGGGCGCCGGGATCGTTCGGGAAGCCGGCGGCGAGGCGGCGGGCATCGGCCACCACCTGCTTCGCCGCCTTCTCGTCGACGCCGCGGTCGGAGCGAATCCGCACCGGCATCAGCGCCGCTTCGCCCGGGGTCAGACGGCGCAGGGCGACGGCGGGAACGCCCTGCGGCTTCATCGCCCAATAACTGAGCTTTCGCTGCCGAAGATATTTGTCGAGCTCCCGGTCGAGCAGGATCAGGTTTCCAAAGGCGCTCGCGGCCGCATCGGCCGGCGGCTTCCCCTGGTTCAGGGCCTTGATATAGGCGCCGAGCTGCCCCGTCCGATTGCCGCTGAAGGTCAGATAATGGGTGAGCAGCCAGCCGCGCGCATAGAGCGCCTCCCGGCCTTCATTGCCCAGGCTCTCCGGCGTCGCGCCGATCAGCTTCACAAGCGGCGGCATTTGCCCGGCCAGCAACGAGCGGTAGCGGTGGAAGGCGGGGCGGCCGAAGTCGATCGACCCGTCCTTGCCGATCTCGGCGGTCGAGTGGAATTCGGCAAAGCCCTCGACGAACCAGGCGGGGAAGGCGGCGGCGTAATTGCCGAACATGAAATGGTGGGCATATTCGTGGAACAGCACGATCTGGCTGTTGAGGTCGAGCTTCGATCCCTCGCCCGAGCGGCGCGGGGTGAAGATCACCGCCCCGCCGGCGCGCGGCTGGTAGAAGCCCGCGACGCCCTGGCAGAAGGAGCCCGGCCGGCCGATGCCACACAGCTTCTGGACCGCTCCCAAATCCGAGACGACATAGACGATGACGGGGTTGGATGCATCGCCCTGCCGCTCCTCGAGCCCGCGCAGCTTGCGCATGCCCGCATCGAAGCGCTCCAGCCGCGTCGCGAAGTCGCGGACCGCCTCCTCCTTGCCTTCCGAATAGACGAGGAAATGGCCGCTCCGGGCCTCGAACCAATCGGCCTTGGCCTGGCCCGCGAGGGCCAGCACTGCCGCGCACGCGAGCGTGGCTGCCTTCCAGAATTTCATTCTCATCCCCTTCCCAGCGGCGCCCATAGCGCAAGTGGGCAAAGAAAAGAAGACGCAGGATCAAGAGCTTAACCTGCCTCCCTGCCGCGGCAGCGGTGGGGAGGGGGACCACCGAAGGTGGTGGAGGGGTGACAAGGCTCGGAGTCTGAGTTCGGTCACCCCTCCACCAGCTCCGCTGGTCCCCCTCCCCGTCTTACGACGGGGAGGCAGCTAGCGCCGGATAATCGACATAGCCTTCAGGGCCCTGGCTGTACCAGGTCGCCATCACGTCGGACGCTAGCTCTGCACCTCGGGAAAGGCGCTCCGGCAGATCCGGGTTCGCGATGAACGGCCGCCCGAAGCTGATCGCATCGGCTCGTTCCTCGGCCAGAGCGGCGGTGGCGGTCTCCAGGGTGAAGTCGGAGTTGAGGATCAGCGGCTTCGTAAACACCTTGCGGATCGCCGGTGAAATAGCCGGCACGTCGCTCTTGCCGAACGTCCCCTCCGGTCCCGGCTCGCGAAGCTCGAGGAAGGCGATCCCCAGCGCCTGCAGCGCCTCGGCGGCGGCGACGAACAGGGGCTCCGGGTCGGAATCGGCCGCGCCTTGGGTTTCGCTGTTGGGCGAGAGGCGGACCGAGGTGCGCTCCGGCCCGACGATGTCCGTCACCGCCTTGGCGACTTCGCGGAGCAGGCGGATGCGGTTCTCGATTCCGCCGCCATAATCGTCGTCGCGCTGGTTGGTGCCGTCGCGGAGGAATTGGTCGATGAGATAGCCGTTGGCGGCGTGGATCTGGACGCCGTCGAAGCCGGCGCCGATCGCATAGCCGGCGGCGCGGGCGTAGTCGGCGACCACGGCCGCGATCTCGTCGACGGTCAACGGGCGCGCCTCGGCATAAGGTTTGCGGCCGTCATAGGTGTGGGCCTTGTAGGGCGCGGTGGTGGCGGACGCCGAGACGGGCGCCTCGCCGCCGAGGAAGTCGGGGTGGACGACCCGGCCCATATGCCAGAGCTGGCAGACGATCCGCCCGCCCGCCTCGTGCACCGCCTCGGTGACCGGCTTCCACGCCTCGACATGTTCGCTGCTCCAGATGCCCGGCGCATAGGGCCAGCCGAGGCCCTGCTGCGAGATTCCGGTCGCCTCGGTGATGATCAGGCCGGCGGAGGCGCGCTGGCGGTAATAGTCGATCATCAGCTCTGTCGGGACATGGTCGCGGGTCGACCGGCCGCGGGTCATCGGGGCCATTACCACCCGGTTCGGGCAGAGCAGGGCGCCCAGCTGGATCGGATCGAACAGGTCGCTCATGCACATTCCTTGACTGCGGAGGAGCGGCAGCCCTAGCGGCGACATCTTCGACATGCACCAGCCAATCCCTCAATCCGCCGCCCGCGCCGGGCGATACGCCTTTCCCGCGCTGGTGCTGGCGAACCTGATGCTCGCCTTCGGGCCGTGGATGGTCCGGCTCGCCGACGTCGGGCCGGTGGCGTCCGGCTTCTGGCGGCTCGCGCTGGCGGCCCCGGTGCTGCTGCTGGTCGCGCGGCGGGACCTGTTCGGGGAGGGGTCCGGGGCGCTCAAGATGCTGGTCGCCTTCGGAGGGTTGTTCTTCGCCGCCGATCTCGCCGCCTGGCATATCGGCATCGGCATGACCAAGCTCGCCAACGCCACTTTGTTCGGCAATTCGTCGAGCTTCCTCCTCGTCATCTACGGCTTCGTCGTCGCGCGGGCGCTTCCGGCGCGGATGCAGGTGGCGGCCCTGGTGCTGGCGGGGGCGGGGGCGGCGCTGCTGCTCGGATCGAGCTACGAGATGTCGCCCGACCATTTCGCGGGAGACCTGTTCGCGATGCTCGCCGGCCTGTTCTACACCTTCTATTTGGTCGCGGTGGACCGGGCGCGGAAATCGATGCGGCCGATGCCGGTGCTCGCCATCGCCACTGCAGCCGGGGCGGTCCCGCTCCTGCTGTTCGCGCTGGCGCTGGGCGAGAAGGTGGTTCCGACCGACTGGACTCCCGTGATCCTGCTCGCGATCGGCAGCCAGCTGATCGGCCAGGGCCTGCTCGTCTACGCGGTCGGCTATCTCTCGCCGGTGGTGGTCGGCTTGGGCCTGCTCACCCAGCCCGCCGCGACGGCGCTGATCGGCTGGTTCGCTTATCACGAACGCTTCGGCCTCGCCGACGCGCTCGGGGCGGTCCTGATCGCGGCCGCCCTCGTCCTGATCCGGCTGCCGGAGCGGCCCGGCCTTGCAACCGCCGCCGACGAGGATCATTGAGTCCGCCATGGTCGAGCCATCGGAAATGACGCTGGACGAGCTCAAGCTGGCTCTGTCGCCGCTGATCCCGGAGAATGCGGTGTTCGACGGCTGGTCGGACTCGGCGCTGGCCATGGCCGCGTCCACCCTCGGAGTCCCCGCCGCCCGCGCCCGGCTCGCTTTCCCACGGGGCGCGCTCGACATGATCGACGGCTGGTTCGATTCGATCGACCGCGCCGCGGCGGCCGCCTTTCCGCTGGAGCGGGTCGAGGCGATGAAGATCAGGGAGCGGATCCGGGAGCTGGTCATGTTCCGGATCGAGGTCGCCAATCCGCACAAGGAGGCGCTTCGCCGCGCTCTCGCCATCCTCGCCCAGCCGCAGAATGTGTTGGAGGGGAGCCGCCTCGCCTGGCGTGCGGCCGACCGGATGTGGCGGATCGCCGGCGACAAAGCGACCGACTTCAACTTCTATTCCAAGCGCGCGATCCTGATGGGCGTCTACGGCTCCACGACGCTGGTCTACATGAACGACGAGGGGCCCGAACTGACCGAAACCCGCGCCTTCCTCGACCGGCGGATCGACGACGTGATGAAGTTCGAGAAAGTGAAGGCCCAGTGGCGCCGCGGCCGCGAACGCAGGCCATCGCTCAGCCGCTTCCTCGGCCGGCTGCGCTACCCGGCCGTCTGATGCAGCCGCGCTCGCCGTCAGAGATCGCGAGCTATCACGCCCATATCTATTTCCGGTCGTCCGGGGAGCGGGCGCACGCCGCGGCGCTTCGCGAGGCGGTTGCGGAGCGGTTCCGGGTCCGGCTCGGCTTCTGGCGCGAGGGGCCGGTCGGCCCGCACGGCGCCGCCATGTATCAGGTCGCCTTCGCACCCGAGCTGTTCCAGAGCCTGGTCAACGCCAAGCGCGACCATCTCCTCGATGCGGTGTGGATCGGCACGCCGCTGCCCCTCCACGGCGAGGTGCTTCCGGAAGAGCAGGAAGCGGAGCTTGCGGGGGAGCCGAATACGGACCCCACCGTCTCCCCCTAGCCCGTCATTGCGAGGAGCGAAGCGACGCGGCAATCCATGGGCCTCGGAGGCCGCACTGGATTGCTTCGCTACGCTCGCAATGACGGCCTGAGTCTTACGGAGTCGGCTTGTCCAGCTGCTCGATGGTCGCGTTGAGCGGGGGTTCGTTCTTCATCGACGCCGCCACCTGCTCCATCCGCTCCATTGCGCGCAGGAGGTTGCCGCCGGACACCTTGGCCAGATCGGCGTCGCTCCAGCCGCGGCGGGCGAGTTCGACGAACAGGGCCGGATATTTGTCGACCCCCTCGAGCCCCTGCGGCGAGGTGCCGTTGATCCCGTCGAAGTCGGAGCCGATGCCGATATTGTCGACGCTTGCGATCTTCCGGATATGCTCGACATGGTCCGCGACCACGGACACGGGGACTGCGGGCGCAGGGTTGGCCGCTTCCCAGGCCTCGGTCGCCGCCTTCCGCCGCTCGGGCTGGCCCGAATAGACATTCTTGATCCGCGCCTGCTCGGCGTCGGACGCCGCATTCCAGGCGCGGTAAGCGGGGCTGAGGAAGGCCGGGTAGAAGTTCACCATCACCACCCCGCCATTCGCCGGAAGCAGCTTCAGCACGTCGTCGGGGACGTTGCGCGGGTGGTCCATCAAAGCGCGGGCGCTGGAATGGGAGAAGATCACCGGCGCCTTCGTGGTCGCCAGCGCCTGGCGCATCGTCTCGGCCGAGACGTGGCTGAGATCGACGAACATGCCGAGCCGGTTCATCTCGTGGATCACGGCGCGGCCGAAGGGGGTGAGGCCGTTGTGCGCCGGATCGTCCGTGGCCGAATCGGCCCATTCGTTGTTCACCGAGTGGGTGAGGGTCATGTAGCGGGCGCCGAGCGCGTAATAGCTGCGCAGCGCCGCCCCGGAGCCGGCCATCTGGTGCCCGCCCTCGACGCCGATCAGCGAGGCGATCTTGCCCGCTTTCTCGATCCTGCGGATATCCGCCGCGGTGCCCGCCATTTCGAGCTGGCCCGGATAGCGATCGACCATGCGGTGGACGATGTCGATCTCCTCCAGCGTGTCCTGGATCGCCTGCGGGCCGGTGGTCGTGGCCGGAATGTAGACCGACCAGAATTGGGCGCCGACATGGCCCTTCTTCATCCGGGGGAGGTCGGTCTGGAGCTTGTGCTCGAGCGCCGACGTGTCGGCATTGAGGTCGAGGGGTTTCCGCCACAAATCGTAACCCTCCCGGATCTCGCCGGGGAGGTCGTTATGCCCGTCGATCACCGGGCTGGCGCTCAGCACCCGCTCGACTCGCTGCTCCACCGTCTCCGCCTTGGGCTTGGCGACGGCAGGCGCGGCGATGAGGCTGGCGGCCCCGGTCAGCAGGACGATCGCGGTCTTCATGGTGGCTTCCCCTCGGTTTGGCGCGAAGCTTAGGCACAAAGAAGCCGCCTCGCCACTCCCCCCAACAAAGGCCGCGGGCGCTGCCCGCGCCGCCCACGCCGCAGTTCGGCCTTTTTCACTCGTTATTGATAATCACTCGCATTATATGGAAGACGCGATGATGAGCCTCGACCAGCTTCCGTTCCGAACCCCGGCGACCGTGACCGGGATCGACTGGTCGCGCCTGTCCGAGCCGGACGCGCGGCGGCTTCGCAATCTCGGCTTCGACGAAGGGGTGCGGATCGAGGCTCTGCACGGCGCCCCCTTCGGCCGCGACCCGCTGGCGATCCGGATCGGGCGGATGACCGTGGCGATGCGCAGGCTCCAGGCCCAGGCCATCTCCGTCGAGGCGGGGGGCCAGTGAGCACCTATCCGCTGATCGCGGTGGTCGGCAATCCCAATGCCGGCAAGAGCGCCCTGTTCAACATGCTGACCGGGGCGCGACAGAAGGTCGGCAATTATCCGGGCGTCACCGTCGAGCGGAAGTCGGGCCGCCTCTATCTTGCCGACGGCCGGCCGGTCGAGCTGGTCGACCTCCCCGGCGCCTACAGTCTCGATCCCTCCAGCCCGGATGAGGAGGTGACCCGCGACGTCCTCTTGGGCAAGCAGCAGGGCGAGCGGCTGCCCGACGCGCTTCTGATCGTCCTCGACGCCAGCAATCTCGACAATCACCTTCGCTTCGCTTTGCAGCTGATCGCACTCGGCGCGCCGACGGTGGTGGCGCTCAACATGGTCGACCTCGCCCGCCGCGACGGCCTCGACATCGATCCCGTGGCGCTTGAGCGGGAGCTCGGCGTGCCGGTGATCGAGACGGTCGCGGTCCGCCGCCGCGGCGGGGATGAATTGAAGGAAGCTTTGAGCGCCTCGGTCGGGGCCGCCCGCCGCCTTCGTGCCGGCGACGGTGCCAAAGCCGAAGACTTCGCCGCCATCCAGCGCCGCGCCCGCGCGATCGCGAAACTGGTGACGGTGAGCGAGCGCGAGGTCCGCCGCTCGACCCAGATCATCGATTCCATCGCGCTCCACCCGGTTGCGGGGCCGCTGATCTTCGTCGGGATCATGTTCTTCATGTTCCAGGCGGTGTTCGCCTGGAGCGAGGCGCCGGTGAATTGGATCGAGGCACTGGTCGCCGCGACGCAGGGCGCAGTCGCCGGGATCATCCCGGACGGGCTGCTCCGCTCGCTGCTCGTCGACGGGGTGCTCGCGGGGGTCGGCGCGGTGATCGCCTTCTTGCCTCAGATATTGATCCTGTTCCTGTTCATTCTGGTGCTGGAGGCGAGCGGCTATATGGTCCGCGCGGCCTTCCTGATGGACCGGCTGATGGCCCGGGTCGGCCTCTCCGGTCACGCCTTCATCCCCCTCCTCTCCTCCTTCGCCTGCGCCATTCCCGGGATCATGGCGACCCGAACGATCGAGGATCCCAAGCACCGCCTGACCACCATCCTCATCGCGCCCTTGATGACCTGCTCGGCGCGGCTGCCGGTCTACGGAATCATCATCGGCGCGTTCATTCCGGCGCGGAGCATCGGCATGGGCATCGGGTTGCAGGGGCTGGTGCTGTTCGGCCTCTATGTGCTCGGCGTGCTCGGGGCTTTGGTGGCGGCCCTGGTACTCCGCTTCACCGTGACCAGGGGCGCCCCGCGCGGCTTCATGATGGAGATGCCGAAATATCAGCTCCCCCGGGCGCGCGACATCGCGATCGGCCTGTGGAGCCGGACGCTCATCTTCCTGAAGCGTGCGGGGACGATCATCCTCGTCTCCACCGTGATCCTTTGGGCCCTGCTCGCTTTCCCGCAGCCGAAGCCCGGAGAGACCGCGCTCGACAGCTCGATCGCCGGCAAGGTGGCGGGCGCGCTGGAAGTCGTCGTCCGCCCGATCGGCTTCAACCATGAGATCGCGCTCGCCTTGATCCCGGCGATGGCGGCGCGCGAGGTGGCCGTCTCCGCGCTGGCCACCGCCTACTCGATCCAGGCCGACGACAGCGACGAGGGCAGCCGGGTCATCGAGGATCGCCTGCGCGGCCGCTGGTCGCTCCCGACCGCTTTGGCCTTCCTCGCCTGGTTCGTCTTCGCCCCCCAATGCTTATCCACAGTTGCCGTTACTCGAAGGGAGACGAACGGGTGGAAGTGGCCCGCCTTCATGCTAGGCTATCTCTTCGCGCTGGCTTATGTGGCCGCGGGCGCGGTCTATTGGGGCGCGGTGGCCCTGGGGCTTTAGGAGAGTAGGAATGGCGGGCGTCAACAAGGTGATCCTGGTCGGCAATCTGGGCGACGATCCGGAGAGCCGCTCGCTCAATAACGGCGGCGAGGTGGTGAACCTTCGCCTCGCCACGTCGGAGAGCTGGAAGGACCGGGACGGCCAGCGCCAGGAGCGGACCGAGTGGCACCGGGTGGTGATCTTCAACGAGAATCTCGGCAAGGTCGCCAAGTCGTACTTGCGCAAGGGCTCCAAGGTTTACCTGGAGGGCCAGATCCAGACCCGCAAATGGACCGACCAGTCGGGCGCCGACCGCTATTCGACCGAGATCGTCCTCCAGCGCTTCCGCGGCGAGCTCGTGTTGCTCGACAGCCGCGGCGGTGGCGGCGGCGGTGGTGGGGCCGGTGCGGGGGACGATTTCGGCGGCGGCTATGAGAGCGGAGGTGGCGGCTTCGGCGGTGGCGGCGGCGCCTCCCGTCCCCAGCCCCGCCCGCAGCCGGCTTTCGACACCGACCTCGACGACGACGTTCCGTTCTAAGAACCGTCATTCCGGGCTTGACCCGGAATCCATGAACACAGGTTTGTGAGAACTGGACGCGATCCGTGTTCATGGATGCCGGATCAAGTCCGGCATGACGATGTTGGGACGAGGGGGGCGTGAAATGAACAAGTCTGTCGGACTCCTTCTCGCAGCGGTGGCCCTCACCGGCGCCGCCCCCAACCCTCGCGTGGACCTCGCCGCCCGAATCCTCCCTCCGCCGGCCAAACCCAGCGAAGCGGTGCAGCCCTTCGTCAAGATCCCCGGCGGTCGGATACTCCTCACCCATGTCCGGATCGTCGACGGCACCGGGGCTGCGGCGCTCGACGACCGGTCGATCCTGATCGAAGGCGGACGGATCGCTGCGATCGGCGGTCCCGGCGCTCCGGTGCCTTCGGGCGCCCGGGTGATCGACCTTGCCGGAACGACCGTGCTCCCCGGCATCGTCGGCATGCACGACCATATGTACTATATCGCGCGGCCGGACCTGGACGCCGAAGGCCATTCGGACTCGCCGAGCCCGCTCGTCCCGCAGATGACCTTCAGCGCGCCGCGCCTCTACCTCGCGGCCGGGGTGACGACGATGCGGACGACGGGCAGCGTCGAGCCCTACACGGACTTGAACGTCAAAGCGCAGATCGACGCGGGCAAGATCGCCGGGCCGCATATGGATGTGACCGGACCCTATCTGGAAGGGCCCAACAGCCCCTTCATCCAGATGCACCAGCTTCGCGACGCGGACGAGGCGCGGCGCACCGTCGCCTTCTGGGCCGACCAGGGCGCGACCTCGTTCAAGGCGTACATGAACATCAGCCGGGCCCAGCTCAAAGCGGCGATCGACGAGGCGCACCGCCGCGGGCTGAAGCTCACCGGCCATCTCTGCTCGGTCACCTATCCGGAAGCCGCGGCGCTCGGAATCGACGATCTCGAGCACGGCTTCTGGGTCAACACCCAGAACGATCCGGGCAAGAAGCCGGACCTCTGCCCGGCGACCGTCGGCGGCCCGACCCTCGCCGCTATGGAGCCGGACAGCCCGGCCGGGCAGGCGCTGATCCGCCAGCTCGTCCAGGCGAAAGTGGCGGTGACCTCGACCCTGCCGGTGTTCGAGCCGACCTCCCCCGCCTACCGCCCCCTCGACCCGCGCCAGCTCGCGGCTTTGAGCCCGGAGGCGCGATCCGATTATCTGAAGCTGCGCGCCCTCTCCGCCTCCTCCCCGCCCGAGAGGATCGCGGCGCGGGCGAAGCTGTGGGCGAACGAACTCCTTATGGAGCGCGCCTTCGTCCGCGCCGGCGGCCTTCTGATCGCCGGGCCCGACCCGACCGGCGCCGGCAACGTCCTCCCCGGCTTCGGCGACGTGCGGGCGATCGAGCTCCTCACCCAGGCCGGCTTCACGCCCCTGGAGGCGATCCGAATCGGAACGCTGAACGGCGCCACCTATCTCGGCCTCGCCCACCGCATCGGCTCGGTCGCGGTCGGCAAGAATGCCGACCTCCTCATCGTCCGCGGCGACCCGTCGCGGCGGATAGAAGACCTCGAAAATGTCGAGATCGTGTTCAAGGACGGCATCGGCTTCGACAGCCGCGCCCTCTTCGCCTCCGTCATGGGCCGCTACGGGCAATATTAGTCCTCCCCGCGCGTAGCGGGGGAGGGGGACCGCCCGCAGGGTGGTGGAGGGGTAGCTGGCGGGGAGTGAGCGGTTCGCGCGAGAACCCACCCGTTCCGAGCCTTCTACCCCTCCACCCCGCTACGCGGGGTCCCCCTCCCCGTCTTCGACGGGGAGGACTTACTTTCCGAGCTTGTCCTTCAGCACCGCGAAGGGGCTCGATTCCATCCGGGCCTCCTCTTCGGTCTTGACCCCGGCCTCGCGAAGGGCGGCCTCGGCGGCGGGGGAGCGGGGGTAGGGGTCGAGGGCGAGGGCGAGCGACTCCGCCACCGCTTCGCCGACGTCGATCGTGACGCCGTCGTAGAACACCACGTCGAGCTCGCCGGCGCTGAGCTCGATTTCCTCGTCGGCGCCCACCTCGGCCGGGTGCGGGCGGAACAGGATCTCAAAACTCTCGGAGACCTGTTGCTCGACCGGCTCATCGGTGGCGACGCAGCTCTGGGTGACGGCGGCCTTCAGCGACCCGCGCGCGCTCAGCATTTCGCCGTTGCGGGTCACCTCGACCTCGGCGGTGAGGCTGTCCACCGCGGGGATGACGAAGCGCCGCGCCAGCGCCTCGCGCTCCGCTAGAGTCGCCTCGATGTCGAGATGCTTGGCGGCGGCGCCCACGGTGTCGGTGCGGATCGGACGGCTGAATTCTGCAGTCATGGCGTCGGCACATTTCCGTTGAGGAGGGTTTCGCTGGGAAGGGCGGCGAGGGCTGCCCGGAAGGCCTCCAGCCGCTTCGCGACCTTGGCCACCGCCGCCTCGGACGGCGGAGCATTGCGGAAGATGTTGTGCCGCACCGGCTCGTCGAGGCTCCCGGCGCCCCGGAAGACGCCGAGCCTGCCCCCCACGGCGCCCATGATCTTGCCGATATGCTTGCCGACGACGAAGACCGAATCGCGGCGGGTCGCCTCCCCGTCCGCCTCCAGCCGCAGCAGCACCAGCGACAGGGTGGCCGCGATCATCTCGAACCGCCCTTCCACGCTGTCCGGCACCTCGCCGTCGCGGTACCAGACCGGCGCGCGCCCCGCCGCGACGACGGCGTCGTAGAGCGGCCGGAGCCGTTCGCGCTCGCGGCGGCCGCCGAAAATGCGGGTGAGAAAGGTCAAAGGCGGGCGCTCCGGGACGGGCGCGTACTTGCGCCATTCAGCTTTCGTCGGATATTGGTGCCTCAAGGCACGGCCCGCAAGGGCGTCGGCCGCGCGCCCGGAGCGTGCGGCGCAGGTTTTCAGGAGAATTTCCAGCATGATCCTCGGTCACGGACGAAGCGCCGCTCTGGCGATGGCATTGGCCGCCGGGCTGCTCGCAAGCGGCTGCACCAAGATCCAGGACCGGATGGGCTATGTGATGGACGAGACGCTCGTCTCATCGGTCCAGCCCGGGGTCGACAATCGCGATTCGGTCACCGCAACGCTCGGCCGCCCGACCTTCACCGGCGGCTTCGACCAGCGCGACTGGTATTATATCTCGCGCCACACCAAGAATATGGCGTTCAACATGCCGCACCCGGACAGCCAGTCCGTCGTCCGGATCAGCTTCGACGCCGCCGGCAACGTCGCCTCGGTCGACCGCCGCGGCATGGAGCAGGTCGCCTCGATCAACCCGAGCAAGGACAAGACCCCCACGCTCGGACGCCAGACCAGCATCATCAAGGAGCTGTTCGGCAATATCGGCGCGGTCGGCGCGACCAGCCAGCAGGGCAGCACCCCCGACAACCCGCAATAATCAGGCGACGATCCCGCCTGCCGCAAGCACCGCCAGAGTGACCAGCTCGGAGGCCGAGGTGGTCATCGAGGCGACCTGGACGGGCTGCGCCATGCCTACCAGCATCGGGCCGATCACCGCGTCGCCGCCGAGCTCGCGGAGGAGCTTGGCCGAGATGTTCGCCGTCTGGAGCCCCGGCATGACCAGCACATTGGCCGGGCCGGTGAGGCGGCTGAACGGGTAGACCTTGGCCATCGCCGGATTGAGCGCGACGTCGGGCGACATCTCGCCTTCATATTCGAAATCGACCGCGCCTTGGGCGTCGAGCACCTTCACCGCGTCGCGAATCCGGTCGAGATAGCTCCCCTCCGGATCGCCGAAATTCGAGTAGGACAGGAAGGCGACGCGCGGCTCGTGGCCCATCCGCCGGGCGACTCCTGCGGTCTGGATGGCGATCTCGGCGAGCTGCTCGGCGCTCGGCCGCTCGGTCACCGTCGTGTCGGCCATGAAGGTGGTGTGGCTCTGGCCGACCAGGATGTGGATCCCGAACGGGGTGCAGCCGGCCTTGGGGTCGAGCACGCGCTGGATCTGGCGCACCGTCTGGGCATAAGGCCGGGTGACGCCGGTGATCAGAACGTCCGCTTCGCCCAGCGCGAGCGCGAGCGCGGCGAACGTATTGCGGTCCTGGTTGACCATCCGCTCCACTTCGCGGTGCAGATAGCCGCGCCGGTGGAGGCGCCCGTAGAGGAATTCCACCATCTCCGGCACCCGGCCGTAGACCCGGCTGTTCAAAACCTCGAAGCTCTCCGGATCGTCGACCCCGAGCGCGCGGAGCCGGTCGTGAACGTCCTCGCGCCCGACCAGCACCGGAACGCCATAGCCGCCGTCGCGGAACGAGATCGCGGCGCGGAGCACGATGTCCTCGTCCCCTTCCGCGAACAGCACGCGCTTCGGGTTTGCGCGCGCCGCGTCATAAGCGAGCGACAGCACCGAGGTGGTCGGGTTGAGGCGGGAGCGGAGTTGCGTGCGGTACGCGGCCATGTCGGCAATCGGCTTCCTCGCCACGCCGCTGTCCATCGCCGCCTGGGCGACCGAGGCGGGGACGATCTCCATCAGCCGCGGGTCGAAGGGGGCGGGGATGATGTAATCGGGGCCGAAGCTGTGCGCTTTGCCGCCATAGGCCGCGGCCACTTCCTCGGGCACCTGCTGGCGGGCGAGCGCGGCGAGCGCTTCGGCGGCGGCGATCTTCATCTCGTCGTTGATCGTCGTCGCGCGGGTTGTTGACCTGGTTGGGGAAGTCCGAGCGGCCCGTGGCGAGGATTGCGTCGGGGCGGACCTTGCGCGCGTCGGGCGGCCAGATCTCAGGGTCGGGATTGGCCATCGCGAAAATGATCGGTTCCTTGGCCATGCTCTCGACCATTTCCGGCTTGAGCGCGCCGGCCGCCGACAGGCCGAGGAACACATCCGCGCCGTCGACTGCGTCGGCAAGCGTGCGCTTGTCCGTTTCGACCGCATGCGCCGACTTCCATTGGTCGAGGTCGGTGCGGCCCTTGTGGATCACGCCCTTGCGGTCGCACATGATAACATTGTCGCCGCGTACACCCATTGCCTTGACCAGCTCGGTGCAGGCGATCGCCGCCGCGCCGGCGCCGTTCACGACGACGCGGATGTCCTTCAAATCGCGGCGGGTGAGGTGGCAGGCGTTGATCAGGCCGGCGGCGGTGATGATCGCGGTGCCGTGCTGGTCGTCGTGGAAGACCGGGATGTTCATCCGCTCCTTCAGCGTCTGCTCGATGATGAAGCAGGCGGGGGCGGCGATGTCTTCCAGGTTGATCCCGCCGAAGCTCGGCTCGAGCAAAGCGACCGCGTTGACGAAGGCGTCGACGTCTTCGGTCGCGACTTCGAGGTCGATCGAATCGACGTCGGCGAAGCGCTTGAACAGCACCGCTTTGCCTTCCATCACCGGCTTCGAGGCAAGCGCGCCGAGATTGCCGAGGCCGAGGATGGCGGTGCCGTTCGAGATGACGGCCACGAGATTACCCTTGGCGGTATAATCGTAAGCCTTGTCGGGATCCTCGGCGATCGCCCGCACCGGCACCGCGACTCCGGGCGAATAAGCGAGGCTCAGATCGCGCTGCGTCGCCATCGGCTTGGACGCGATGATCTCGATCTTCCCGGGCCGCCCCTCGGAGTGGAAGTCCAGCGCTTCCTGCTCGGAGAATTTGACGTTGCTGCCTTCGCTCATCCTCAACTCCCGGCTTTTGCCGCTGCCTTAGGCTTTTGAAGTTGGCTCCGGTGCGGTGGAGAGGCGGGCCCCCTCCACCATGAGCAGGTGGACAGTGCCCCGCACTGTCCAGCGATGTCCGGGGGACATCGCGACCTGCTCATTTCGGCCGGTCCCCCTCCCCGTTCCGGGGAGGAGAAAAAGGGGCGCGCCCCGGTTCCACCGCCCGCGCTAACCCACTACCCTCCCGACCATGGCCACCCAGGCGAAACCTTCCGGCGCTCCTTCTCCGATGATGGCGCAGTACCTCGCCATCAAGGCGGAGGCGCCCGATTGCCTGCTCTTCTATCGGATGGGCGACTTCTTCGAGCTCTTCTTCGACGACGCCAAGGCCGCCGCCCAGTGCCTGGACATCGCGCTCACCGCCCGCGGCGAGCATGAGGGCGAGCCGATCCCGATGTGCGGGGTCCCCGTCCACGCCGCGGAAGGCTATCTCGCCCGGCTGATCAAGGGCGGCTTCCGGGTCGCCATCGCCGAGCAGACCGAGAGCCCGGCGGAGGCGAAGAAGCGCGGCTCCAAATCGGTGGTGAACCGCGCCATCGTCCGCGTCGTCACCGCCGGAACGCTGACCGAGGAGGCTTTGCTCGATTCGCGCGCGGCCAATTGGCTGGTCGCGATCGCCAAGGTGGGGGAGCGCTTCGGCCTCGCCGCCGCCGACATCTCCACCGGGCGCTTCGAGCTCGGTTCGATCCCGCCCCACGCGCTCGACGCCGAGCTCGCCCGGCTGTCGGCGGCCGAAGTGATCGATCAGGAGCGGAAGAGCGGCTTCGACTCGGTCTCGGCCGAGAAGCGCTTGTGCGAGCGCTTCCAGGTCGCGACCCTCGACGGCTTCGGAAGCTTCGACCGAGCAGCACTGTGCGCCGCGGGCGGCCTGCTCGCTTATCTGGACGAGGTCGCCCGCGAATCGCTCCCCTTCCTCCGCCCGCCCACCCCGCGGGCCGCTGGCGATCATATGATGATCGACGCCGCCACCCGCGAGAGCCTGGAGCTCACCGCCTCCGCGACCGGCGGCCGCCCCGGAAGCCTGCTCCACGCGGTCGACCGAACCGTCACCGGCGCCGGCGCGCGTCTGCTCGCCGCCGACATCGGCGCGCCTTTGCTCGACCGGGAGCGGATCGAGGCGCGGCTCGACCTCGTCGCTTTGTTCGAGCGCGACGCCGGCAGCCGCGAGATGCTCCGCCGGCAGCTCAAAGCGCTCCCCGACATCGGCCGGGCGCTCGGCCGCCTCGCCGCCGGCCGCGGCAGCCCGCGCGACCTCGGCCAGCTCCGCGACGGCCTCAACGAAGCCCGCCGCCTCCATGCGCGCTTGGCCACCCTCCCCGACCAGCCGCCTTTGCTCGCGAGCCTGCTGCCCTCGCTCACCGGCCATGGCGAGCTGACCGATCTCCTCTCCCGAGCCCTCGTGCCGATGCCACCGATCGACAGCGCCCAGGGCGGCTATATTGCGGAAGGCTACGACCACGCCCTCGATGCCCTGCGCGCCACGGGCGGCGAGGGGCGGCGGGCGATCGCGTCCTTGGAGGCGCGCTACCGCCAGCAGACGGGCATCGCGACCCTCAAGATCCGCCACAATGGCGTGCTCGGTTACCATATCGAGGTTCCGGCCAAGCATGCCGACCCGCTGATGGCCGCCGATTCGGGCTTTACCCACCGCCAGACCCTCGCCGGCGTCGTCCGCTTCAACGCGCCCGACCTTCACGACCAGGCGCTTCGGGTCGGCCAGGCCGGCGCCCACGCCCTCGCCGCCGAAGCCGCGCATCTCGAGGACCTGACCGAAGCCGCTCTGGCCCGGGCCGAGCCGATCGCTGCAGCCGCCGACTCGCTCGCCCGCCTCGACGTCGCCGCAGCCCTTGCCGAGCGCGCCGCGGAAGGCGGCTGGTCCCGCCCCCATTTCGCCCCGCACAATTGCTTCGAAATCGAAGGCGGCCGCCACCCGGTCGTCGAAGATGCGCTGAGGGCGAGCGGCGCCCGCTTCGTCGCCAACGATTGCAGCCTGTCGGAGGAGGAGCGCCTTTGGCTGGTCACCGGCCCGAACATGGGCGGCAAATCCACATTCCTCCGCCAGAACGCCTTGATCGCCGTCCTCGCCCAGGCCGGCGCCTTCGTCCCCGCCGCCCGCGCGACGCTCGGCCTGGTCGACCGCCTGTTCAGCCGGGTCGGCGCCTCCGACAATCTCGCCCGCGGCCGCTCCACCTTCATGGTCGAGATGGTCGAGACCGCGGCGATCCTGTCGCAAGCCACCGAGCGAAGCTTCGTCATCCTAGACGAGGTCGGCCGCGGCACATCGACTTATGACGGCCTCGCCATCGCCTGGGCGGTGGTCGAGGCGATCCACGACCGCAACCGCTGCCGCTGCCTGTTCGCCACCCATTATCACGAGCTGACCCGGCTCGCCGAACGCCTCGACGCGCTGTCCTTGCACCACGTCCGCGCCCGCGAGTGGAAAGGCGAGCTCGTCTTCCTCCACGAACTCGCCACCGGCCCCGCCGACCGAAGCTACGGGCTGGCGGTGGCCAAGCTTGCGGGCCTGCCCGCGCCGGTGCTGGCCCGGGCCCGCTCGGTGTTGGCCAAGCTGGAGGAGGGGCGGGCGGCCACCGGCGGAATCGCGGCGGGGCTGGACGACTTGCCGTTGTTCGCCGCCGCGGCCGCTACCGAAGCGGAAGAAGCCGCAGCCTGCGACGCGGTGCGAGAGGCGTTGGCGGGGGTGGACGCCGATTCCCTCAGCCCGCGCGAGGCGCTTGAGCTGGTCTACCAGTTGAAGCGTCTGGCTGCCGAGAACCAGGGCTAGACATGCCCGAGCGCGCCCATCCCATCCCCAACCGCCGAGCGATCGTCGATCGCCGGGCGCTGTCGGACCGGATCGCGGCGCTGGACGGTAGCCCAGAGGCCCTCCGCCGCGACGCGCTGGCCATCCTCAAGGAAGCCCTCGCCTCAGGCCGCGAAGAAATCGCCCGCCGCCTCGCCGACAAGCCCTGGCAGGGAAGCGAGACCGCCGCGGCCTACGCCTTCCTCACCGACCAGATCCTCCGCCTCGTCCACGACCTCGCCGTCCAGCGCCTCTACCCCCTCTCCAACCCGACCGACGCGCAGCGGCTGCTGCTGATGGCCGTGGGCGGGTACGGGCGCGGCGAGATGGCGCTCCATTCGGACGTCGACATCGCCTTCGTCACCCCCTGGAAGCCGACCGGCTGGTCCGAACAGGCGATCGAATCGATCCTTTACCTCCTCTGGGACCTCGGGCTGAAGGTCGGCCATTCCAGCCGCTCGGTCGACGAGGTGATCCGCACCGCCAGCGAAGACCATACGGTCCGCACCGCCCTCCTCGAAGGCCGATACCTGTGGGGCGACGAGGCCCTGTTCGACGTCGTCCAGGCGCGTTTCTGGAAGGAAGTGGTCGGCACCGACGCCCGCGCCTTCGTCACCGAGAAACTTGAGGAACGCAACGCCCGCCACAAGCGCATGGGCGACAGCCGCTACGTCGTCGAGCCCAACGTCAAGGAGGGCAAAGGCGGCCTTCGCGACCTCCACACCCTCTTCTGGATCGGCAAGTTCGCCTATCGCCTCCGCGACGTTCGCGAGCTGGTCGAGGTCGGCCTCCTGTCGCCCGAGGAGCTCCGCCACTTCCAGCGCGCCGAGCGCTTCCTCTGGGCGGTGCGCTGCCACCTCCACCTCGTTGCGGGGCGGGCGGAGGAGCGCCTTACCTTCGACTATCAGCGCGAGATCGCGGCGCGGATGAACTATGCCGACCGCCCCGGCCGCTCGCCGGTCGAGCGGTTCATGCGCCACTATTTCCTCCACGCGAAGACGGTCGGCGATCTGACCGGGGTGTTCCTCGCCCATCTCGACGAGAAGTTCGCCCGCTCCGGCCGCCGCTTCGGGCTTCCCGCATTGCGCCGCAGGCCGAGCAAGCTCGAAGGCTTCGTCCTCGACCGAGGCCGCCTCGCTCTGCCATCGGAGGACTTCTTCCAGCAGGACCCGGTGCGCCTGCTCCAGATATTCGCCCTCGCCGACCGCCACGCGCTCGAAATCCATCCGCTGGCAATGCGGGCCGCGGCGCGCGATGCGAAGCTGATCGACGCCGCCGTCCGCGCCGCTCCGCGCGCCAACGCCCTGTTCCTCGATGTCCTCACCTCGCACCGCGATCCCGAGACGGTGCTGCGCTGGATGAACGAGGCCGGCGTGTTCGGCCGCTTCGTGCCCGACTTCGGCCGCGTCGTCGCCCAGATGCAGTTCGACATGTACCATCACTACACGGTCGACGAGCATTCGATCCGGGCGATCGGCCTGATGGCGAAGATCGAGCGCGGGGAGCTCAAGGAAGACCATCCGCTCTCCACCGCCCTGATCAAGTCGATCGCCTCGCGCCGGGCGCTGTACGTCTCGGTCCTTCTCCACGACATCGCCAAGGGCCGCGGCGGCGACCATAGCGAGCTCGGCGCCGAGGTGGCCCGCACCCTCTGCCCGCGGCTCGGCCTCGACGAAGCCGAAACCGACACCGTCGCCTGGCTGGTCCGCCGCCACCTTTTGATGTCCGCGACCGCGTTCAAGCGCGACCTCGCCGATCCGCAGACCATCGCCGATTTCGTCGAGAAGGTGGCGAGCATGGAGCGGCTTCGCCTCCTCTTCCTGCTGACCGTGGTCGACATCCGCGCGGTCGGACCGGGCGTCTGGAACGGCTGGAAGCGCCAGCTCCTGCGCGAGCTGTTCGATTCCGCCGAGGAGCTGCTCCGCTTGGGCCACAAGCAGAAGGGCCGCCGCGAGCGGGTCGCCTCCGTGCAGGAGGAGCTTGCCGGGCGTTTGGGTTGGGAGGATTCGCGCTTCGCCCGCTTGGGCTTCCGCCTCCCCGACAGCTATTGGCTGTCCGAGCCGCTCGACGTCCTCGAAGGCAATGCCCGGCTGATGGATACAGCCGACCGCGCCCCCGCCAGCGCCCGTCCCATCTCGACCTCCGTCCAGGCGGAGCGCGGCGCCACCCTGGTCAGCCTCTATTCGAAGGACCAGCCCGGCCTCTTCTACCGCCTCGCCGCCGCGATCAGCCTCGCCGGCGGCAACATCATCGACGCGCGCATCCACACCACCAATGACGGCATGGCGATCGACAATTTCCTGGTCCAGGACGGCGCCGGAGCCGCTGCCCCGCGCTCGCGCCGAGGCGTTCCGCGTCCAGCCCGCCGCCTTCGTCGATAACCACGCCTCGAGCCGCTACACGGTGGTCGAAGTCAACGCCCGCGACCGCCCGGCCCTGCTCAGCGGCCTCGCCGGCGCCCTCTACGAATCGCGCACCATCGTCCACTCCGCCCACATCGCCACTTATGGCGAGCGCGCCGTCGATGTCTTCTACCTGACCGACCTCGCCGGAGCGAAGATCCTCAGCCCCGCCAAAGTCAAAGCCCTCCAGACCCGCCTCGCCAAAGCCGCCGCCGACCCCCAGACCGAACGCCGCCGAGCGGCTTAGGGGTCACAACCAGACACCGATCGGTGAAAGCGGCCACGCATCGACCGCCATTGTGCCGCTTTTACCAGCGGGCCGTACTATCGACGAGCGGCGACAGCCTTTATCCATTCCTCATAGACGACCGCAATTCACTGTCGAGGTTGCCGACGGCAGGATGGTCGGCGGCATTCTCCAACCGGTGGGGACGCCCGGGCGTTGACGCCGGGGGCGAGCGTTCTCAACCGGACGCACGGAGGACCTCGTATTCATCTTTTACGACGGCCTCGGCGGGGGCTGATCGTCCGGGTTCATGCGCGGGTGATTTGCTGAAGCGCCGAGTGCGTCAGATCGTGGAGGAATCGAATGGTCTCAACATAGCTTGCCACGACTGCGAAGTGATAGCGCAGTTCGCCGACCAACTTCGGGTTCGCGCGAAGCGCCTGTGCCGCCGCCGTGAAGCGCGCCTCGGGGAGATCGAGCGTGCAGGTCGGCGGCAGGGCGATCGTAGCGAGGCCGGTGCGCCGGTCTCCGCAATGCGCGCGGATCGCATCCTGGATATCTTCGGGGATCGCCATGCGTACGTCGCGGCGATACTCGGTCGACAGGTCTCTCTCGAAACCGGCAAGGTCGGTCGTCATCAGTGCCGACAAGGACTCGCGCAGACGCTGATTCTGGAGATCCCGGAGCCGGTCGCTGCCGAAAATCTGCGACCAGCTGGCGTTGTTGACCCCGGTGAGCACGTTCTGGCTGGACTGGTAAGCAGCGATGACGAAATCGCGATCGCTGACTCGTGGGTCGTCCCGCCAACCTGCAAAGGCGGTATCGCCATAGCGACGGGCTGTGGCGTAATACGCAATCATAATCCGCAAATCCCTCGCGAGGTTGCGCAGCTCAGGCTGGAGGTCGCGCGCCATTTGCTGGGTCTTCGCCTGCTCGATCCGCGCGTTGTTCAGATTCGACACCTGGGTGCCGATAAATACGCCGATGATGACGATCCCGATTTCGATGCCGATCGCCATCCAGTCCTGCGCCCTCAGCCTGGCCACTGCCCGCTTGAAGATCATGCTGCCCCCTTCGTCACAGCCAGTTTAAGCGGCCTGCAAAGGTCCGAGGCTTTGGCGGGCGGGCGCGCGACTGGACGCACCTGCATCTGCGCAGCGGCATCGAGAGCCCCGCGGCCGTAGCGCTGCAAGGCATCGTCTGCCTGAAGGACCCTATAAATCAATCCGCGCAGCTTCATCGCGGAAGCCGGGTCGAGATCGGGGGCGTCTTGAAAGTCTTGAAGCTCGAGCCAGGCCTCGCGCTCGGCCTTCTCGATTTCCCGGATCGTCTGCAATCGCGCATAGAGCGTCGCGTAGGCGAGCCGCTCTTGCGTTGGGATATGCATCGCGGCGGGGCTCGCCTTCAGCGTTTCCCATGCTTCGCTGATCGGCGGATTCGAAGGTGGGCGGCCGATGGCTCCGATGGGCGACCGGGCGTCGTGCTTGCGATAGCCTTCGAGCCATTGTTCGAGGTCGGCAGCACGCCGGTTCACGCAGGGACTGAGCGCAATGCGCGCACGGACGTCGGCCGCGGCGATAGCGATCTCGGCGCGCAACGCTTTACGCGCTTCAGCCACGTCATTGTGCTGATTCCAGCTCTCGGCTGCCTGCTGAGCCCCCAACGCGATCAGCACGCCGATCACGATCACGCCAACCTCGCCGAGAAACCGTCGCCAGCCATGAAGCGGCCTCGGCAGACTAAAGCGCATGCGCTTCTCCCCCTCGCCGCGAATAGGGGCGACCATCCACCACCAACGGCTGACATATCGGCATCGAACGCAGACCGGCGATTATGTCGGCCGCGCTTCCGTTCTCCCGATCGAGGATAAGCCAATAATCGAGTCTGCCGTTGGCTTGCCCGATTTGGACGATCTGTCCCGCGACCGTATCGACATAGCGGCTTCCCAGGCGCAGCTCCGCGCTGACGAACATCAATTCGGTCAGGAAGTCCTGTGAGACCGGGCCGGGGGCATTCTCCAGCGCGGCCAATCTAGCCCAAAGGGCGCTCTGCGCTTTGAAGTCGCCCGCCATTTCATTGATCATGTCGAAATTCGCGGAGTAGCCGCCTGCTTCGTCCCGCGAGAGATGGGGAAGCACTCCGGAAGATACGCTCATGTCCCAGGCGGCCGTGACCAATGGTCTCGTCGGGGGCCGCCCGATGCGGCTCACCAGCGGCAAAGTCCCGCTACGTCTCGCCTGCTGAAGCAGCGCATCGACATCGCCGAGCCGCCGCTCGATGCAGCGTCTTGCGAGTTGCCGTTCGTGCATGACGCCGGCGTCCCGCTCCAAATCGGTCATCATTGCCGATCGCGCCTCCGCGGCGTCGAAGCGCCAGCGAATGGCGGTGGCAACCTCGCCCAGCCCGAGCGCGATCAGCACGCCGATGGTCACAATTGCGAGTTCCCACCAAACCGCCGGCCATCCGTGCGGTGGCCGCAGCTTCATCGCTCGAAACACAGAACCCCCGCTGCTCTTGTGCCGCGAGGATGCACGCACACGCCAATGTCCGCAATGGGTGGAAAGCGGACCTTCGTCAGTTAGCCAAACCTCCGTCCCGATAGGGACCTCTGCCTTTTCGACCCCCTTGAGGAGGCACCCCCATCGCCGCTCCTTAGGGGGAGGGGTTTGAAAAATCTCGCCCATCCGCAGCACCGCTGTGACCGTCGAACCATCAGGACGTTTCAGGAGAACCGGCCCCTCCGCTCTTGCAGGGCCGTCAGCAATCAGCGGGCCGGGAACGACTATAAGCCCTCCCCACGCTTCTATGTCGAACACATCATCGATGGTCAGAATGGGAGGCATCGCTGGAACCTAGCTATCCCGCCAATGTCCGCAATGGGTCGAAAGCGAGCATTAGCGCTAAAATGGATCAAGCGGTTGCCATGGGTCGCAATGTCAGTTGTTTCGCTCACTGAACACGCCAGCGTTCAAGGGGACACGAATGTCTGCAATGGGTGGAAAGCGGACCTTCCCTATGCCTCCGAATCGTCGCCCGACACCGGATTAGGGGCCAGCTGGTCGCTATCCTGAAGGATGCGCTTGCTCCTCGAGGGCCCGGCGGTGCATGATCGGCTGTCGTCGTGGAAGGCTCGGGTTGATGGCGTTAAACGCGTTCTCAGTGCTCCTGGCGCCAGTTATCTGGGGATCCGCTTACATCACTCCTGCTTCGTTGACCTCGCCGCCGCCGCCCGCTCCTGTTATTGTTGATTGCTTTGCCGGGCCCTTCATCGTGTTTTTCGATCCTGGAAGCGACGAAATCACCGACCGGGCGACAGCAATTCTTGATACCGTTGCAGCACTTTGGGAGTCCGGGTGCGTCGATGGCGCGACGGCGGACATATCGGGTCACACGGACAACTCGGCGGCGGAGGAGCGGGACCCGCTCCTTTCTTATCGTCGGGCAGAGAGAGTGAGGCGGTACCTACTTGGACGAAACGTGCCCGGGGCAAAGATCACGACCAAGGGGCTTGGGATTTCCGAGCCCTTGGTGAACGCGCCAAGAGGCGCGCCCGACGCTCAAAACCGCTATGTCATTATCACGTTTCTTCCAGAGGCAGGATGGTGACATTGCAACGCAGAGGCTGACGCCGTGACGCCGTTGAGGTCCGAGATGGGTGGAAAGCGGATATTCAGCCGAGAGAGTGGCGAGTGGCTGCCATGGGTCGATCGATGATGCTTTGGATAGTAATGGTAATCTGCGTTTCGGCGCTCGGGGCCGCCTTGCTCACGAGGCTGTGCCATCGATTGTTGCGCAGCACATTTTGGGCGGCAGCCTGCGGAGCAGCGATATTGCCATTCGTGATCCTTGCCGGATCATTTTACCTCGAATCGCAGCAACCGTACGGTCCCTTCTACGCCCTGATTGGGGCGGCGCTGTCATCGCTTTCACTGCTCATCGGCGTTCCTGCAGCGGCGTGGACCGCGACGGACTGCGCCCATCAGAGCTATGCTTTGGACCCCGACTGAGTGTCCGCAATGGGTCGAAAGCAGACGTCAGCTAGGCGACACGTAGAGAGTCACAAACTGCGAGCGCGTCACATCTGGCGAAGTGTCTGCGTCGATGAGGACCACGCCCACGGCGTGCGTTTAGCAGAGCGCTTGCACCGACCGCGCAACATCGACGATGGCCGAAAGATTCCGCGCCACCCGTGCCTTCGGGTAGAGGAAGGCGCCTTCCCAACCGTCGGTATTCTGCCAGCCTTCCCCTGCGAGCTCTTCGGCCACCGTCCTCAGGCGATCGGGTGGGCCGGAGAGATAGAATGTCATCCACAACTCGTCGGAGGCGAAGTGCGCCATCGACTGCATCTTCAGCAGATTGGCCGCGACCTGTTCATGAAGTGAGCCCCTGCTCGTCATCGTAGCGACATAATGTGCCGGGCCCAGAATGTCCGCAATGGGTGGAAAGGGGACGTTACCTGCCTCACCAATCCACGGTGAGGGTATGCTCAAAGCGCTTGCCCTCTTTCGTGATCAGTACGGACCGCACCTCTGCGGTGTAATCGTCCTTCCCTGCCGGGTGGAGAAACAACAGCGAAGCGGCGGCGAGGTCGTCCACGTCGAGAGACACTCCCGACACCATATCCCGAAACCTCCTTTGAAGCGCAGCGGTGGCGAGTTGCAGAGGCACCTCCACGATGAAGTTCGGGGGCCAAGGCTGTTCAGCAATAAGGTCTAGCTTCGCAGCGGCAGCGCCGTTGCGCCGTATCGCCTCAACCACATGAGGATGCAGGTAGCTAAGTCCGCTCTGGGCGTGATGGGCAATGTCGTGAGCGATGCCGTTGAAGTTACGCTTGGATATCATTCCTCACACGCTGCCACTCACATCGGATGTCTGCAATGGGTGGAAAGCGGACATCCCGGCCGCGGGGACGTGTGGCGCTTTCACCGGAGAGGTCGTCCCTGCTGTCGGTGTCCCATAGAAAAAGGGCCCCGCCGCTCCCGGCGAGGCCCCAATCCTTTTCCTTTCGCTTCGATCAGAATTTGAAGCGGGCGGTGACTCCGTAGGTGCGCGGCTCGGCGAGATAGGCGGAGAAGATCTGACGGCCGCCCGGGAATTGCGGGTCGACGAACGGGGCCGAGGTCGCGCCCGCCTGGAAGGGCGAGTTGAACGCGACCTGGGCGTAATTGACGTTGAACAAATTCTGCGCCCACAGCTCCAGCGCCCAGCGCTCGTTTGCGCCGCGGACACCGACCCGGGCGTTGACCAGCGTGTAGCTCTCCTGCTCCTTCTGCGGGAACAGGTCGGAGCCGGTATTGTAGCCGCCGGTGGTGCGGGCATCGATGTAGAACAGGCCGCTGA
>VBAE01000110.1:14142-27101 GCA_005882415.1 Alphaproteobacteria bacterium | reverse complement strand
AGGAAAACCCGCCAAGGCAGCACTCGTCGCCGTCGCCCGAAAGCTCATCGTCCTCGCCAACACCCTGGTCAGCCAAAACCGGACCTGGACCCTCGAACGCCCTTGACCATCAACACAGATGCTCCACCGCCTCCGGCGGTCCCCCTCCCCATCGCTTCGCGACAGGGAGGACTAACTTAGCTTCACCAGCATCTTGCCGATATTGCCGCCGGAGAAGAGGCCGAGGAAGGCTTCGGGAGCTTGCTCGATCCCTTCCTTGACCGTCTCGCGCCACTTGATCTTGCCCTCCGAGACCCAGCGGGCGAGGTCGGCGTGGAATTGGGGTTCGAGGTCCTGGTGGAAGGAGACGATGAAGCCTTCCAGCCTGAGGTTCTTGCCCACTACGGTGATGAGGTTGCGCGGGCCGGCGGGCATTTCGGTCGAGTTGTAGGCGGAGATCATCCCGCACAAAGCGAAACGGCCGAAGGGGCGGGCGGCGGTCAAGGCCGCTTCGAGATGATCGCCGCCGACATTGTCGAAATAAACGTCGATACCCTCCGGCGCCTCGCGCAGCAGGGCCTTGGTGAGGTCGCTTTCGGCCTTGTAGTCGATCGGGCGATCGACGCCGATGTCGCGGAGGAAGTCGATCTTGTCGGGGCCGCCGGCGGAGCCGATGACGGTGTGGCCCTTGGCCTTGGCGATCTGGCAGACCAGCGAGCCGACCGCTCCGGCCGCGCCCGAGACGAAGACGATGTCGCCGTCCTTGAGCTTTGCGATCCGGAGCAGGCCGGTATAGGCGGTGAGGCCAGGCATTCCGGCGACGCCGAGGAAGGCCTGGGGCGGGAGGCCGTGGAGGTCGAGCTTGCGCAGTGTCTGGGCGGGGGCGGTGAAGGCCTCGCGCCAGCCGTTGAAGGAGAGGACGATGTCGCCCTCCGCGAACCCTTCCGCGTTGGAGGCGGTGACCGTGCCGACGGCGCCGCCCTGCATGACCTCGCCCAATTGGAAGGGCGCGGCGTAGCTGCGCGCGTCGTTCATCCGGCCGCGCATATAGGGGTCGACCGACATCCAGTCGTTGCGGACCTGGACCTCGCCCGGGCCGGGATCGGGTACGTCGACGCGGGCGACCTCGAAATCGCCCGGGGCGGGCATTCCGCGCGGGCGGCTCTTCAGGCGGATTTCGGTCGAGCTCGTCATCTTGGAATGCTCCTTACTGGCTGATCTGGGCGAGGTAAGACGTGATCGCCTTCTGCGCCGCCGGGTCCCTGGGGCCGTGGATCATCATCTTCGTGCCCGGCACCATCGCGCTCGGGTTGACGATGAAACGGGCGATCTGGTCCTCATTCCAGACGATCCCGCTCCCCTTCATCGCGTCGGAATAAGCGAAGCCGGGCGCGGTGCCGGCCTTGCGGCCGATCACGCCGGCGAGGTTGGGGCCAATCCGGTTCGGGGCGCCCTTCTCCGAGGAATGGCAGGACATGCAGAGGCCGAATTGGGACGGGGGCTTGGGGCCGTTCGAGGCGAGACTGGCGCTGCTTCCGCTGTCGGAGGAGCTGGACCCGGAGCCGCCGCACGAGGCGAGCAAAGCCGCTGCGGCCAACAAACAAAAGCTCTTCATCCTGCCGCCCCTCCTGCCTCGGGCCATCCCTCTCTCCTTTTTTGCGGATTGCAAGCCCGCCCGCCGCGCGCGAAGGGGTGGGCCTCGTCCCACCGCCGTCAGGGAGTCCTCCGATGCAATACCGCCAGCTCGGCTCGAGCGACCTCCAAGTCTCTGAAATATCGTTGGGCTCCTGGCTCACTTACGGGGTGGGCGTGGAAGCGGACAAGGCGCGGGCGTGCCTTGATCGGGCGTTCGATGTTGGGATCAATTTCGTCGACACTGCCAATATATATGGCCGAGGTGCGGCGGAGAGTTTTCTCGGCGAGGCGCTTCAGGGACGGGGGCGGGACAGCTATGTGCTCGCCACCAAGCTCTATTTCCCGATGACGGCGGAGGACCGGGGCCTGTCGCGCGCACAGGTGGAAAAGCAGCTCGACGCGTCGCTGAAGCGGCTCCGGACCGACGTCATCGATCTCTACCAGTGCCACCGTTACGATGACGAGACGCCGCTCGAGGAGACGATGCGGGCGCTCAGCGACGCCGTCCGCTCGGGGAAGGTGCGGTTTCTCGGCTTCTCGGAATGGCCGGCCGACAAGATCCGGGCGGCGATCGAGATGGCGGGGGTGGAGAAGTTCGTTTCGTCGCAGCCGCAATATTCCCTTCTGTGGCGCGCGCCGGAGGCGGAGGTTATTCCGCTCTCCGCCGCGAACGGGATTTCGCAGATCGTTTGGTCGCCGCTGGGGCAGGGAGTGCTGACGGGGAAGTATCTGCCCGGGCAGGCGCCGGCCAAGGGGACTCGGGCGACCAGCGAGGAGATGGGCGGCTTCATCTCGCGGCTGATGCGGGACGATGTGCTTGCGGCGGTGCAGCGGCTGAAGCCTCTGGCCGCGGAGGCGGGGCTGTCGATGGGCCAGTTCGCTCTCGCCTGGGTGCTTCGCGAGCCCAATGTCGCGTCCGCGATCATCGGCGCCTCGCGGCCCGAGCAGGTGGAGGAGAATGCCGCGGCGTCCGGCGCGAAGGTCGACCCGGCGCTGTTCGCGGAAGCAGAGCGGATCCTCAGCGTACTCGGCTGATCCTCGCGCGGCGCCAGAGCCAGAGCGGCAGGACGAGCAGCGGGTAGAGGAAGTGGGCACGCCTCGGCAGTGGGAATTCGACGCGGTCCATCGGGCTCGACGATTTGCGGATCATCTCCGCGCCCTTGTAGCGCCAGCCGGGGACGAGGAGGAGCTGCGAGAGGTGCATCGGCACGGTGCCGAGCAGGCTCAGGTCGGCTTCCTTCGCGCCCTCGCCCTTGAGCAGGGTGCCCATTGCGAGGGCGGCGAGCCAGCGGACCTTGCGGTCGCGCTCCAGCTCGGCCTTGAGGGGAGGCGGAAGGGGGAGGGTGAACAGGCGTTCGGCGAGGAGCAGGGCCTGGCCCGCGGCTCGGCGGGCGCCCAGCGCCACGGAGGCGCGGTAGAGGCGCTCGATCTCGCCCTCGGAGCGGACGGCGAGGAGGGCGGCGACGTCGCCGATCCATTTCAGCCGCGACCATGCATGGGTGGCGCCGTGGATGCATAAATATGCGAAAAGCGGCTCGATCGGCAGCGTGGGGAGGGTGATGCCGGGCGCAATCTCGACCATCTGCGGCGGCGTCTCGGCGGAGATGCCGGGGAGCATGCGGGGGCTGTCGACGAGATCGCGGTGGAGCTCGACCGGGATGTTCTTGGCCGGATGGGTCCAGATCATGTCCTTCGACGCGGCGAGCCATGCCTGGAACTGGTCGGGGCCGATCTCGGGGCCGGGGAGGGTGCGCTCATAGCCGGCCTGGGCGAGGACAGCGCAGGCGCGGGCGACGGCGGCTGGAGGGATGACGATGTCGATGTCCCAAGCTTTCTTGAGCGCGAGCGTGCCGTAGGCGAGGGCGTTGAGGGTCAGGCCCTTGAGGACGAGGTGGGGGATTTGGGCGGCTTCGAGGGCGCGCGCGAGGCGGCCGCATTCGGCAGCGAAGAGGAGGTTCTGGAGCGCGATTCGGGAGGCTTCGGCGGAGAGATCGGCCGCCGCTTCGGCGGGCACGTCCACGTGGGCGGATTTGAGGCCGTCATGGACGAGGCCTTCGACCCGGTGGCGGCGGGCGACCTGGAGGACCTTCGCCCAGTCGAGCGGCGCGGCGGCGGCGGCGCGGACGGCGGCGACGCGCGAGTCCGAGCGCGGCCAGCGGCAGCACGCCGCGACCAGCCTGAATTCTTGCGGAAAATCGTCTTTCGCCACCATGCCTCCTCGAGCGGCCATTCTCTATGCGCCTTGCCCTTCAATCGCTAGGGTCGCCGCCGATGCGCACCGCCACCTTCTTCCGCCGCCTCGGCCGCACCAGCTGGCGCGAGCGGCTCCTCCTCGCCGAGGCGATCGCGGCGATCGGGGCGGCGTCGGCGGCGATCCGGCTGCTTCCGTTCAGGACGCTCGCCGCCCGCCTCAGCCGCTTCCAGGGCCGCCAGGGGCCTCGTGCGCCCGCCGCCTTCGTCGAGAGCGCGGCCTGGGCGGTGCGGGCGAGCGCGCCGTTCCTCCCCTGGCGTTCGGTCTGCTTCCAGCGCGGGCTTGCGCTCCACTGGATGCTGCGGCGGCGGGGGGTGCCGACGGTGCTTCACTACGGCGTGGGGCAGGGGAGCGGGAAGGGGCTCAGCGCCCATGTCTGGGTCAGCCTCGACGGCGAGATATTGATCGGGGGGGAGGAGGCGGAAGGCCATGCCTGCCTCGCCACCTATCCGGGCCAAGGCTGATGGGGATGCTTGGCGGCTTCGTGCGCGATTTCGCGCGCTACACCGGGCCGCGCGGGCTTCTGCTCGGCCTTTATTTGCTGCTCGGGGCGGTGCTGGACGGCGTGGGAATCCTGCTGCTCCTGCCTTTGCTCGGGGTGCTGCTCGGCTCCGGCACCGGCAATGGCTGGCTCGACGGCGCAACGCGGGCGCTGCTCAGCCTCGCGCCCGCGGGGTCGCGGACGACTCAGCTCCTCTTCCTGCTCGGCCTGTTCGCGGCATTGATCGCCTTTCGCGCCTTCGTCATCCTGCGCCGCGACGTGGCGATGGCGGAGCTCCAGACCGGGTTCGTCGAGGCGCAGCGGCTTCGGATCGTCGAACTGCTCGCGCAGAGCCGCTGGGACGCGGTCGCCCGGCTCAGCCATGGGCGGATCACCCATGTCCTCGGCGAGGATGTGCAGGGGATCGGCAATGCCGCTTATCTCCTCCTCCAGTCGTCCGTGTCGGCGGCTCTGCTCGCCGGGCAGTGGCTGCTGATCTTCCTGCTGTCGCCGCTGCTGGCCCTGTTCGTCGGGGTGCTGCTGGGGGCGGGGGCGCTCGCACTTCGGCCGGTGCTGCGCCGCTCGGCGGAGCTCGGAAGCGGGCTCAACGAGACCAATCTCGGGCTGATCACCGGCACCGCCCAATTCCTCGGCGGGCTGAAGCTCGCGCTCAGCCAGAATCTGCAGGGCGGCTTCCTCGCCGAATTTCGCCACAGCCAGGAGCGGGCGGCATCGCGGCGGGTGGCGTTCATCCGTCAGCGGACCGGGACCCAGCTTACGCTCACCGCCCTCGCCGCGGCGATCGCCGGGCTGGTCATCCTAATCGGAGTCGGCTTGATCGGAGCGGCGCCGTCGGCCCTCATCGCCTTCCTGTTCGTGCTGGCCCGGATGAACGGCCCCGCCGCCCAGCTCCAGGCGAGCGCGCAGCACATCTTCCACAGCCTCCCCGCTTACGGTTCGGTGAAGGCGCTTCAGGCGGAGCTTTCGGTGGCTTCCCAGGTGCTTCCGCCGAGATCGGTGGCGGTCCCGCAAGGCCCCATCGAATTTCGCGGGGTCACCTACCGCCACCAGGACGATGCCGGCGTGGCGGGCATCGACCTCGTCATCGAGCCGGGCACCATCCTCGGCCTCACCGGACCTTCCGGTGCGGGCAAGACGACTTTCGCGGACCTGCTCGTCGGCCTCTACGCACCTCAGCAGGGAAGGGTGACCGTCGGCGGCGCCCCGCTCGAGGGGCCGCTGCTCGCCGCCTGGCGGAGTGCGATCAGCTACGTTTCGCAGGACCCGTTCCTGTTTCACGACAGCATCAGGGGCAATTTGCTCTGGGCGCGGCCGGAAGCGGACGAGGCGGCCTTGTGGGAAGCGCTCACCCTCGCCGGCGCGGACGGGATCGTTCGCCGCCTCCCAGCCGGGTTGGAGGCCGTGGTCGGCGAGCGCGGCACATTGCTCTCGGGCGGCGAGCGGCAGCGGATCGCGCTTGCCCGGGCGCTGGTCCGCCGGCCGCGCTTGCTACTGCTCGACGAGGCGACCAACGCGATCGACATTGCCGGCGAGGAGGCGCTGCTCGACCGGATCCGCGCGCTGCCGGAGCGGCCGACGGTGGTGATGATCGCCCATCGCGACTCCAGCCTCGCTTTTTGCGACCGGATCGTGTCGTTCGAGAACGGACGGCTGGCTCAGTCAGCAAGCTGAAAGGCTTGCCGGGGCAGAAACTTAGCCTAGTTTATTCGGCACAGCCGTATTAGGGACGCGCGGGGGATTTTTCAGGAACCATGGTAACCGCCTCTCTGCGCGCGATTTCGCTCGTCCTTGCCCTCTCCATGGGGGTGAGCGCGCTCGCCCAGACTCCGGCCGCGCCTCCTGCCCCGACCCAAAAGCCGACTGCGCTTCCGGCGCCGAGCCAGGAGCCGCTCGATGTCGACGTCGCCGCCGACCCGATCCTCCGCCTGAGCCGGGCGCAGGCGAGCTTCGCCGAGTTCAGGACCTTCATCGCCTCCGCGGTCGAGCGTCATCCGGGAACCGCCGAATCGGTCGCGACCAGCGAGGAAGCCCGCGCGGCCTTGCGCGAGGCGAAGGAGCGCCAGCTTCCTTCCGGCGACTTCAGCGTCACCGGCTACCGGGTCCTTTCGCGCGAATTCTCGAACGACCCCGACAATATCGTCGAGCGCAGCCGGCCCGAGCAGCGAACCGACGCTTTGCTGTCGGTGACCCAGACCATCTTCGACTTCGGCGCGGGCGATGCCAGGGTCGCAGGTGCGCGGGCGAGCCTTCGCGGATCGCAGGCGGACGTCGAAAGCGCCGCAGACCGGGTCGCGCTCGCCGCGGTCGCCTCCTGGTACGACGTTTTCGGCTATCGCGCCCTGCTCAGCCTCACCGAGGCCTTCGTCGCCAGCCAGCGCGAGCTCAAGGCTGCGGTCGAGGAGCGAGTCCATGAAGGCGTGTCCGCGCCGGGGGACGTGGCGCGGGTGGAAAGCTATATCGCCCAGGCCGAGACCCGCCTCGCGCAATATCGCCGCCAGCTGTCCAACGCGGAGGCCCGTTTCACCGAGTTGACCGGAAGCCCGCCGCCCGCGGACGTCGAACGCTCGCCGCCCCCCGCGACGCTGACGCCCAGCAAGGACGCCGCGACCCTCGCCGCCGAAACTTCTCCCGCGGTGCGCTCGGCCGAAGCCACCGCCGAGGCCGCGCGCAAGGAAGCGAAGGCGACCCGCGCCGACCGGCTCGGAAATTTGAGCGGGGGCATCGATGCCGGCCGCTACGGCGTGTTCGAGAACGACAAGGATTACGACGTCCGCGCGCGGATCAGCTTCCGCCAGCGCCTGTTCGGCGGGATCGACGCCCGGGTCGGACAGGTCGACGCGCGGGCGCGGGCGGCGGAGGCCCGGGCCGACCGGATCCGCGAGGAATCGTCGCGCGACGCGTCCATCGCCTGGTCCGACGTACAGGCGCTGGAGCAGCAGCTCGCCTCGATCCAGGAATCCTATCTCGCCGCCCGCCGCTCGCGCGACGTCATCGCAGAGCGCTTCCGGGTCGCCCGCGGATCGCTGTTCGACGTCGTCGCGGCCGAGGATTCTTATTTCGAATCGGCGGCTTCCTACATCCAGTCGCTCACCGAATTGGACGCGGCTCGCTACGTCCTGCTATCGCGCACCGGGCGACTACTCGATGCACTCGCAATCCAGCCCGAGAAGCTGGGAGGATAATTTGGCCGACGAAAAGAAGTCGACCTACGGCAAGGTCGCGGTGGCTGCGGTTCTGATCAACCTGTTCGGCCTCGTCACCTCGCTGTTCACGATGACGGTCTACGACCGCGTCGTACCGAACAACGCCACCTCGTCGCTGATCGGCCTTTCCATCGGCCTCGCGATCATCGTCGTGTTCGACTTCATCCTGAAGCTGCTGCGCGCTTACTTCGTCGATTATGCGGGTGCGCAGATCGACCTCGAAGTGGGCGAGCGGGTCTTCTCGCGGCTGCTCGCGATCAGGATGGACCTGAAGAAGGGATCGACGGGCTCGCTGACCGGGCTGATGCGCGAGCTCGAGGCGCTTCGCGACTTTTTCGCCTCGGCAACGATGACGGCCATCGTCGATGTGCCCTTCATCCTCGTCACTCTGGTCGTCGTCTTCCTGATCGGCGGAAGCGTGGTGCTGGTGCCGCTGATCGCCATTCCGATCGTGGTCGGGGTCGGCGCCTTTACCCAGCCGGCGATGGACCGGCTCTCCGCCCGCTCGATGGGCGAGGGGCTCGCCAAGCAGTCGGTGCTGGTCGAGGCGATCGGCGGGCTGGAGATGGTCAAGACCGCCGGCGCCGGGCCGCTGCTCAAGAAGCGCTGGGCGCTTGCGGTTGAGCGGCACAGCGACAGCTCGCTCCGCCAGCGCCTGATCTCGACCATCGGCGTGACCACCGCGACGTCCGCGGGCACCATCTCCTACGCCGGCGTGGTCATCGTCGGCGTGGAGCTGATCGCGGCCCACGACCTGACCATGGGCGGGCTTATCGCCTGCTCGATCCTCGCCGGCCGCGCGGTGGCTCCGCTGGCGCAGATCTCGCAGCTGCTGTCGCGCATCACCTCGACGCGCACCGCCTACCGCCAGCTCAACCAGATGATGGAAATGCCGCCGGAAGGTCCGGAAGGCGAGGCGTTGCTGCTCACCGCGCCCAAGGGCAAGCTCGAGTTCCGCAACGTTTCCTTCCGCTATCCGGGCGCTCCGGAAAAGGCGCTGGACGAGGTCAGCTTCATCGTCGAGCCGGGCGAGCGGGTGGCCATTCTCGGCCGGGTCGGCTCGGGCAAGTCGACCATCGCGCGCCTCGTCCTCGGCCTCTATCCGCCCGAGGACGGGCTGGTGATGATCGACGGCACCGATATCCGCCAGCTCGACCCTTCCAACATGCGCAGCCATATCGGCGCGGCGATGCAGGAGAGCGTTCTGCTCACCGGATCGGTGCGCGAGAATATCATCCTCGGCCGGCCGGGCATGGACGACGAGGAGATGATGCGCGCAGCGGAGCTCTCCGGCACCCACCAGTTCATGGGCCAGATCGCCAACGGCTACGATTTGAGGCTGGCGGACCGCGGCGAGGGGCTTTCGGGCGGCCAGCGCCAGTCGATCGCGATCGCCCGGGCGCTTGCCGGAAAGCCGCAGATCCTGGTGTTCGACGAGCCGACCAGCGCGATGGACACCCAGACCGAGACCGCGCTCATCCAGCGCCTGCAGCAGGAGATGGCGGGACGGACCTTCATGGTCATCACCCACCGGCCGCCACTGCTCCAGCTCGTCACCCGAGTGATCCTGATGGACAAGGGCAAGGTGATCATGGACGGGCCGCGCGACGAGGTCCTGAAGCAGATCACCAGACCGCAGAAAGCCGCCTGACGAATGTCCGAGCACCACCATCTCGAAGACTATACCGACCGGATCAAGCCGAAGGGGGCGTCGAGCCTGCTGTTCTGGGGCGTGGTCGGCTTCTTCGCGATCGCGGTCGCCTGGGCGGCGCTCACCACCCTCGACCGCACCGTGCGCGGCGCAGGCCGGGTGATCCCGAGCTCGCAGCTCCAGATCGTGTCGAATTTGGAAGGCGGGATCGTCGATGCGATCCTGGTCCAGCCCGGCCAGCAGGTGAAGCAGGGCGCGGAGCTGATCCGGCTCGACAAGACGGCCGAGGTCACCGGCCATGAGCCGATCTATCCGCCGGCCCACGATCGCGGGACGGCCGACCAGATCCAGGTCGAGCGGGCCTTGCACGCGTCGCGGATGCAGGAGCTGAACAGCCTTCAGAATGCCGGCCGGGCGCGGATCGCGCAGGCGGAGCGCGCGGTGATGGAAGCGCAGTCGGCGCTCGAGGCGCGGAGCACCGAGCGGGAGACGCGGCGGTCCGAGCTTGCGGTGCTCCGGCCTCTGGTCGCCAAGGGGATCGAGCCGCGGCTGTCGCTGCTCCAGGCGGAGAGCGCGGCCTCGGTGGCAGCGAGCGAGGCTGCGGCGGCGGCGTCGGGGCTGGCACGGGCGTCCTCGGCGGTGGCCGAGGCGCGTTCGGCGCTCAGCCAGCAGATGCAGGATTGGCGCTCCCAGGCAGCGACCGAGCTCGCCACCGCCCAGGGCGAGCTTGCCGCCCGCCAGCGGGCGCTCCCCGCGCTCGAGCAGAGGGTCGACCGGACGGTGGTGCGGGCGCCATTGGACGGCAAGGTCAACCGAGTGATGGTCACCACCGTCGGCGGCACCGTCGCTCCGGGGGCCCCGATGGTCGAGATCGTGCCGTCGGAGAAGAGCCTTCTGGTCGAGGTCAGGGTGCGGCCGCAGGACATTGCCTTCGTCCGCATCGGCCAGCACGCCAAGGTCAACATCACCGCCTACGATCCGTCGGTGTTCGGGGCGCTGGAAGGGACCGTCGCGACGATCTCGCCCGACGCGGTGCTGGAGGAGCGGACCGGCGAAACCTTCTACCACGTGCGGGTGCGGACCAAGACCGATGCGCTGAAGGACCAGCAGGGCAATGCGCTTCCGATCGGCCCGGGCATGGTCGCCGACGTCGCCCTGATCGGCGAGAAGCGGACGGTGCTCCAATATCTGATGACCCCGATCACCCGCCTCAGCGAGACCGCCTTCCGCGAGTGAGGGAAGGCGGGCCGGACCCGTGTGGACTGGATGTCCGGGCCCGGCCCTCGGCCGCAGCGCAGGGGGCTGGCACGGCCTTGGCGCCTGCGTTAGCAGCGGCCTCAAGAAAGGTCCATATTGGACCTAGTTTGCGCCGCGCCCGCCGCCATGATACCTTGCCCACAAGGGCAAAGGGGAATTTCATGGACATCCAGGCGAACGACCTGTTCACGCGGCGCAAGCTGATCATCGGCCTCGCTTTGGGGAGCGTCGCCGCGGCGGCGGCCGCCGCCGGGATCGGCTTCAGCTGGTTGTCGACGGGCTCCAAGAACAATGCCAGCTGGTGGGACCGAACCTTCGTCTCGCTGCGCAACGGCACCGCCGCCGACTGGCTGAAGATCGTCGGCGAGAGCTTCACCTTCGAAGGCGAGGGCGGGCCGTCCTTGTGGAAGGTGACCCAGGTCCGCAACCTCTCCGCCACCGGCCGCCGCCCCAAAGGCGTCCGCGCCCAGGCCTTCGCAGTGGTGTTCCAGAGCAGCGCGAAGAAGATCCCTGCCGGCAACACGGCCTACACGATCAACCACCCCAAACTCCCCCCGCTCCCGATCTTCGTCGGCAAGGCATCGACGGCGGGCGGCGTGAGCAAGCTGACGGCGATCTTCAACTGAGGAAGGGGTAGGCGGCGGAGGGGCGCTAGAGCCCCTTTCTCCGAATCCGCCGTCCCCAATCTCTCTCCATCGAGGCGTCGGCTTTAGCTCGCGTATTCACTAGGTGAGTGGGGCTTCCCTGTAGGAACGGTTTCAACGATTCTGAAATGCTGGCCCTACGAGCCCTCGTGCCATGCTTTGCACGGAGATTGATAAGATGGGCTTGTATCGTCTGATCCGCGTGGGGTCGCCCTTGGCCGGTCGGCAGTGTCGTCGTTAGACAGGCAATCTCTCAGATCAGCCGTATCGACGCCTTTCCGCCGTGGCATCGCCGGCAGTGCGGCCCTGGAACTTCAGTTTGCGCGCCCGTCCGGCGCTGAGAACGTGCAGAATTGCCAAGTCTGCGGCGTCGGCATCACCACCCACAACGCGAGCTATCAACTCCTCGATCTGCCGGTCCATTTCAGCCTCCGGCGATTGGGATTGCTGCAAGTCAACTGTGGGGGCTTGCTGCTTATCATTGGCGATTTGATGGTTTTCGTTCACGTCAGCCATGTCGCATGTCACTCTTGAACAGGAGCTGACCCCGGTCCTGTGGGACTCTGGGGAGCTTTCCGACCAGGCGGAGGAGAACCCTTCGATGCTATTGCTACACCCAAGGCCATCATCGCTGCAAGGGCTCTTGCTCCTTCGGCACTCTCGAGGCCAGACTCCGTCTCCACAAAATGATGCTGAACAGCGCTTGTTCCAATGACTACGCCCCAAGGACGGCGCCCTCTCCCGACGGAGATCGGCACGGCGGCGACCGAACGGTACCGTTTTTGATCGTACGACTGACGGATCGTCGCAGTGTACAGGTTGCCGATGCCGGGTGCCCACATATCCGGCACGATCCTTTCGAAGCCGCCAGCATAGCAAATGCCTGCCACTCCGATCCCAGAAGGCCATCGGCGTGTCTTACTGATATCGCACTCGATCGCACGCTTCGATGCGACACATGCGAGCTCCTCTCCACCCGTGGAACTCGGCACTGCCTCATAGATCGATAGGGTCCATTCATCAGCCATGTTGAACCCCATCGCAATCGCTAGGTGCCGTCCCGCGACTGCCAAGAGGGCCCGGGCAATATCCGAGGCGGACACCGGAGCGCCGTCCGCAATGGTCCGTTCGAGGACGCCTCTCATCAGCCCAAAGGCGAAATATAATTCGGCGCTACGGTCCACCTCATCCTTGTAAGCAGCTAAGTCGGCTGCGACTGTTTCTAGCTCCCTGGCGCGTTCCACCGCGGAGCGTGCAAGCGTCAGCTCTTTAGTTGGATCGTCCTCGGTAAAGATCATAAAAAGAGCACCAAGGAGGACAATGATGCAGCCGACGATCCCAGCACCCTGCCAGGCATTTAGATTCTGGCCTCTCGGAACTTGGGCAAACTGAGCCACGCCGACCAGCGCTGTCCCGGCACCAATGAGGAGTGTCTTAACAAACACCGTTGCGAAGTTCATTCGCTTGGATCTGCCTGCAAACGCGCTCGACACATCCTCGGAAAGCTGTTTGATCGTTTTCATTGCTCCCAAGCCAGCATCCAAGTGGCGGGAGGTCAAGGCACGGATTGGAAGCGTTCCGAATTGACGCATTCGGTTACTCGCAAGATACAGCGTCAGTGATCGAGTTCGGGCCGCCACCAGCCTTCCAATTACGCTTGGACGACGGGTCAGCGGTACCAACGCGGCCGTGCGCGTGCTGGCTCCTTGCAGACACAGCACGCTAGCTGGTCGAGGTTGGGCTAGGGGGCTCGTCACCATCACGCAATAGGTGAAGCCACCCTAGCTGGTCGCTTCTGCTCCAAAGCAATTTGACTGCAGAATTCCGCACTATCACC
>VBAE01000110.1:0-14124 GCA_005882415.1 Alphaproteobacteria bacterium | reverse complement strand
CCCGAGGGGCAGAAGATTTTAAGTCTCCGGCGTCTACCGGTTCCGCCACGTCCGCACGCGCGCAGGTGGCCCGGCGGCGGGGGCGCATGCAAGCCTAAATGATCTGAAAAGGGCGCTCAGCCCGGCTCGGCGATGAGCTCCGGTTCGTGGATCAGGCCGGCGAGCGAGCGGAGTTCGTCGGCGATTCCCGGGCGCGGCCCGGGCAGCGGCCATTCCGAGTCCGGATCGGCAAGCTCGCGGAGCTTGTCCAGATAGGTCTGGGCGAGCTGCCGGCGCCTCGTCTCGGCAGCGGGTGTGATTGCTCGGGAGGCTGCGTAAAGCTCCTCCGACGCGCGGCGCCAATAATATCTCTCGTTCGATTCCATCGGAAGATCCCCGCATCTTGCCGAACGCCCACAGGCCCGCCTCCCCCGAGTCGGACGGCGAAGTCTACTCTCACCTGTGGATAAGAAAAGGGGGGCGATTCGCCCCCCTCCCGGTGCCGTTTCGAGGACGTGCGGAGCCTCAGACGTTGAGGCGCTCGCGCATCTCCTTGCCCGGCTTGAAATAGGGGACGCGCTTGGCGTCGACGTCGACCGAATCGCCGGTGCGCGGGTTGCGGCCCTTGCGGGCGTCGCGGTCGCGGGTCGAGAAGGCGCCGAAGCCCCTCAGCTCGACTCGGCCACCGGCCTGCAGTTGATCGACGACCGATTCGAAGAACGCCGACACGACCCGCTCGATCTCTTTACCCGTGAGATCGGGATGGTCGTCGCACAGCTTCTGCACCAGCTCGGAACGGATCACAGCTCCCCCCGACATAAAGGAAATTCCTGAACTAACAGCGGCATGCGCGACCCCCCGCCGCACCGCTAACTCAGGTTAAACGACAGATTTTGGGGAAACGCAATATCGCAGGTTTGCGAGAAGCGGAATTTTCCGTTCCCGCCGCACGATTTGTGCCTCTTACGGACGAAAAAAGGGGCAGACGCCGTCAGACGCCTGCCCCTTTCGCTAAGTAATTGAAATTACTTGTCGTTTTTGAGTTTTAGAGCCTCACCCAAGATGTCCCCGAGCGACGCGCCGCTGTCGGAGCTGCCGTACTGGGCGACGGCCTGCTTCTCCTCGGAGATCTGGAGCGCCTTGATCGAGAAGTTGGGCTTCTTCGACCGGTCGAACCCGATCACCATCGCGTCGAACTTCTGGCCGACCTGGAAACGCTCCGGACGCTGCTCGTCGCGGTCGCGGCCCAAGTCGGTACGCTTGATGAAGCCGGTCGCCCCGTCCTCGCCGACCTGGACTTCCAGGCCGCCGTCGCGGACTTCGAGGACGGTGACGGTCACCGTCTCGTTCTTGTTGACGCCGCCCGAAGCGCCGCCCTTGGCGACGCCGCCGCGCTCGAGCTGCTTCATGCCGAGCGAGATGCGCTCCTTCTCGACGTCGACGTCGAGCACCACCGCCTGGACGCTCTCGCCCTTGCGGTGAAGGTTCAATGCCTCCTCGCCGGTGATGCCCCAGGCGATGTCCGACATGTGGACCATGCCGTCGACGTCGCCGTCGAGGCCGATGAACAGGCCGAACTCGGTCGCGTTCTTGACCTCGCCCTCGACCTCGGTGCCGATCGGATGCGTTTCGGCGAAGGCCGCCCAGGGGTTGGACTGGGCCTGCTTCAAGCCAAGCGAGATGCGGCGCTTCTCGCCGTCGACCTCGAGCACCGCCACGTCCACCTCCTGAGAGCATCTCGGAGACGTGGACCAGGCCCTCGATGCCGGCCTCGAGTTCGACGAACGCGCCGTACTCGGTGATGTTGGTCACCCGGCCGCGGAACACGCCGCCGACCGGATACTTAGCGGCAGCGCCTTCCCACGGATCCGCCTCGAGCTGCTTCATGCCGAGGCTGATACGCTGGGTCTCGCGGTTGATGCGGATGATCTGGACCCGGACGGTGTCGCCGATGTTGATCACCTCGGACGGGTGGTTGACGCGCTTGTAGCTGATGTCGGTGACGTGGAGCAGGCCGTCGATGCCGCCCAGGTCCACGAAGGCGCCGTAATCGGTGATGTTCTTGACCACGCCCTCGACGACCTGGCCCTCGGCCAGGCTCTGGATGAGGCCGGTGCGCTGCTCGGCGCGGGTCTCTTCAAGGATGGCGCGGCGCGACACGACGATATTGCCGCGGCGGCGGTCCATCTTCAGGATCTGGAAGGGCTGCGGGATGTCCATCAGCGGGGTAACGTCGCGCACCGGGCGGATGTCGACCTGCGAACCTGGAAGGAAGGCGACGGCGCCGCCCAGATCGACGGTGAAGCCGCCCTTGACGCGGCCGAAGATCACGCCCTCGACGCGGTTGCCGGCGGTGAATTCGGTCTCGAGCTTGTCCCAGGCGGCCTCGCGGCGTGCGCGGTCGCGCGACAGCATCGCTTCGCCCTGGTGGTTCTCGACACGGTCGACATAGACGTCGACGACGTCGCCGACCTGAATCTCGGCCTTCTGGCCCGGCGCTGCGAATTCGCGAAGCGGAACCCGGCCCTCGCTCTTCAGCCCGACGTCGATGACCGCAAGGTCGTTCTCGATCGCGGTGACGGTGCCTTTGACGACTTTGCCTTCAAAGCCTTCATTCTCGCCGCCCAGGGTTTCGTTGAGGAGTGCCGCGAAATCGTCGCGGGTCGGCATCGCCGATGTTGCCATAAAAGTGGTCTTCCTGTGTTTTCGTATTCCGGCCGCCGGTTGTCTCCGACGGTCTTGGAACCCGTGCCGCCTCCGCCGCCCCATGCGGCGGAAGCGTCTGGCGGGCGCTGAGGGGCGCGAGCGGAGCGGAGCGAATGCGCAAAAAAGCGCGTCGAGGTGGGGCGTCTTCGCCTCTCTCCCCTCGCGCGCTAGCCTAAGCCGAGCTCCCGCAGGCGCTTAGCACCCGCCGGACGGGCCGGCATATAGGAGAGGGATACCCACGTCCGCAAGTGGTACTTGCGGGTGGGTGGGGGGGCACGATTGGGGAGCCTTCTTGTCGTCTGATCCCACTTCTGGTATCAGCGGGCGGCGGGGGTAGCGATGGATCGGAGGGAGATTCGCTGGATCGGGAGCAGCTACAAGGATTTGTGCGCCATGCCGATCGAGGTTCGTCAGACGTTCGGCTATGCCCTGGGGCTGGCGCAGAACGATCTCCCTTATGACCATGCAAAGACGCTCACGGGATACAAGCCGAACCTGATCGAGATTTTGGAGGATGACGACGGCGACACCTATCGCGCCGTCTACACCGCCCACTTCGAGGACCGGATCTACGTGCTGCACTGCTTCAAGAAGAAGTCCACCAGCGGCCGCAACCTGCCGAAGCGCGACAAGGAGACGATCGAAGCGCGACTGACGGAGGTGAGGCGGCTGGAGGCGGCCGGCGGAAGAGCGAAAGGATGATGATGCGAGACCATGTTACCGCTGCCGGGACGAGCGTGCTCGATGAGCTCGGGCTCGATCCGGGCTATATCGTCAAGGCCAAGCTCGCCCTGCGCATCCAGAAGACTGTGGCGGAGCTCGGGCTGACCCAGCGGGAAGCGGCTGCGCTTATGCCGATCACCCAGCCAAAGCTCTCACTAATCACGCGCGGCAAGCTCGACGACATCAGCCAGGAGAAATTGGAAGCCTGTCTGCGGGCGCTGGGGCACGACATCGAGATCAGCATCGGGCCACGGCGCGAGGGGCTGGGGCAGGTGAGGGTGAGGGTGAGGGAGGCGGCTTGAGGGGCGGAAGAGAAAGACACGTGCGCAATTTTCTGCGGTGTCAGCTGCCCCAAGCCAGTCGATTAAAGCTCACCGAATTCTATGAAGGGTAAAATTGTTGGCGCGTCGACTATAAACCCGTCCCTAGCATTCTCATTTGGCCATCGGAATCTGAGTTCCCGCTGCCAAGAATAGTCCAGCGTCTTCACAAAATCCTCGTTACGCATCGGGAATTCCCGGGCTTTCAGTTGCGCATCGCTATACTCAACCCGAGCTACCGTCCCCTCGGTCATCAGGCGTGCGTCCGCTTCGCAGAGATTCTGTAGAAATGCAGGAACATCCAAGACCCTGAAGAACATATCGTATCCAAAGTCATTTTTCATGCGGCGCCGTAGGTATGGTGTTAGTTCTGTGGACATGCACAAAAGGTATGCATGCGGAGCGAATATCAAGGTTCCAAATATCATGTTTACCTTATGCTTGAATTCTGGCTTTTTCCCGTCGTTAAATGCACGAAAGAGGGGATGACTGTTATCCACAGAGTGTAGATCAGGCTTGCCCGTCCACACAGTTGCGTTGTCGGTCGCATCGGCGCGACCGCCTACTTTCCCGTCGGCCTGCCGATATTCGGCAGCTGTTCCAATTCGGAGACGGCCAAGCTCGCTGAGAGGCTTCAGAAATTCCGAATTAAAGAACCGATAAGGCCGCTCGTTCTCCGGTGGAGTAGGCACCACTCATCTCCTACTGAACATTGCGACCAGTAGCTTAAGCCGCGTGATCTCGAATCGCGATGTTGAATTCCAAAGTGGCTGGGTTTGCTGCGAGCTTTGTCAGCGGCAGGGGTTTGAATTCTGCACCTGCGCCGGGGCGCGGGGCTGCTGTGGCGTTGCCTCATTCGCGGTGAGGTTCAGGCGCTGCTTGGTTCACGCAAAGGCGCAAAGGCGCGAAGGGGCCGTGGTTCCGGTGCTCCTCCGGCGAAGGCGGCTGATACTCTGGTTCCGCTGACGCGGGTAAAAGGGTGGTGTGGGGACTGAAGGCCTCAGCTCCTTTGCGCCTTTGCGTCTTTGCGTGAACCATCTTCGGCTTGGGCGGCCGTTCGGCCGTGTGAGGTACGTGCCTGGCCCTCTCCCTGCCGCTTCGCGGCTTTCCCTCTCCCGCGGAGGGGAGAGGGAGGGGGGTGCGTTGCCGGCGGCAGGGGATCGAACCCGCACCTGCGCCTGAGGCGCAGGACCACTGTGGTGGCACGTCTACCAATTCCGTCACGCCGGCTCCCCTTCTTCGCACAAGTGGGGGCGCGGTGCCAGACCGCTGCGCCGCTAAAGCGGCGCGCCGGTTTCCAACATTCGAATTATGTTTCTTTGTGAGGTCAAAGCCTTAGCCGGTTCTGCTGTTGGACTCCTAACCGATCTGGTGCTGAAAACCTTGACTTTTCCGCCGTTTCTCGGTACAAATGCAGAACGGACTGGGGAGGCTGAGATGGCTGGGAAGGGCAATGCGAAGGGTGGTGGCGGGGACGGGTTGTATGGTCGGCCGAACAAGCATCGGGAGATGCAGATGGCGGTGCCGCCGCGGCGGAAGTTGTTTGGGGCGAAGCTTCGCAAGGTGTTCCTGGAGTGGTTCGCGGCGACCGGGAATTGCGTGTTCTCGGCGCAGCAGGCGGGGATCGGCTATCAGACGGTCTGGAAGCACCGGATGAAGGACCCGGCCTTTGCCGAGGCGTTCGACCTTGCTTCCGAGCAGGGCGTGGCGCGGGCGGTGGCTCGGCAGCGGGAGGACAAGATCAGGGAAGGGGCGATCACCATCGACGGGGACCTCGACCCCGGTATGATCGAGCCCGCCGACCCGAAGACGGTGCTGCTGCTGGTCCGGGAATATGAGCGGGCGCGGCACGGGCGGCGCAAGGTCGGGCGGCGGCCGACGGTGGCGACCAATGAAGAGGTCGACAAATGGCTGGCGACAAGGCTCGCCGCCTATTCGCGGCGGGTGCGGGCGCAGTTCGCGGCCGACCGGGCTCTGGGTCCGGCACGGTGCCCGTGCTGCGGGACTGAGGTGGAGCAGGACTCTGCCAGCTCCGCTTCGGACGGTGGTGCGGAGTCGGGGGCGGAGGGCGCGCTGTGAACGCCTTTCCGCTGGCTCGGCTGAGGAAGACCGCCGCCACGTTCGATAGCGATGCGGAATGGCGGTGGTTCCTGAAAGGGGCGCCGGGGCCGGTTCGCCGGGCGCTGTGGGAGCAATGGGTCTGGCAGGCCCATGGCGGGCAGGAGGAGCCGCGGGCGGACATACTCGGCGAGCGGGCGCCGCACGGATGGCGGCTGTGGCTGCTTATGGCCGGGCGCGGCTTCGGCAAGACTCGGACCGGAGCGGAGTGGATCTGGGCGCGGGTGCGCGAGAATCCGGGGGCGCAGGTGGCTCTGGTCGGCGCGAGCGAGGCCGAGGCGGTGCGGGTGATGATCGACGGGCCGAGCGGCATTTTGGCGACTGCGCGGAGCGGGGAGCAGCCTGTCTGGATTCCCACGAAGCGCGTGCTGCACTTCGGCAACGGGGCGGAGGGCTTCGTCTATTCGGGCCGCTCTCCGGAGAAATTGCGCGGGCCGGAGCATCATTTCGCCTGGGCGGACGAGCTCGCCAAATGGCGGCACGGGGATAAGACGTTCGACAATCTGGAGATGGGGCTGAGGCTGGGCGAGCGGCCGCGGATGATCGTGACGACGACGCCTCGGCCGGTGGCCCTGGTGCGGCGGATCCGAGCGCTCGAGGGGACGGTCGAGACTCGGGGGAAGACGCTGGACAATACGCATCTTCCCGAGGCGTTCGTGACCTGGGCGATGGAGACCTATGGCGGCACCAGGCTCGGGCGGCAGGAGCTGGACGGGGTGTTGTTCGAGGAGGTTTCGGGGGCGCTTTGGACGCGGGAGACGATCGAGAAATCGAGGCAAAGTGGTACTTTGCCTCGGTTGGAGAGAATAGTGGTGGGGGTGGATCCGCCGGTCAGCGCTGGCGGGAATGCGTGCGGAATTGTGGTGTGCGGGCTGAGCGAGGACAAGGTCGCCTATGTGCTGGCCGACTGCTCCGTGGAAGGGCTTCGGCCCGAAGGCTGGGCCAAGGTGGTGGCGAAGACTGCCGAGGCCTGGGAGGCGGACCGGGTGGTGGCGGAGAAGAACCAGGGCGGCGACATGGTCGAGAGCGTGCTTCGAAGCGCCGGGGCGATGCTTCCGGTCAGGCTGGTCAGCGCGACGCGGAACAAGGTTCGGCGGGCGGAGCCGGTAGCGGCCTTGTTCGAGACGGGGAAGGCGAAGCTTGCCGGGCGGTTTCCGGCGCTGGAGGACGAGCTTGCCGGGCTCACCGCGGGCGGGGGTTATGAGGGGCCTGGGGAGTCGCCGGATCGGGCGGACGCGATGGTCTGGGCGGTGGATGCGCTCGCGAAGCCGAGAGCGGAGCCCGGAATTCGCGGGTTTTGACGCCCGGGAACGCGGCTTGTGTCGGGAAAGCTTACATTCGGCGGGTGCGGTTAACGGGCGTGAACCACTGTCTCCCGCGGAAAACTGCGGTTGGCACGAGTTGGCACGGGGCGTGTATCTCTTACTGCGTCCACACAGTCCAAAGGGCGGGCTTGGCGCTTCGTTCCGGTCGCGCCGCCCGCCCTTTCCTTTTTCAAACCATCGAAAAAGAGCGGCAGACCCCCCGGGTCAGGCTTTGGCGACCTGCTTTTCGTCGAGGAGCTGCTGGAGCTCGCCGGCTTCGAACATCTCCATCATGATGTCGGAGCCCCCGACGAACTCGCCCTTCACATAGAGCTGGGGGATGGTCGGCCAGTCGGAATAGGCCTTGATGCCCTGGCGGATCTCCGGGTCCTGGAGGACGTCGACGGTCTCGAAGCCGACGCCCAGATGGTCGAGGATCGAGATCGCGCGGGCGGAGAAGCCGCATTGGGGGAAGAGCGCGCTGCCCTTCATGAACAGGACGACGTCGTTGGACTGGACGATCTCGTCGATCTTGGCGTTTGCTTCGGACATTGGGGGGTGCTCCTAATCGGGGGTTGCGGTGGTGAGCTGGAGCGCGTGGAGCGCACCGCCCATCCGGCCGCCGAGCGCTTCGTAGACCCGGCGCTGCTGGGCGACGCGCGGCATCCCCCGGAAGCTCTCGGCGACGACGCGCGCGCTATAATGGTCGCCGTCGCCGGCGAGGTCGGTGATCTCGACCCGCGCGTCCGGGATGCCGGTGCGGATCAGCCGCTCGATCTCGTCGGCCGCCATCGGCATGGGATCAGCCGTCCGACTGCATGAGCTGGCGGCGGGCCTCGACGCTCTTGTGCTCGAGCGCCTCGCGGACGCGGGCTTCGTCGCATTCGACGCCGGCCGAGATGAGGTCGCCGAGGACCTTGCGGATCACGTCTTCGTCGCCGGCTTCCTCGAAATCGGCGCGGACGACGTCTTTGGCATAGGCCTCGGCCTCGACGTCGCTGAGGCCCATGAGGCGGGCCGCCCAGCCGCCGAGGAGGCGGTTGCGCCGCGCGACTACCTTGAACTGCATCTCCTGATCGCGCGCATATTTGGTCTCGAATGCCCGCTCGCGGTCGTCGAAAGTGCTCATGTGGGTCCCTTATCCGGCGTTCCTCTCCGTCAGATAGGCCCCGATGCTGCGCTGCGCAACGGGCGGTGGCCGTGCCGCGCCCTTGGTTTTCGCGCGGGCAGGTGCCACATGGCGGGGATGGATGAATGGCCTACCGGGAGGGTCGAACGGGTCGGGCCGGGCGTGCGCCGGGTGCTCGCGCCCAATCCTTCGCCTTTCACTTATACCGGGACGCAGACCTATGTGGTCGGCGAGGGCGAGGTGGCGGTGATCGATCCGGGGCCGGATTTGGCTGAACATGTCGAGGCGCTGCTTGCGGCCCTGGCGGGGGAGAAGGTGGCGGCGATCCTCTGCACCCACACCCACCGCGACCACAGCCCCGCCAGCCGCGCGCTTGCCGCGGCGACGGGGGCGCCGATCGTGGGCTGTGCCCCGCTTGCGCTGGACGATGAGGGCCCGCGCTCCGACGAGGCGTTCGACCGCGACTATGCGCCGGACCGGGTGCTCCAGGACGGCGAGGGGGTCGAGGGGCCGGGCTGGCGGCTGGAGGCGCTGGCGACGCCGGGGCATACGTCGAACCATCTGTGCCTGGCGCTTGCCGGCACCGGGGTCCTGTTCACCGGCGACCATGTCATGGGCTGGTCGACCACCGTCGTCTCGCCCCCCGACGGGGACATGGCGGCGTATATGAAGAGCCTCGACCTGCTGCTCGCCCGGGACGACCGCGTCTATTACCCCGCCCACGGCCCGGCTGTGGAGGACCCGCACGGCCATGTCCGCCGCCTGATCGAGCACCGCCACATGCGCGAGGCGCAGATATTGGACCAGCTCCGCGGCGGCACCGGCGCGATCCCGGATATGGTCGCGGCGATGTACACGGAGATCGATCCGCGCCTCTTCCCCGCGGCCGGGCGTTCCGTGCTCGCGCATCTCGAGGATCTGGAGGCACGGGGCATCGTCCGTGGTGCCGGCGACCAGTGGAGTCTCGCGGCATGAAAAAGGCTGCCTTCATCGTCCCCGCCGTCGTCATCGGCATCCTGATCGGCGCGCTTCTCGTCGGCTCCGTCCGAATAAGCGACTGGTTCAGGGGTCCGGACCCGGAGAGCATCGCCACCGCCAGCCTCCAGTCGGTCAAGGAGCAGTCGCGCCTGGTCGCCTTCGCCGCGCGCTTCGTGGCGGTGGTGACCTCGACCCAGACCACCTTCGGCCTCTCCGCGCGCAAGACCCTGATCATGCCCGGCACGGTCCGTTACGAGATCGATCTCGCCCGCCTCCAGCAGGGCGACATGAAGTGGGACGACAACTCCAAAACCCTCGCCATCTCCTTGCCGCCGCTTGAAATTTCCGAACCGGAAGTGCAATTGGACCAGCTTCAGGAATATGACGGCGGCGGCCTTCTGATGCGCCTCACCAATGCGGAAGGCGCATTGGATGCCGCCAACCGCAAGCGCGGCCAGCAGGAGCTTGCCCGGCAGGCGGGCCAGCCGATGCCCTTGAAGCTCGCCCGCGACGCTGCCAGGCGCGCGGTCGAGCGGAGCTTTGCGATGCCGCTTCGGGCCGCGGGCGTGCAGGCGACTGTGGTAGCGCGCTTCCGCGACGACGCCGCGGCCGATCCGTCGCAGCTCGACAGGTCGCGCCGCATCGAAGATGTGCTGAATTCGAGCCGCTGAGCTCTGACGGGGAGACGAGACGTGAACGCACCGACTGCGAGCCTGCGCGGGCTCGACCTCCGCGCCGAGATCGACCGGCTGCGCAAGGAGCGGAACGCCGTCATCCTCGCCCATTATTACCAGGCGCCGGAGCTCCAGGACCTCGCCGATTTCGTCGGCGACAGCCTCGACCTCTCGCGCAAGGCCGCCGCCACGGATGCGGACGTGATCGCCTTTTGCGGCGTGCGCTTCATGGCCGAGACCGCGAAGATATTGTCGCCGCAGAAGATCGTGGTGCTGCCCGACATGGCGGCGGGATGCAGCCTCGAAGACAGCTGCCCGCCCGACCAGTTCAAGGCTTTCCGCGAGGCCCATCCGGACCATATCGCCCTCACCTACATCAATTGCTCGACCGAGGTGAAGGCACTCAGCGACATCATCGTCACCAGCTCGAGTGCCGACGTGATCCTGAAGCAGATCCCGCTCGACCAGAAGATCATCTTCGGCCCCGACAAGAATCTCGGCGGGTACCTCAAGCGCAAGACCGGCCGCGACATGCTGCTCTGGCCGGGCGTCTGCATCGTCCACGAGGCGTTCTCGGAGACCGAGCTGCTGAAATTGAAGGCCCTGCACCCGGGGGCCCCGGTCCTCGCACATCCGGAATGCCCGCCGCACATCCTCGACCATGCCGACCTGGTCGGATCGACCAAGGCAATCCTCGATTACGCTTTGTCGTCGCCGTCGGAGGTGATGATCGTCGCCACCGAGCCGCACATTATCCACCAGATGGAAAAAGCGGCGCCGACCAAGACCTTCATCGGCGCGCCCGGGGCGGACGGGAACTGCAACTGCAACATGTGCCCGTACATGGCCTTGAACACGATGGAGAAGCTCTACGTGGCCTTGCGCGACCTCCAGCCGCAGATCCTGATCGAGGAGGAGGTGCGGCTCCAGGCCAAGAAGTCGCTCGACCGGATGCTGGACATGGCCGGCCGGACGGTGGGGCAGGGCGATGTCGGGCGGCCGGTGATCAGCTAGGTTTTGGGGTTTGGGGGTTCGGGATTGGGGAAAGAGACGCTTGCGGTCCCCAACCCCCAACCCCTAATCCCGAACCCCCACGATCGGAGATCGCCCTTGCGTTGTTTCGCCGCCGCCGCCGCACTTCTTCTTGCTTCCTGCGCTCATGCTCCGCTCGCCACGACCGAGCCGGCGGCGGTCGATGTCGCCGACGAGGCTCTCGCCGCCGCTCCGGCGGACCAGGCGGTGGAAGACCCCTATCTCTGGCTGGAGGAGGTCGAAGGCGAGCGGGCGTTGGCGCAGGTGAAGGCCTGGAACGCTTCCACCGAAAGCCTGCTCACCGCCGATCCGAAGTTCGCCACCTATGAGGCTCGGGCCCGGGAGATATTGGACGACGAGCAGCAGATCGCGGCTCCGGACGAGGTGATGGGGGACCTCGTCGCCAATCTGTGGCGGGATGCTTCGCACAAGCGTGGAATCTGGCGGGTGTCGCCGCTCTCCGCCTATCGCGCCGGCAAGCCGCAGTGGCGGACGGTGATCGACGTCGATGCGCTCGGGAAGGCGGAGGGGAAGAGCTGGGTCTGGCATGGCGCCAATTGCCTTGCGCCGGACTATCGCCGCTGCCTGGTTTCCGTATCCGCGGGCGGAACCGATGCCGACGTGGTCCGCGAGTTTGACCTGACGAGCGGCAAATTCGTCGAGGGCGGGTTCGTGGTTCCGGAGGCGAAGAGCGACGTCAGCTGGCTGGACGCCGACACTCTGATCGTCGCGACCGATTATGGCGAGGGGTCGCTGACCAGCTCGGGCTATCCGCGCATCGTCAAATTGTGGAAGCGGGGGACGCCGCTGTCGGCGGCTCGGACGATCGCGCAAGGGGAGGCGGCGGACGTCGGCATGGGGTCCTTCGGGTCGCAGGACGGCGCCCGGCGCTGGTCCTTCGTCCGGCGCGGCAAGACCTTCTGGACCAATGAGCTGAGCCTGGTGACGAAGGACGGCCGGCTGGTCAAAGTGCCGCTGCCCGGCGATGCCGGTCGCCTGGGATCTGGCGAAGATCGAGGCGGGGCAGGAGGCTGCGCCGTCGCTGGTGATGGCGCCGAGCGCGCGCCAGGCGATCGAGGAGGTTTCGGCGTCCGACGGCGTGCTGTGGGTCAAGGTGCTGGAGGACGTGTCGGGCCGGCTCTACGCGCTTCGGCCCGGCCCAGACGGGCGCTGGACCCAGAGCGTGGTGGCGCTTCCGGCGAACAGCACGGTCCATCTCCTCGCCACCGGCGGCAAGCGGGACATCGCCTTCGTCACCGTCGAGGGGATGCTGACCCCGCCGACGCTCTACGCGGTCGCTCCGGCGATGAAGCCGCAGGTCGTGCAGAGCCTTCCGGCGCGGTTCGATGCGTCGCAGTTCAGCGTCGAGCAGCGCTTTGCCACCTCATCCGACGGCACTCGCGTTCCCTACTTCCTGGTTCGCCGGAAGGGGACGAGCGGCCCGGTGCCGGCCTTCATCCACGCTTATGGCGGCTTCCGCGCGGCGCAGACCCCGGGCTATCTCACGGAGCAACCCTATCGCGCGGGCCCGCTGGCCCTGTTCTGGGCCGAGGAGGGCAATGCCTATGTCCTCGCCAACATCCGCGGCGGCGGCGAATATGGCCCGGCCTGGCACCGGGCCGCGCTTCGCGAGAACCGGCAGAGGAGCTTCGACGATCTCCATGCGGTGGCGGAGGATCTGATCCGCACCGGCGTGACCGAGAAGGGGCATATCGGGATTTCGGGGCGGTCGAACGGCGGGGTGCTGGTCGGCGCGGCGATGACCGAGCGGCCCGACCTTTATTCGGCGGTGATCGCGGGTTCGCCTCTGCTCGACATGAAGCGCTATTCGCACCTCCTCGCCGGCGCGTCATGGATGGACGAGTACGGAGACCCGGATAAGCCTGAGGATTGGGCGTTCATTTCCCAATATTCGCCCTATCAGAATGTGAAGCCGGGCGTGAAATACCCCGCGCCCTTCTTCTACAGCTCGACCAAGGACGACCGGGTTCATCCCGGCCATGCCCGCAAGATGGCGGCGCGGCTCGGCGAGTACGGCAACCGCTTCTACTTCCACGAATATCTGGAAGGGGGGCATTCGGTCGGCGCGGACCATGGCGAGGACGCCAAGCGGGCGGCTCTGCTGATGGAATATCTGAAGCGGGAGCTCGGCGCGAAGTGATCGAAGGGTTCGACCTCGACGGCTTCGTCCGCGCGACCCTGGCCGAGGATCTCGGCGCGGCGGGGGATATTACCTCCGCGGCCGTGATTCCGGCGGAGGCGCGGTTTCGAGGGGTGATGGACAGCCGCGACGCGATCGTGGTCGCCGGGCTGTGGCTTGCAGAGGCCTTTTTCCGGGCGCTGGACCCTGAGGTCGAGATCGAGCGGCTGGTTGAGGACGGGGCGCGAGTGCCGGCCGGGACGGATTTGCTGCGCGTGTCGGGGCGAGCGCGGGCTTTGCTCACCGCCGAGCGGTCGGCGCTCAATGTGGTCCAGCACCTCTCCGGCGTTGCGACCCTGACGCGGGCCTATGTCGATGCGATCGCGGGGACGGGAGCGGTGCTTCTCGATACACGCAAGACGCTGCCGGGGCTTCGGCTCCTGGAGAAATATGCGACCCGCACCGGCGGCGCGAAGAACCACCGCATGGGCCTGTGGGACGCGGCGATGATCAAGGACAATCATGTCGCCGTCGCCGGCTCGGTCCGCGCCGCGGCTGCGCGGGCGCGGGATGTGGGGATCGCCGAGATCGTCGTCGAGGTCGACCGGGTCGGCCAGATCGAGGAGGCGCTGGAGGGCGGCGCGACGCATTTGCTGCTCGACAATATGGACCCGGCGACCCTGCGCGAGGCGGTGGCGGTCGTCGCCGGCCGAGTGCCGACCGAGCGGCGCCCGCGGCGGATATCGGGCTGGATTTCGCCTCGGCATAGGAGAGCGAAAACCGTCATCCCGGGCTTGACCCGGGATCCATGAACACAGGTCCGCGAGATTTCGGCACGATCCGTGTTCATGGATGCCGGATCAAGTCCGGCATGACGAGGGTGTTTGCGGCGTCTTCCCCCCAACAGCCGTCACCCCGGACTTGATCCGGGGTCCATGAACACAGGTTTCCGCGAACTGGACTCGAACCGTGTTCATGGATGCCGGATCAAGTCCGGCATGACGATATCATTTCTTTTCAA